>DKQR01000159.1 GCA_002471805.1 Fidelibacterota bacterium UBA7303 | reverse complement strand
TGACCAGACACGACCTAACGCCTTATCCCGACTTCGATATAATCAAATGTTTATTCCCAAGGCTGTAGAGCGGATGGAAAAGACCGCACCTTCCGGAGCTGACCTGAAAAGTTGGAGGTATTAGTTGAATTAAAATAAATAAATTAAGGAAGATACTATGATGTTAGTACGTAATCGTATTGTTGGTTTTTTTGTCTTAATTACCTGCCCGCTACTTGCTGAGAATGAAGCCCAAGCATCTGCTGAACTAAGGACAGTTCAGTCTTTTATTCAAAAAACCTTGGTAGAAAAAGATATTCCATCCTTGGCGGTGGCAGTAGCACGTAATGGGGAGATAATTTGGGAAGAAGCGTGGGGTATGGCTGATCGTGAAAACCAAATTCCAGCTACGCCTCATACAATGTATTCATTAGCTTCGATTTCTAAACCAATTACGGCCACGGGAATAATGGTTCTTACTGAAAGAGGACTAATTGATCTAGATGATCCAGCAAATAATTACCTTGGCTTAGCTAAACTAAATGGACATTCATTTAATGCCAAAGGTGCTACGGTTAGGCGTTTGTTGAATCATAGTTCTGGACTTCCACTTCATTACCAGTTTTTTTATGCAGATGAACCGTATACAAGACCACCTATGGATATAACCATAATGAGATATGGTAATCTTGTTACAAAACCTGGGGAGCGATGGCAGTATTCTAACTTAGGTTATGGAATCTTAGATTATATCATTGAGAGAACTTCTGGTCGATCTTATTCTGATTTTATGCGAAATGAAGTATTCTTACCCTTAGGGCTTAATCATACTACCGTAAATATTGGTCCAAACCTCGAGAAACATGCAGCTGTTAGGTATAATCCTGAAGGTGAGCCCATTCCATTCTATGATTTTGATCATCCAGGTGCATCGGCAGTTTTTGCAAGTGCGCATGATCTTGTTCGGTTTGGAATGTTTCATTTGAAAAATAGACTTCCAGAACAACGTCAGATTATTACCACTAAATCTATAGATCTTATGGCTGAGGAAAGTTATGCTCGACCTAAAGGTAATATCCCAAGAAAAGAATTTGGTTATGGCCTAGGTTGGTCTGTTAGGACAAACAATAAAGGATTGAAAATTGTAGGACATGGTGGCGGTATGGGTGGTGTACGTACCCAGTTAATTCTATTGCCTGATCAAGATATTGCCATTGTGATTCTGTGTAATAAAAGTACGTCATTAGTAACGGAACTAGAAAATAAAATTGTGGAGCTTTTATTGCCACAGCTCTTTGAACCTCCTAGTGAAATCACTACAAATTCTGAGGGGAAAAAAGATGAAGGAATAGGCCCTCTTATCATTAAAGAAAAGAAACTTTACGGTACATGGTCTGGTGCAGTAGAAACCTATAATGGGGAAAGAAAAGTAAATTTAATGATTGATAAATCAGGCTATGCATTTATCCGCATTGATGAGCAGCCTTGGTCTGTTTTAAATGAAATAAGTTTTAAAAATAATTTTCTTAATGGTGAATTTCATGGTGATCTTGGTACAGATGATATTAATCGCGTCAAATATAAGTTGAGGCTTGATGTTAAGTTCCGCCAAAGTAAACTTAACGGATCTTTGATCGCAGTACCTGTACCAGAAAAACGTGTACGTAATGCATTAACTCATTGGGTTGAATTAAAAAGAATTAATAGATAGGCTAGAGTTATAATTATTAAAAGGACATTTCTTTCTTTAAGCCTTATTCTTCTAATCGGATGTGAAGATAGCAATGAAGAAAATGCAGTGGATAAACTTCTTTTAGAATGGAATAAATCTGGTTCGCCCGGCGGGTCATTCGCTGTTATAAAAGATGGAAAGGTTTTGTATAAAGGAGGTTTTGGTTATGGCAATTTAGATTATGATTATCCCAATGCTCCTAATACGGTTTTTTATTTAGCCTCTGTATCAAAGCAATTTACTGCAATGTCAATGGCACTTTTAGAAGAGCAAGGCAGAATATCATTGGACGATGATATTAGAAAATACTTTCCTGAAATTCCTGATTATGGTTACAGGGTTACAATACGAAATCTAATCCATCATACTAGCGGATTGCGAGATTACTTGAACCTATGGGTTTTGAAAGGACGATCTTATGCAGATGTTTTCGATGAACAAGAAATAATTAATCTTATTGCAAGGCAAAAAGCACTCAATTTTAAACCGGGTGATCAATACATGTATTCTAATTCTGGTTATTTTTTAATGGCTGTACTTGTAAAAAGAGTAACTGGAATGTCACTCCGTGATTATACCAACCAATATTTCTTCCAACCTTTAGAGATGAATAATACTCATTTCAATGATAATCGTAATATGATTATAAAAAATCGTGCCGAAAGCTATGTAAAAAATGATTCAGTGCTTGAAAGAGTCCACAGTAGTTTTGACCTGGTTGGTTCAGGTGGACTGTATTCTAATATAGATGATTTGATTCTATGGGATAAAAACTATTATAGTAACAAAATTGGATCTGGGGAAAAATTGATGGAGACAATTCGAGCCAAAGGAATATTGAATAATGGGGATACTCTTGATTATGCCTTTGGTCTTGTACACGGAGAATATAAGGGACTAAAAACAATTGGTCACAGTGGTGGTTATTTGGGATTTAGAACACATATGCTGCGGTTCCCAGAGCAGCGATTTTCGGTTATAATTCTTGCAAATTTGTTTTCAATGAAACCAAGTGATTTGGCTAGAAAAATCAGTGATGTCTACTTGGCTGATATATTAGTTGATTCAGGTCCTAAGGCAAATGAAGAGGAGCTTTCTAGCGGTGAACTAGATGAAACTGATTTTAATATGGATAGACAACAAATTTCCAAATTTAGTGGTACGTTCTTTTCATCAGAACTGGAAACATCGTACTATTTTTATATGAAAAATGACTCATTGACATGCCAAACCCGTTATTTGGACCCCGTAACCTTGAAGCCAACAGGTCCTTTTACGTTTAAAAAAGATAAATGGATAACTCTAGAGTTTGACAAGAATTACAAAAAATTTACACTAAATACTGGTCGGGTAAAAAATATAAAATTCAAAAGAACAAATAATTAAATACTCAAAATAGTTTTTACAATTACTCAGCTGAAATCATAAGGAGGAGAAACATGATAATAAGGAACAAGGTCACCAACTTTTTATTAGTCATATTTATTTTTTGTTCTCATCAGCTTGGAGCACAGAGATCTTATGATTTAATTATTCGAAACGGCCGCATAATTGATGGTACAGGTAATCCATGGTTCAGTTCAGATATAGGTATTGTTAGTGGGAAAATTGTTGCAATCAAGAACCTTAGTGATGAAACAGCTAAACAAAATATTGATGCCACTGGCTTGTATGTTACACCGGGTTTTATAGATCTTCACTCACATGCTGATGGAGCAATGACATCTGAGTTTGCTGAGGCACGAATGGCAAAAAGTCTTACTAGCCAAGGCCTTACCACAGTACTTGGCGGTCCTGATGGAAGGAATACGACTTGGCCTTTGACTAAAGAGATTGACGAGCTCAAACAAAAAGGCCATGGAATGAATTTGATACTGATGGTGGGCCATAGTACCATACGATCCGAAGTTATGAAAGAAGACTATGAACGTATAGCCACTCAAAAAGAAATTAATAAAATGAGGGAATTACTTCGAGAAGGTCTAGAACTTGGGGCCTTCGGTATGGGAGCAGGAGTGGAATATAGACCTGCCCGTTTTAGTGATACGGCAGAATTGCTTGCTTTAGGTGAAGTTATTTCCGATTACGATGGTTTTTATATTGCTCACCAGCGAAGTGAGGCTATAATGCCTCTTTGGCAATTGCCAAGTACAGCTACCGGATGGCAAGTTGATGGTTTGCAAGCATTGGAAGAAACCATTCAGATTGCGCGTGTTACCGGGATTCGAGTCGTTGGGAGTCATCACAAATCTAGAGGTCGTTCCTCTTTTGGTAGATCTTCGCATGATCTGAAAGTAATTAAAAATGCCCGAGATGAAGGATTGCAGGTTTTTATTGATGTATATCCATATGAAACTTTCGGCGGTGGTCCAAGACCCATGATTCCCAAATGGGCATTGGTTGACAAAAAAGTATCAATTGATGGAGGTCGGGATAATCCTTTGTGGAGAGATAAGTCATTATTCAAAAATTCCCGTAAAAACTTAAAACGTAATTGGTCCAATCTTTCTATACGTGAAATAATTACTAGAGACATCTCCTGGATTGTTGATCATAACGGTGGTCAAGACAGAGTTGTGGTGGTGGACTATCCTGAGTCTAATTTTGTTGGTAAAACTTTACAACAGATTGCTCAAGATCGAAACACGACATATCAAGAGGTTGTTGTATACATGGCTTTAAATGGCTATAAAGATGTTCTGGGAGGTGCTTGGACTAGAGGTTATGGTATAAATGATATAGATGTGACGAATTATTATAAGCAAGATTATGCTATTACCAGTTCTGATGCTGCAGTTAGTGGTGTTAAAGGGGCAAAAGGTTTTGAATCTTCACCAGGTGCACATCCCAGGCATTTTGGCGCATTCACTCGTCGTATTGCTCGTTATGTTAAAGATTTGAAAACTACGACATTACCTTTTGCAATTCGTTCAATGACAGGTTTGCCAGCTAGCGTAGTTGGATTAAAAGATCGAGGATATTTAAAGGAAAATTATTTTGCTGATATTACAATCTTTGATTTTAATAAAATTAGGGACAATGCCACAGTCTTGAACCCAGATTTGTACTCCGAAGGTATAGAGTATGTTATAGTAAATGGACATTTTACAGTTGAAAAAGGGGAATTAACTGGAAACTTGCCTGGTGTTGTAATAAAAAAATAATGGTTAAAACATGAAAAAAATCATGATACGGGTAGATTTTTACCCTTTTTATTTATCTGTGATCATGTTTTTGTTTTTTAGCAACTGTTCTTACCAGTATTCAATGGATAATGAATTAGATAAAAAAGTGGATTCGATTTTTGAAGATTTATCTAGTTTAGATAGTCCAGGTGCTTCAGTAGCCGTAATTAGACAAGGCAAAATAGAACTGAGGAAGCAATATGGGAATGCACAGATTGAATACAGTCTGCCAGTAAAAGAAAACACAATTTTCCATGTAGCTTCTGTATCAAAGCAATTTACTGCGATGTCCATAATGCTACTTGCTTATGATGGGGAATTATCTCTTGATGATCAAGTACAGCAATATTTACCCTATGTTCCCAAGTACAATTATCCAGTTACAATTCGACAAATGTTACAGATGACCAGTGGTATACGAGATCAATGGGAGTTATTAGCCATCAGCGGTTGGCGCTTGGATGATGTAATTACAACTGACCATGTTCTTCAACTCATTCAACGCCAAAAAAGATTGAACTTTGAACCCAATACAAAATATATGTATTCCAATATGGGATATACATTATTGGGTCAAATTATCGAAAGTGTCTCTGGCAAAACACTTGCACAATTTGCGAGGGAAAGAATATTTGAACCACTTGGAATGAGTTCTACCCATTTCCATGATGATCATGAACATATAGTAAAAGACCGTGCATATTCTTATAAAAAAGACAAAGGAAAGTTAAAAAAATCCATATTGAGTTATGCTAATGTGGGAGCAACGAGTCTTTTCACAACTGCTATTGATCTTGTTAAATGGCTGGATAATTTTCGCCATACGGACGTTGGTGGTGCTGCATTGTTAGATGAAATGCAACTACAAGGTGTTTTGAATAATGGCGAAAAAATAGCCTACGCTCATGGTATTGTCATTGGAGATTATAAAGGTTTAAAAACGGTGAGTCATGGTGGTGCGGATGCTGGTTTTAGATCACATGTTGTCTGGTTCCCAGAGAAAGAAGTAGGAATTGTTGTGTTGACAAACCTGGCCAGTGCGGGTCCAAAAAAGAGGGCATATCAAATTGCGGATTTATTGTTAGAAGAAGAATTCAGTCAATACAGTGCGCCAGAAGGTCAAAATGAACTGCAAGAAGTTGAAGTGGATGATGAAACACTTGATTCTATCATAGGTAGATACCAGTTGGATAGCGGCATGATAGTTGAACTATATAAAAGATGGTCATCAGTTTATGCAAGAGTTGCTGATCAATCTGCAATGCGTTTGATTCCTGTAAGTGACAAACAATTCTGGATCAAAGACTTGGAAATGATATTGGCATTTGAGATTGGTGATGTACCTGCGGATAATTCATTTACAGTTTTTACACAAACGGGTGAAAAATATGGGGAAGGGGTGCATATACCCCCATTTACGGTCTCTGAGAGGGAATTAAAAATTTTAGAAGGACAATATTATAGTCCTGAATTAGAGGCGGTGTATAATCTTTCTAAAAAAGACAACTTGTTAATTGCAACACATGTGCGTCATGGAAAAATTAAACTTAAACCAATCTTTAAAAATCAATTTAATGGAGACAAATGGTTCTTCTCTAGTATTCGCTTCTTATGGGAAGATGATAATGCAATATCTCCTGGAAATGTTACTGGTTTCCTATTGAGTGGTGGCCGAGTTCAAAATTTGAAGTTCATTAAGTTACGTAACAGTTTGCCTACTTTGTCATCAGTCCCTGATGCACCTTCCATTCCGGAGAGACCTTTTCCAGAGCCAACGGGAGTCTATTCTGTTGGAATGACAGACTATTTCTGGACTGATGATTCGAGAGAAGAAATATTTACTAAGGTTAGGGATGATTCACGCAATATATTGGTTCGGGCGTGGTATCCTACTATTACCCATTCAGGAAAGAAAGCTATGTACGTTTCAAATTTGAGCGAATTTGGGACCAATAAAGATTTCGATAAGGTTCAACATGTAAGGACAAGTGCCATACGTGGTTCACCACCAGTGAGAAGTGCGGGTCGTTTCCCGGTTCTTATTTATAATCATGGGGGAGGGTGGACACGGTTCACAAGCACATTCACAACGGAAGAATTGGCTAGCCACGGTTACGTTGTTTTTTCCGTTGGGCATAACGGATTTAATAAAACACAGTTACTGCCTAATGGGGAAAGCATAAAAGTAGATACACTCTCCTCTCCAGAGCCAACAGGAGATTTGCTGAAGGATGCGTTAACATATTGGGATTATCTTGATGAACATCACTTCCCTCAATGGGTGGCTGATGCAAGATTTGTAATTGACAAAATTACTGAGTTAAATGAGGAAGGTCGCTTTAATAAGATCCTTGATCTGGACAAAATTGGAATGTATGGCTGGTCATTTGGGGGAGCCACTTCGATAAAAGCATGTATTGTTGATGAACGTATAAAAGCTGCCGTGGATCATGACGGGCAACTATTTGGTGATGCTGAGAAGGAAATAATAAAAGCTCCTTTTATGTTGTTCCATAGCGGAATAATGCCTGAAGCACCGAAAGGGAAAGATGATCAAGAATCGAGAAAAAATAAAAAAATAATGGATGAATTAATAAAAATGGTCAGTGCTAATGACCAACAATTGAAGACCAGATCAAAAAATGATTGGTATGATGTTACCATCAAAGGTGCTGCTCACGGTCATTTCTCAGACCTGGTGTTACTTTACCCCGAATATGCTGGTGACCTGAAAGCGTTTAGAGCGTATGAAATTATTAATTCTTTGACAGTTTCTTTTTTTGATTACTATCTTAAAAAGGAACCATCCAAGTTACTTGATAATCCCAAAACAATATTTCCAGAAGTAATACTTGAAAAAAACAATTAACGAATTGCAGTTAAAAATATCACATTGTTCTTAAATCCAAATTCAACGAGGTAGAATTATGAATTCAAAACTGATGAAGCAATTAATTGTCACTGTATTTTTATTTCCTATAGCGTCTGTTGCCCAAGAAGATATACAAGAATGGGATGTAACCCTAGCTAGGGGAACAACTCGGGATATATCCTTCAATACTGAAGAAGGTACTTGGATGTCTGTTGATATTTCCCCAGATGAAAAATGGATAGTTTTTGATTTATTGGCTAATATTTATCGAATTCCTGCTAAAGGCGGTAATGCACGAGTTCTTACACAGAACACTGGTGTAGCCCTGAACTATCATCCACGATATTCTCCAAATGGAAAATCAATTGCATTTATTTCTGATCGAGCAGGACAAAATAATCTCTGGGTCATGGATGCTGATGGATCAAATCCCAGATCTATTTTTGAAGATTTAAATCTGCGCGCTAGTCACCCAACTTGGACACCGGACGGTGAATATATAATTGTTTCAAGGCAATCAGTTCTTAGAGGCCCATCCAGAGGAAAAGATTCAGGGATTTATATGTATCACCGAAATGGTGGTAAAGGAATAAAGATAGGTGGTAAAGAACTACAAGGTGCAAAATGGCCGTCCATTTCAGAAGATGGGGAATATCTATATTTTCATAAAAGAACACCCGGAGAAGTAGTATCCTGGAATGTAAGTGATATACTTCAAGGTGCAATAAATATAGAGAGGTATGAATTTGACACAGGAGAAATCACCCCAGTTACAAGTGGTGCTCCTACAAGACAATTAAGACTTTCATCTGGAGGAGCATATGCCCCTGAGATTTCACCTGATGGCCGTTGGCTAGCGTTTGCAAGACGTATTCCTGATGGTACTATTACTTGGAAAGGTCATGAGTTTGGTCCTCGCACTGCATTATGGCTCCGGGATTTATTAACAGGCGATGAACGAGTAATTATGGATCCTATTGAACAGGATATGACTGAAGGCATGAAAACTATAAGAGTTTTGCCAGCATATAGTTGGGATGGAAAAGGAAAATCCATCATTCTATCTCAAGGCGGTAAGCTAAGGCGTCTGGATATTAAATCTGGAAAAATTAAAACAATCCCCTTTACCGCAAGTGTAAAAAGAACTATTTCAGAACAGGCTTATAAACAATTTGATATTTCTGATAGTCCATTTAAAGTGCAATTCACACGTTATCATGTAGGTGCTCCAAATGGTAGTGCTGTTGCATTCCAAGCTGTAGGGAAGATATATTTTATGCCCCTTCCTAATGGAACCCCTAAACGATTAACCAAGGCTGATTTCCGTGAATTTGAATATGCACCAACTTGGTCACCAGATGGTAAATGGATAGCATTTGTTACTGTTGATGAAACTGGAGCAGGTTATTTATGGAAAGTGCGTTCTACAGGTGGTTCTCCTACACGTTTATCAAACGTATATGGAGAATATATGCATCCTGTTTGGAGTTCCGATGGTAAAGAGATAGCAGTTGTCAGAGGTGCTGGTGCTACTGCGCGAACAAGAACTATGGCCGATAATCCTTACTACGATATCCTTACCATTTCTTCTTCGGGAGGTAAGTTTAAAGAAATCATTAGAGTTCCAGTACCAGTTCCATTTGCTCGAACCCAATTTGTGCGACCATCATTTGGAAAAAATAACAGAATATTTTTTCCTCAAATGGGTGCAAGTCGAGGTGATTCAACCAGCCTAATTTCGGTCAATAATGAAGGAAGAGATAAACGAGTCCATTTCATTTTTCCACATGCAGATGAGGTGATGATATCTTCAAACTCAAAATGGGTCACCTTCAATGAAGGTGATAACATTTATCTTGTTCCTATGCCAATGGATGGACGTTTTTCTTCTCCAGTTGTTATTGACAAGAGGGATGGGAAAGGCGTTTTGCCCGTAGAAAAACTAAGCTACCAAGGAGGTATACATCCAAGCTGGCTAGATGAAAAAACCGTTCAATTTGGTAGTGGCTCACAATATTTTACCTATGATACTGAATCCTCAAAGACGGATACATTCAATATTGATCTTGTAGTACCCCGGAATATTGCTCGAGGAACTATTGTCCTTACTGGTGCCCGAATACTTACTATGGATAACCGAAAAGTTATTGATAACGGTGATATAGTAATAAAAAAAGGAAGGATTTCCTGTTTAGGTGAATGTGATAAATCAAATGCGGATAAAATAGTGGATCTGAAGGGTAAAACAATCATACCTGGATTAATAGATATGCACTCGCATTTTTACAGAGAATATCGTGGAATTATTCCAATGAAAACATTTGAGGCATCCGTGCCATTGGCATATGGTGTTACTTCAAACCTTGATAATTCTATGTGGTCCCAGGATGTTTTCCCGGCTGCGGAAATGATTGAAACGGGTGCGCTTATTGGTTCTCGGACCTATAGCACTGGGGATCCTTTGTACGCAGGAGATGGCCCTAGGCAAAATGAATTGACGAGCTATGAAATAACTGAAGACAATATTAAACGTCTTTCTTCGTGGGGAGCTGTATCACTAAAACAGTATATGCAGCCTTATAGAAAACAACGGCAGTGGGTATCAGACATTGCGCGCAAGTATGGGTTAATGGTTACTTCTGAAGGTGGAGATTTAAATTATAATTTGTCTATGATCATGGATGGACAAACTGCATGGGAGCATCCAATTAGTTATATGCCAATATATAATGATGCTGCAAAATTTTTTGGTAAAGCAAAAACGGTATATTCTCCAACATTCATGGTTGGTGGACCTGGTCCATGGAATGATGAATATTTTTTTGCAGAATCAAAAGTGTGGAAAAATAAGAAATTAAGATTATGGATACCTTGGCAGCAGCTGGTTCCCCATAGTCGCAGACGGGAACTAAGACCTCAAACAGATTACAGTTATCCTTTTTTAGCCCAGGTATTAGCTGATATTATGGCCGAAGGTGGGCATGGCGCAATTGGGTCTCATGGACAACAGCATGGTATTGCCTCACATTGGGAGGTTTGGGTTGCCGCATCGGCAATGGGACCAATGGGTGCACTAGAATTAGCCACAAATGAAGGGGCTTATTTCTTGGGCGCACAAAATGATATTGGTTCATTGGCAAAAGGCAAATTGGCTGATTTAATCATACTGAATTCAAACCCTTTGGACGATATTAAAAATACATTGGATATAGAATATGTAATGAAAAGTGGGATTTTATATGATGGTTTTAATTTGGATGAAATATGGCCCCAGAAAAAAGAATATGGGAAACGACCGTGGATAAATGAAGATGCTTTAATTGAGGATTCTAGATCTATTAATCAATGGGACAAAAAGGAAGAATGAACATGAAGAACTCAATCTTTCAAGCATGGTTAATCTTGTTAATGTTCAATGGAGTCGTTTATGGCGAATCAAAAGATCGGTTGGCTATAACTGGTGCTACAATAATTGACGGAACAGGGAATAGACCTATCTCCAATGGTACCATACTTATTGAGGACGGAAAGATAACATCAGTTGGTAAAAATAGAGACATAACGATTCCTGATAATTACAAGAAAATTCAAGCAAGGGGTAAATTTTTAATCCCAGGGTTGATGGATGCTAACCTTCATCTGTTTTTGAATATTGATCTAGAGACGTTGATAAAACATGAAGATCGATACCATGAAATAGTGATTGAAGCGGCTCAGATTGCATTAAAGACCGGTCAAACAACGGTATTTGACACATGGGGTCCAAGAGCGGCACTTGTAAAAGCTAGGGACATGATTAATACTGGTGAGATACCAGGCAGCCGAATTTATCTGGCCGGCAACATCATTGGTTTCGATGGACCATTATCCGCAGATTTTCGTGCACAAGCGGCACCGTTTGTAAGCAAAGCTTTTGTTAAACGTATCGAAGAGGCATGGGTAGAAAATACAGGCCGTTCCCTACTTTGGATGACTCCCGATGAAGTACGTGCGATCATCAAAGATTATACCGGTAAGGGTATGGATTTTCTTAAGTATGGCGCTAGCGGACATAAAGACATGAATTTTATTTCATTCTCTGAGCGTGTTCAGCGAGTCATTGTTGAAGAAGGTCATCGAGCTGGAATGACCGTGCAAACCCATACAACATCGGTTGAGAGTTTGGATATGGCTGTTGAAGCGGGTGTTGATATTGTGACTCATGGCGGGATATCAGGGCCTACAACTCCAATCCCTGATGAAACCATTCAAAAATTGGTTGACAGAGAGGTGGCTATATCTGCCTTGGCCATAACACAAAAACGTTTGGAGGCATTGATTGAACACGCTCCTGAAAGCACTCTAACTCCATACATGAAAATCCAAAAAACTAATCATGAAAATATGATCAAGGCGGGTGTCATTTTGTTAGTCTCAACGGATGCAGGTATACAAAACCCGGTACTTACAGCTGAATCAGATAACCCATCTGTTTTAGTTGATCCAAGAACGAAACTTGGAGAAGGACACTTCAATGCACTACTTGCGTTTGAGGAACGAGGTATGCAACCGATGGAGATTCTGAAATCGGCTACTATTCATATCGCTAGAGCTTACGAACTGGAGGATGAAATTGGTACCTTGGAGTCTGGCAAGATTGCCGATATAGTCATCCTTGATGCGAACCCACTTAGAAATGCACGAAACTATCGCCGCATCCATTCAGTAATTAAAAATGGTCAAGTGGTTGATCTTGAAGCTCTTCCAGTCGCACCTATCATCAGTTCCATGAAAGTGCCAGATATGAAAACTGATAATGAAACGAGGTAAATATGTTTAATAATATGTTGATGAAAAATTTAAGAAGGCAATCACTTGTCATCTTAATGAAAGGTTTTTTTATAGGACAGGTATGGTTAGTCCTAATAATACAAGCGATCAATTTTGGTTTTGCTAAAACCGACAATTTAACTTCCAAGGAAATTGAAATTAAATGGGGTGTAAAAATTCCATTGCGCGATGGTGTGAAACTAAATGCAACAATATATCAGCCATACCCATTAAAAGAAAAATTACCGGTGGTTTTTACTTTGACACCATATAATTCGGACACGTATCATGAGCGGGGATGGTATTTTGCCCGACAGGGATATATTTTTGTTTTAGTTGATGTTCGAGGTAGAGGCAATTCTGAAGGTGACTTTACCCCTATGTTTCAAGAGGCTAAAGATGGTCATGATGTTGTAGAGTGGTTTGGAAGTCAATCATGGTGTGATGGTCAAGTGGCTATGTGGGGTGGTTCCTATGCAGGAACAGATCAGTGGATGACGGCAAAAGAATTTCCACCTAATCTCGCGACCATTGTGCCAGTAGCATCGGCATTTATGGGGGTAGACGTTCCTATCAGAGGGAATATTACTAGCCCATATTGGATACAATGGATGACCCTTACGAGTAATAACATTGCTAATTTTAATCTTTTTGGTGAATCTGATTATTGGCGATCAGTGTATTATAGAATGTATAAAAATCATCTCCCATATGCTGAATTACCCAAACTAGCAAATAATACAACAACACAATTCAATGTGTGGATGGGACATCCTCAACAAGATGAGTTTTGGGATAAACATAATCCGACCGATGATGATTTTCGAAATTTTAAAATTCCAATTTTAACGATTACTGGACATTATGATGGTGATCAACCTGGTGCAATGGGATATTATCGCAAGCATATGAAACTTGGTTCAAAAAAAGGCCGTGAAAACCACTATTTGATCGCAGGGCCCTGGGATCATTCGGGAACTCGAACACCAAAAAGATATGTTGGTGGTGTGGATTTAGGGAAGGAAAGCTTACTTGATATCAATGGATTGCATAAAGCTTGGTATGATTGGACTATGAAAAATGGTGCAAAGCCTGAATTTTTAAAATCATCTATTGCTTATTATGTAATGGGTTCTAATGAATGGAAGTATATTGATTCCTTAGATGATTTAACTACCAATGTGAAACGTTTATATCTTGGTTCTAATGGTGATGCCAATAATGTATTTAATTCAGGTAGTTTAATAATGGACATGAATAGTAAGAGTAGTGATGAATCTGATAGTTATGTCTATGATCCGTTGGATACAAAACCTGGTGAACTTGAATTTAACTCATCATCTCCTGATTATCTTCTAGATCAGACATCTGTTCTTGCATTGAATGGTGATGGCTTGATCTACCATAGTGAACCGTTTGAAACGAATGTGGAAATTTCAGGTTATCTGCAATTTATTGCATGGATTTCTATGGATGTGCCTGATACTGATTTCATTGTCCAGGTATATGAAATTTTACCCAATGGCAAGAGTATTTTTCTTACGGATGATCTATTAAGGGCACGATATAGGAGTTCTCTTAGATCAGCGCGATTGGTGGACCAAAATAAAATTTTAAAATATGAATTTGATGGTTTTATGTTTTTTTCAAGACAGATTCAAAAAGGAAGCCGCCTCCGATTAGTATTTACATCGCCAAATTCAATCAATTTGCAAAAAAATTATAACAGCGGTGGTGTTGTTGCGAAAGAATCAAGTGCTGATGCTCGTACAGCAAACATAACGCTTTATCATAGTAAAAAATATCCTAGCTATCTTGAATTACCCATTATTCGATGAAGGAGTTAATTGTATGAAAAATCTATTTGGCATCATTTTTTTGATAGGTTTTTTACAAAATTTGCATGGACAACTACCAGAAATGGCACTAAAACAATTAATCAAAGATATTGATAGAGAAAACTATACAAGCGCAGAACAATACTCATTCTTATCTCCAATTGTTGAAGATGTCAGTCTTGTAATGCTAGGTGAATCAATACATTTAACTCATGAATTTCCTTTAGTAAGAATTGGAATGATTAAATATCTCAACGAAAATGAAGATTTTAATATAATTGCAATGGAGGGTGGCGTTGCTGACATTTGGGTGGCACAAGATATATTGTTTGCTTCTCAGAAAGAAGAAACTGACTTTAAAAAAGCAATGTCTGGATTCTTTTTTATATGGAATACGCCAGAAATCCAAAAATTAATTGAATATCAAGCTTCGAGTTTAGAAACCAAAAATCCATTATATATAACAGCATATGATGTGCAGCAAGGCACTGGGCAAGGAAGTAAAAATGAAAAAGTTTTTAAAATGCTGGCTGAAAGCTTAATGCGTTATTCAAATCCTCCCCAAAATTTTATTTTAGAAGACTGGGTAGCTGCAATTTCTCCAATGTCGAATCATTGTATAAAATATAATTCTTCAGATTATCAAAAAGTAGTTTCTGCAATAGATTTGTTTGAAGAATGGGTGAACTCTGCAGCACCGGAAGTAAGGAAGCAGTATCCGAATATTCCTCATGATGCAATATTAAAAACAATGCCAAAAAGTTTTAGAGCTTCTTTGACTTTATGTGACGATTTAGGTGGGTTTAACTTGAGTCGCTATAAAGTTGTGCGTGATTCACTAAGCTTTATAAATACACTTGATCTGATTCAGTCAACACCAAATAATAAAATATTGATTTGGGCTCATCTTTCACATGTTTATTATGATAGTCAAGATAATATAATTAGTGAAATGGGTGAATGGAAGAATATCACTATTGGCCCAACAGTGGGAGAACGGTTAAAAGATGCATTAGGTTCAAGAGTTTATACAATAATTCCATTTGCTGAATCTGGTTCTACTGTTCTCATCTATAATGATCTAGATCTTGATATCGGATTTTCAAAAGTAGAGAATAGGTCAGAAGCTGGAATTCTGCTAAGCGAATTGAGTGAAAAAGATTTTTTTATTGATTTTCAGTCATCATCTTTGGTGGTTGAAGATTATCCTGAATTTTTTACAAGACAACCTTATACTATTGAAGGGATTGAAGATGGATTTTATATAAACTATGCCTCTGACATGGATGGTCTTATTTGGATAAAAAAGATAGAGGCACCTGATTGGCCTCTATTTAAAATCATACTTCTTTCAAGTCTTCATTATAAAAAACGAATAGGTTTCATAGTAGTAGTCGGCTTAGGCTGGTTTATCTTTTCAAGAATAAGAAAAAGGAGAAAAAAATAAAAAAAATCATTTTAATCACCTTATTGTTATGCGCAGCAGGTATTGCTCAAACACCGGTCATAATGACTGGTCTTCATGAGGCAGAATATTTTGATTTGAAATCCAAATCTGTAGATGAAACTTTTCGAATATTTGTTGCAAAGCCATTTCCATTGGAACCTGATAAGAAATACCCGGTGATTTATATACTGGATGGAAATGGAATTTTTGGATTAGCAATGGATTCACAGCGGATGCAGGCATTAGGAATGGAATTACCACCGGCATATATAATCGGTATCGGCTATGCAGTAGATAACGGTTTTATGGAAACTATGGCAAAACGTTGGAGAGATTACACGCCGACAACCGGTGGAGAATTAGAGAAAATAAGTAAAGCAACAATGGATCCAACAGGAACAGTAGAGGGTGGTGGCGGCCCAGACTTTTTAAAATTCCTCAAACAAGAATTAAAGCCAATAATTGAATCAAAATATTCGATAGATCCTAATGATGCAACCATCGCCGGCATCTCATTAGGAGGGCTTTTCCCAAGCTGGGTATTGCTTACTCAGCCAGAGACTTTTCAGCGTTATGTGATCATTAGTCCTTCAATCTGGTGGAATGGAGAAGAGGTTTGG
>DKQR01000088.1 GCA_002471805.1 Fidelibacterota bacterium UBA7303 | reverse complement strand
TGCAATCATTCCTAAATCACCGTGAAACGCCTCAGCAGCATGAATAAAAAAAGATGGGGTTCCCAAACTGGAAAATGTTGCTGCACATTTTTTTGCAACATGCCCGGATTTTCCTAGTCCAAGAAATACGATTTTACCTTTTGTTGCAGCAATCAGTTTACAGGCACGTGCAAATGAACTCCCTAAATTATCTTTCAAGTTGTTCAAAGATTGAATTTCATTTTCGATTACAATTTTACCCGATTCAATTATATCCATTATTTACCTTGCTGTTAAATGATCTAAAACTATGATGGCTAAAGTTTAATGAAATATAGTGTCTATTTAAAATGTTCATCAAAAAGATTAAAGATAAAATAAAATAACAGAATAATTGAAAATTCATTTTGTATCTTCCAAGAATAATAATCAAAATGATTGGTAAGGAAGAAATTCAGCATTAGGAGTTGCAGGACTAACCTAATGCTGAATGACTTTTTGCCTAATTTGTGTATAACAATTGAAGAAGAACAATTCATTTGTTTAACCTAGAGATGTGCAGACTTACTACTATTAGGATTAAAACCACCAGCTTTAGATAACATATGTACTCCGACAGTAGTTTTAAACCATATATCAATGCTGGTTTTATACACAATCATATTTAAGGTATATATTAAAATATAATTGATAAGTCTGCCCATATACTGGGAATAATTGGACGGTAAAGTAGCCCGGGCTAATAATAGATGTAATTAGCATTAGGTTAATAAAGATATAAAAAATTATAGCGTAATGAGTGAAAAGTACCTTAATTAGGTAACTAGCATGGAAAGTGACAAAACAGGATGAATTAATAACAATTACAACATAATAATCAGGTTGAACGGATTGTAAATTATATAAATATTAAAAATATGATATGAGTTTGAAGATTTATTATAGGGGTATAATTATAATTACAACAATAATTTTACAATATTGAAAAGTCATTAAATAGATAAGTATTCGTACATAAATATTATTTGTAATTAGAGTAGATATATTTTTGAATAAATATATGATTGTAAATAATATAAATAATTATATTACTGACGACATAATAGATAATTACAGAGAGAATTACAATTATACAAATAGTACAATCACAGTATATTTACTTAAAATATATAAGAATTATTTAAAATTATATTCTGTATTTGTTTATAACAATATTGATACATTTACAAACTAATATTATTATTTACAATAGACAGTAATAAATACGGACCATTTCAAAGATATTTCTAAATTACCAGATAATATATTCATAAAAAAAATATTTAATTGGACAATTATGATAAAAGATGATATAGAAAATCACTTATTATCTAAAATTACGGTATGATTAGAGTATTTAAATATTCTCGTTTATATATTTGTGACCTATATATATATACTGCCCATAATAAAATTATAAACTACCTGAAAACGTTCGATTCAATCGATATATAATATAGTATTCTTAGTTATAAACGCATTATTAATCACAATATACAAATATAAATATATTCGCAAAATGATTGCCCGGGCATGATATTATATGTTTTTGAATTTCAATGTGATAATTGTATCATAATGCAAGTGAATAATATAAAAATAATATTAATACTCATAGGAACGGTATAACTCTTTGAGAATGCAACGAGTTAATATATCTTTTATCAGACCTGATTGTAATAATAACCATACAATTTTTATATAAACACCAATAGATCAATATTAATTAATTATTTTGATAAAAATTTCCCTGTGTATTATAAATCCTATTAATACGCATTAATTGATTATGCGTATTTAATATTAAATGATGGGTAAAATGTTCATTAAAAAAATATATTGTAAATATTTACATATCCTTTAAAAAACTCGAATACGACGGAGAAAACCATTTATTAAAATAAAATACTGTAGATTTTATACAATTTAAATTTTATATCAATATATTTCAAAAATTAATTAAAATAATCATTGAATATCCCAAATAAATATATTTGTAAAATCAATACAACCTATATATATAAAAAAAAATATTACATGCCATAATAACTTTAATATCTATATAAATGTAAAATAATAAACCATATATATTGACGAGAAATAATTTTTACACATTATATATACTTTTATATATTGTAAAAATACAATCTAATAATACCATTAAAAAATACAATGTTTAAAAACCCAAACAATGCTTGTAATACATGGTAAGAATAGGATAAATTCGCGAAATTACTTTCAACCGAGGTAATCTGCATGCGGAGTCAAATAGAACAATGGCTGTAAAGCCATACATGGGAATACCAGTTTTTATACTGGCTCAAACCCCTTTCACATACCAAAATAAATAGGATGAGTCAGAAACAAAAACAGGTATTAAAATTAAATGACCCAAAGGTCATTAAGGCCATTCAGAAGCCTTTTGCAAGGCAGATCATTGAATGTTTCTATAAGACTCCACTAACTGCTTCTGAGGTTGCAGAAGCGGTATCATTTCCAAAGGATAAAATATATTATCATATAAAAAAACTGCTTGCCATTGATATCCTTTATATTGCTGAATCAGAAAAAGTAAAAGGAATAGAACAAAATAAATACCTGCCAGTAGCAGAACAGATATTGTTCGATGATCAGGTGATCGGCTCAATCGCCCATCCCAAGGATGAGGTTATACCTTCTGAAAAACTGGAAGAAGAAAAAGGGGAAATAGAAACAGCACCTGAAGAAACCGATGAAACAAAGTCTGATATTGATCAAGAACAAACAGTAAATCCGCTGCTGGAAAATTTATTAAAAAAGCGGTCTATGAAACCTATCTCGGGTTCCACAACGCCTGAAATAAAAGAATCAAAAGATAAAACAGTTTTGGATAAAGAAACTGTTGAAAAACCAGCATTCAAAAGAACTATAGAAGATCGGCGCAGGAGCAGTGACCGCCGGGACGTAGATGACCGTCGTGATAAACAAGACAGGCGAATAAAACAAATAATGGACTATAAAGGCGAAGATAGAAGAGAAAATAATCGGCGAAGTGGAATAGAAAAAAGGAGTAGATCATTCAGGCGCGAAGCAAGCGACAGACGTCTATTAAAAGAAGATTATCAGCCTGATCCGGTTGCTCTTAAGACACAGGACCTTCCTGGAAAAGATTCGAAACAATCATTATTGGTAAACAATGCCAGTCTGCACTTAAACGGTGTTACTCATGCCATGACATTCGTTCATACTGGCCATAATGTAACCTTCATGGAGACTGACCTTGGAATAGAAGATTTTCAAATCAGGCAAGTTATAAACTATCGTCTGCCTATCATCCATGGGGATGATGAGATCAAGACGTTGCCCGATCTGATTGCAAATGTCTATGAACAATTTGTCGATAAAGGGAAACGAAAAAATATTTACCTGGCTATCCATTCTGGAGGGTATCAGTATGAAATGACCTATGTAAATACGGAAGACAATAAAAAAAGCGATTTTAAGGATTTCTTGTTATATACTTTGGCCAAGTCCTATGCCTTGGATACTGAGAAGAGTATGGTGGGGTATGAATTCAATGATAAAAGGGAAAATAACGCAGTCGTATGTTATTCACCCTACAGGGAAAATATTGAACAAGATTATACAATGCTGACCGATATCGGACTGCAGCCGCGATACAATACCTCAATCCCAAAAATACTGCACAATATTTATAATTATTATAAACCGCAGGGTGGCAGCGGTCATGCGCTCCTTATATATATGGGCCAGGTGAAAACACATCTAGTACTGGTCCAGGGGTACCAACTGGTTGAATCGCGGGATTTTTCCATTGGTCTGGATCATTTTATGGATCCATTGTGCAAAATGGTTCTGGAGGTGGATGGGACAAAAGATGAAATTCGCAATATGGCACTGGATTTCCTTGATCGTTATGGTGTTGCCTTGCCTGAGACCAAACCCAGTGAACTGGATATTTTTCCATGGGATGAAGCACAGGCAACTTTAATCCGCCTGGGAGATCGGCTGCAGAATGAACTGAAAAGTTCAAGAAAATATTTTAGCAATGTCCGGGAAACCATGGAGCAAAAGATGATGGTAGTTAAAGAGATCTATCTGGGCGGACCGGGAAGCCATATAAAAAACGTGGACAAGCTGGTGAGTATAGCTCTGGAATCACCGATCAAAAAACTGGATATTTTGAATACAGCATCCGTGAAGAAGGTTGGTGATTCCAAAACAGACCTGCTGACGCAGATCAAGGAACGAAACATAAACCGTAAAAAGAAAAAAGCGGAGGATGTTTTAGATGAAGTACGAAATAAGATCATGGGGCATAAAAAAGCCATTGAGACCGCCACAAGTCCGGAAAGTGTCAAATACCGGCTGGCCCGATTGGAGATTGATAAAAATTCCAAAATCAAATCTATTGAGGAAGCCACTGAAAAGCTGATCAAAACTGCCACTGATTTCAAAGAATTAAAGGATGACTATACCGGAACCCAGCAGACCCTGGCCGCTGACCTAGAAACAGTAACAGGTCAACTGGACAACCTGAGTGAAGATCTGCTGGAAAAATACCAGGAGCACGAATACCTGGTTAAACAAATATCCAGAATGGAATTTGAATCAGATCAGTTCCAGAAGAAACGGAAAGAAGCCCGGCAGGAATCTAAAGGGGATTATGCTATACAGCTGAAGAAATCGGCCAATACCCGCGTATCCCTGGCAGAACGTAAAAATGAGATTGAACAAAAGGTGGCAGATCAGCAGGCAAAAATACTCGAAGGACAGGAAACTCTCCATGACATGTCCATGAAAATGGAAACAGGACACGATGAGATTGCGGTCATGGAATATCTGCTGGATACCGTACAGAATACATCCAATGCACTGCGCAAATCTTTTTTAACACACCTGAAATCCCTGGACACACTGCAGCAGCCAGACCTGAATGAACTGGAGCAGGCCGGGTATCTATTGACTCTCAATACGAAACGCCTTAACAGCATCCGGAAGACATTTTCTAAACTGGTTTCAGGGGAAAGCGAACCAGATCCGGGTCAGTACCTCGATGGGGAGAATGGGTTTGAAACACGGAAGAAACTGGTCACAGTACTGGATGTGATCCTGGAGACCCCCGGGAACCTAGACCAGATTAAAAAAATAACCGCTGACCTGATTCAGATCAATGAAGAACAACAAGATATAATGAAAAGAAGGGATAAGCTCCAGACGCGGATCAAGGCGAAAACACGGAGCAGGGATAAGGAAGAACGTAAACTGTACATCCTGAAAAAAGATATTGATCTTCATAACCGTGAGCTGAAAGAAGAGGGAAGTCAGCGCCGCAAAATTCTAGACGCAGTAGATCATATTCAGGAAGCTATGGGTCAGATCGAACCTCTAACCACAAAAAATGAGGTAAAAAAAGACCTGCAGCAGCAGAGACAGAAAACCCGTAAAGAATTGAACACCCTGCAAAACCAGCTGCTGCGGATAAACAGCGCCATCGTAATGCGCAAACAAAAAATTAAAGATCTGAAGGCACGCCGCTCTGAACAAAAGAAAGCCCACGAATCAAAAATAAAAAAATTGAACCGTCAAAACCGGCAGTTAACCCGTAAGGAAGAAAAGCTAAAAAAGTCGATCTCTGAATATTCCCAAAAGGAAAAAGAGATTAATAGGAAGATCAAGGAAGCGATGAAAGTTTATGGCCAACTTGAAAAGCAGTTAACAGAAAGATCCAGGGAGTATAAAAATTTACAGGCGCAGGAAAAGGCATTGGTCCGGGAAGCACAGAAAGGGCGGAAGAAACTACAGACAACACTGAACCGTAAAATAAAGCAGTTGGAAAAAGAGCAGGATAAAAAAACTGCTGCCGCTGATAAAAAAAGGCAGCTGAAAGTGAATGCTTTTATAAAAATACTGACAGCACTAACGAAAAAAGAAAAATCGATCCAGAATCTGCTGCTTGGCAGTACTTCGGAAATGCAGAAGATGCTCAGCGACCGTGATAGGGTTAAAGCGGTCCTGGCGGCGAAGAAGAAGAAAATAATGCCGCAGATCTCAGAGTGGCAAAAGCAGGTCAAAGGTTGGAACCGCGATCTGAAGCGCTTTTATACACTCCAGCAGAAATTTGATGCCCTGGAAGAGGAGCACAGTGAATGGGAAGAACTACTGGAAGAAGAAACTGAAAAAACAGTAGAGCAGGTTAAAGTCCTGGAAGGTCATATTGCACATAAACAATCAGATTCGTATCTGCTGCTGGTACAAGAAGGTTTGATCCGCTTTAATAACGAGGCCGACGCCGTGTTGGCAGCCCAGGAATTGGCAGAGGAAAGTATTGCCCTGGATCAGGAGGAAATAAGAGTGGTGAAGCAGGCTCTTGAACGCTTGAAAAAACGATACCAGACATTCATAAAGCGCTATCGAACCAGCCGTAAAAAGATCCTGATTGAATTCAAGCCTTATCGAGGCCGGGAAAAAACAATCCGGAGCAGGATTGATAGTGCCCACCGGAAGATTAATGCTGCGGAGCAAGTCATCCAAGTTCGGCAGGATAAGCTCGATCAGACAAACCACCAGCTGGCCAAGACGGAAGTAGATTTTTTAAAGTTACAGGAAAAAGCAAAACAAAAGCTTAATGATATTCAGCTGCAGATCGATCAGGCCCGGGGAAAGGAAGTCAGGGAACAGGAAAATATTACATCTGAATTGGAAGATCAATGGGCGGTGATCCTGGAGCAGAAGAATACGGCAGAGAATGAATTTTTACAGGCAGTCCAAACCATTGATGATAATCTTCAGCAGCAGGATGTGATCATTAACAGAGAAAAGTTGCAGGACCAGGTACATTCTGATGATAAACAACTGAAAACTTCCCGGACTCAATTGGACAGACTTGTCCAACAACAGAAAAAACTCCAACGAACCATTACTGTCTGCCAGCGGGATCTGGAAAATGCCCACAAGAAAATCCCGGTGATCCAAACAGACCTGAAGGAAGAGGAACACCGTTTTAAAGCGCAATCTGAGCAATTGACGGAATGGATGGGAACGGTTGAAAAAGAGTTAGATCAGAAACATGAGAATCAGCTCGCTACCAAAGAAAAAAAGCATGAAGTGGAGCTAAACCTGAGGAAGCTGAATAAAGATTTTGAACAGGCAGCCTATATAAGCCAGAAACTGCAGAAAAAAATCTTGCTCCTGATCCAGAAAGCGGAAAATCTTACCATGACCAGCAAGCGCAAACGGGCAATGCCGAAGAAAATTATCAATGAACAGAAACAGCTTCAGGTTTTGATTAAGTTGGAAGGAAAATTTACCAGCCATTCAGCCCTGCTGGAAAAAAGCATGCAGAAGCTGGATGAGACTATAGCAGGTCGGAGTGATCAGAAAGCGGAAACAGAAAAAGTTATCGATGAATTAAAACAAGAACTTGAAGCTCTGCATAATGATTTGGATAAGACAATGGCACTCATTACTGCCAATCAGGAGAACCTGAAAGAAATTGGTGAACCGCACCTGGTGATCCTGGGGCGTCTGAATCATCTCAAAGAGATCTACCCGGCCACCAAAGCCACGCTGAATGAACGCATCGACAGTTTATACAGCCTAGTCGATCAAAAAATGAAAGAGAAGAAGAAACTGGATGCCCGACTTCAGGATATGGAAGAAAACCTGAAAAGCCGGAAGGTGGATTTGGCTATGCTGGAAAAAGAACTGACCAAGATCAATAAAAATATGAAAAAGGTACTGGAATATTCCGTCTACGAACAAGACCCCACAACGCAGGCTATAGAAATTACAATGGGCGATACGGAGTATAAACTTCGCAGTTATATGGACCTGGCAGAAATTAAAGCCCGTTCCCAGGACTTATTCGAAGAGATCATACAGGCTGAGCAGGAGGTGGCCCGCCTGCAGAAAAAACTGGCTTCCATTCATCATGTGGTAAGCGAAACCGAGCAGATCAGCCAGAAAAAGATCAAGCGCATGGAGGAAGATTGTACCAAGCTGGAGCTGAAGATCGCCAAAGAAAAAAATGAGGTGGAGGAACTGGAAAAATCCTTGAAGGACCTGAAAGAGCATACATCCAATTACAGCGACCGTATCGAAATACTGGAAGATGAATTAAAGAAATTTCGGGAAAAGGAAACTGAAAATGAGTTACTGCTGCGGGACATGGATAGGTCATTGGAACAAATCCAGAAGAAAGTACAACAAATAGTAGTAGAAGAATCAAAAGTAAGGGAGAATACCATTGAACTGGATTATATGGCCAATCTGGGTCTGTTGATGGATACGGACAGTAAATTGAACCTGTTGCCTGAGGCTCACAAGAAAGACTATCGCTACTTTGGCATCAACCGTATTCTTCAGAACGCGGTGCTGGTGCTGGTAACAGTATTTACCCTGGCGGCATATGCACAGCGGAGCAAGATTGATCCTCTGGAAGCAGGCCTTCCAGGTAAATACGCGGAACTTTCCTTGCTGAATGTACGCCAGGATGTAAAACAACTCCTGGAGAAACAGGCCATGGTAGTAGATGCTTTTCAGGTACTTATTGATGAGGATAAAGCATTATCCTCCAATATGGTAACTGCGCTGAAATACCTTAGCAATGCTGTACCCGAAAATTTTGAAGTTACAAATCTGATTCTGGATAAGGATGTGGCGGGCTATGCTATGGATGACAGCGTGAGGACCAAACTGAATGCCCAGGATAATCCCATGTTTATTATTGCCCTGGATGGTTTTTATAATCAGGGTGTAGAAAAAGCCATCGGTTCGGGGAAATTATTCCAGAGTGCTCTGGTGAGCAACAGCAATTTTAAGGCTGTGTATTTCAGCCCTGCCCAGGCTGTGAATAAATGGAAAACATCGTTTTCGATTAACCTGCTTTTGTAAGAAAAGATGAAGCACCAATTAAAATTCCTGATCCTGGCCGTGCTGTTCATAGCAGTGATTTCTGTCTATGTATGGGATAGACAAAATGTAACCCGGGAGATCAATCAGGCCCAGACGAAAATAAATACGGTAGAACAGCAGCTTAGAACCGGATCCGGAATTATGGATGAGATCGAAAAGATTGAACAGCTCTTTGCAGAAAAGAAAAATGCCTTGATCACTTATCAGGTTTCCGGCAGTCAACTGGCAGCAGAAATAAAAAATTTAAATGATCTATCGAAAAAAAATGGAATAAAGGTGACTAATATTGAGACCTACAGCGAGGACACCTTTCCGCCGCTGAATGATTATCTGGAAGGAGATAAGATCCCTTTGAAACGGCATGCTATCAGTTTTCAACTGGCGGGCAACTTTCTAAAAATTGGATCCTTTATGGAAACGCTGGAAAAGACATCAACTGACCTGAGGCTGGAACATTGTTCTTTTTCTTTAGATGATAAGGATCCCAGAGGAGTGATTGCTCAACTGCAATACCTGACCTATGCGGAGGTTACCCCGTGAATCGGGAAAAGATACTTGTGGGGCTTATGGCGGTAGTGATTCTGGTCTATTTCAGGGGTTTTTTCCTGGGCTTTATCCCTGATTTCAGCAGCAAATCCGATCCAGCAGCAGGTCCCAGTGCGATGCAGACTGCTCCAGAAACAGAAAATGTAGGTGCCTTGACTTATACTGCACCACAATTATTAACCATCGCTGATGATAACTGGGGCAAAGATATTTTTTATGATCGCAGTAATATGTATAAAAACAGATTCAAACTAACCGGTATCACACGTTTTGAAGACGGCTACAAGGCGATCATCAATGGCGATATTATCTTGGAAGGCAAAAAAGTCCAGGGTTTTATGGTGGCTGATATTAACGAAGATCGTGTGATGCTTAAACGCAACAAACACCGGGTAACTTTAAAACTGGAAAAATAAATGAAACATACATCACTAAGTATCAAACTGTGCCTTTTCATGCTTTCCACATCTTTGGTGATCGGCCAATGGAAATTACCCGGCCGTAAATCTGATGGGGCCGTTAAAATCAAAAAGAAAGAAACAAAGCTCCTTCCGGAATTGCTGGACATTTATACCACGGAAGAAGACAGCTCTTTTATGCTGGTAATGGAATTCAGCAACGCAAATATTGAATACATGACCAGTGAAACCTTTGCTCCTCCCAGCGTTACTTTATCGATAAGCAGAGTAAAATGGGAACGGGGTAATTTCACCAAAAAGAGTTCCCACAGCCCTCTGTTCCATTATACTGTAAACGTACCCCGTAACAGCAATCAGCAAGAAATAAAGAACACCCTACAAGTTAGAATGGGTTTTACCAGAGTACCGGACTATAAACTCAAGTTGGAACCGGCAAACCCCAAATCGCCTAAACATAAACTGAAGGTGATCTGGCAGAAGGGTAAAACCGATAAACCAGTTGCCAAATATGTATTTCCATCACGGCGGCTACCGGAATCAAAAGTGACCATGAATTTCCGTGGTGCGCAGCTGGTGAATGTGGTTCGGCTGCTGGCATCCCAGGATAACCTGAATCTCATCCTCAGCGGAGATATTAAAGGGGAACTCACCCTAACATTGGAAGATGTATCTCTAGAGACTGCCCTGGATGCGATCCTGCATGTAAATAAGTACGAATGGTTCCTGCAGGATAATATCATTATTGTGCAGCCCATGACCAGCCAGCGTGTCATGAGCGGTGAACTTACGACCCGTATTTATCGTCTCAGTTATATTAAAGGAACTACAGCAACAGCAGCGGTGCAGGAAGCGTTAACTGGCCGTGGCAAGATCAAAGCGCTCTCTTCCACGCAATCTACTGAAGACTCAGGAGGAGAACAGGATATACTGATGATCACAGATATACCAAGTAATTTTGACTTGATTGACAGTATTGTTAAGTCACTGGATGTGGAAGGGGATCAGATCAACATTGCAGTTAAATTTATTGAGACCACCTTAAAACACGATGAGACTATTGGCATCAACTGGAACCTGCGGGAAACCATGTACATCCCAGGCGGCGGTGAAGCGGACACAACTAGCACCATAAAGGTGGGCCATTTGAAAATCCCCGGTGAAACAATGAGTTTTGCTACCCTGACCGCACCGGTGGTTTCCGCCATGCTTGACCTTTTGGCCAATGACGGCGATACCAAACTGCTGCAGGAGCCGCAAGTGACTACCATGAGTAATTCTGCCGCCAATATAGTGGTGGGCACTACAGTTCCGGTGTTGGTGCCCCAGGGGGAAGGAAGTGTATTCGGATCGAATCCCTATACTTACGAAGATCAAAGCATCAATGTGTCGCTGAATGTATTGCCGCGGGTGAATTCGCAAGATGTGATTTCTATGAAGATTGATGCCGTGGTTCAGGCAGTCGTTGGCTATGTGGGTGCAGAGCAGAGGCCCATGGTCTCCACACGTTCTACCAATACCAATGTTAGGGTTGCAAATGGAGAGACATTGCTTATTGGCGGCCTGATATTTGATAATGATTTGGAAAGCATGTCCAAGATGCCTTTGCTGGGAGACCTGCCATTTATCAACAAAATTTTCCGATACCGCAATACAGAACGGGAGCAGCGAGAACTTTTAATCTTTATAACTCCTACGGTAATTTCAGCTTCAATCTAATCAGCGATGAATAACAATCATATTTTGATTATTGACCGTGATGAGGCCTTCGTTCGGGCTACAGAGACCTACTTCGGACAGCTAGGCATTGATGTGATCTCTACAGAAGATGGAGTAGACGGCTATCGACTAGTCACTGAAACACAGCCTGCCATGGTTATGCTGGATACAGTGCAGACCAATCTGGACGGATTCCAGGTCTGCAAACTGTTAAAAATGGATGACCGCTTTGAAAACATTCCAGTAGTATTTGTTTCTTCCAACGACATGCAGGAAGATGTGATGAAAGCAGAACAGGCCGGGTGTGACCTGTTCCTGCGAAAACCAATCGTGCTTGACCAGCTGGCAGAAGAACTCATTAATCTGGTCATGGTCAATAATCCAGCAGAAGCTTAAGGAGATAATATGAACCGCAGTTTAGGACAGATCCTGATCGGTGAGAACATGCTTAGTCCGCAGCAGGTGGATGAAGTAGTAGATTATAAAACAACGCATCGCTGTCACTTTGGTGATGCCTGCGTACAACTGGGTTTCCTCAATGATGAGCAGGTGCTCACGGCCCTGGGTATCCAGTTGTATATGCCCATGGTGGATTTAAGTTATTTGAACATCAGCGAAGAGACATTGGAGCTCATCAATAAAGAACAGGCCAAGGAAATGAAGATAATGCCCCTGTTTGTACTGGGTGATACCTTGACCGTGGCCACTTCGGACCCTATGAATATCGGTCTTACTGACCGGCTCAAGAAAATGTCCCGTAAGGAAGTGCAAACCGTACTTGCTTCCGAGAAGATGATCCAGGAAGCGTTCGCCAATAATTATTCCACCG
>DKQR01000161.1 GCA_002471805.1 Fidelibacterota bacterium UBA7303 | reverse complement strand
GTAGAATGGTCCAGCATAAGGTGGATATCGGAAATAAAATAGAGGGGCGTTTCCATAACTATGAGAACTTACTTGAGCCTCTTTGTCTGGGCAAGCCCTGACCGAGAGTTAGAATATTAAAAAACAGCATGGTTAAGGCGAATTACTAATTTTAACAAATATTGTGGAACTTCAGTCTAATGGAGATGTAGATTCGGATAATCATGCGAAGAATTATATCCATCTCTTTATTTTTATTCACTGTGCTCATGGGTCAGTCCTTTGGCCAGAATAAAATCCAGTACCGGGATTTTGACTGGTCATTTATCCAGTCACCTCATTTTGACATCTACTTTTATGGTGGAGAACAAGATCTGGCTGAATTTACGGCAGATGTTGCCGAAGAGTCTTATGAACAAATTTCCCTGCACCTGCGATGGGACTTGAAGCGCCGGGTTTCCATCATGGTGTATAATTCCCATAATGAATTTCAGCAGACTAATGTTGTTTCAACTTATATGTCTGAAGGAATTGGGGGAGTAACCGAATTATTCAAGAACCGTGTTATTTTTCCATTTGAGGGAAATTACGAGCAGTTCCGCCACGTGATTCACCATGAATTGGTCCACGCTGTGATCAATGATATGGTATACGGCGGCAGTATGCAGCATATGGTTACGAGTCGAACAAAAATTCGTGTTCCTATCTGGGCGAATGAGGGTTTGGCAGAATTTTTAAGTTCCAACTGGGACACCAAGGCAGACATGATTTTGCGGGATATTGCTGTTCATGAAAGGATGCCTTCCGTGAAAGAGTTAAATTATTTTATGGCGTACAAGGGAGGACAATCCCTGTGGCGTTTTATTGCCGGTAAATATGGCCGGGAGAAAATTGGCGATGTATTTCGTTCTATGAAGCGGACCCAGAACGCCGAGCGCGGTTATGAACAGGCGCTGGGGATGAAATACGACGACCTGACCGTTCAGTGGCATAAATACCTTAAAAAGGAATATTGGCCCGATATTGCCAACAGAGACCCCCTGGAGGATATTGCAGAAAAACTAACCGATCATAAAAAAGTAAAGAATTTTTACCATATCAGCCCGGCGTTATCTCCCGATGGCAGCATGGTGGCAGCCCTTTCGGATCAATCCGGTTATTTTGATATTGTTTTATTTAATGCCATGACTGGTAAAAGGATCAAAAGTCTGGTGAAAGGAAGCCGCTCGGTAAATTTTGAAGAATTAAAATGGTTGCAACCCGGCATTTCCTGGTCCTCGGACAATAAATCAATTGTTTTTGCATCCAAGGCAGGCAAGGGAGATGCATTGCATATCATTGATGTAGATACCAAAAAGTCAAAAAAGATAGAAATTGAACTGGATGGCGTATTTTCAGCAGCCTGGAGTCCGAAGGGAGATGAAATTGCCTTTGTAGGCAACAAGGGTGGTGCCAGCGATATTTATATTTATAATCTTACCAATAAAGAGTATTACCAAGTGACGGCAGATAGATTTTCCGATTCCTTCCCTTGCTGGAATCCGGAAGGCACACAGATTGCATTTATCTCAGATCGGGGAGATCAACTGTCTGGAGTATTGGCAGGGGAAATGAGTGACCATGATTACAGCCAGACTGATATTTATATTATTGATAAAGAATCCGGCTCTATTTCACGGGTCACGGATACGGACTATAATGAATCACACCCAGTATGGGCAAATACAGAAAAAACTCTTCTTTATACAGCAGATTATAATGGTGTCTGGAATCTTTACCATATACCGCTCCAGGACCAGGTTGGTTTTCAGGATGGTATTGTTGCTGGCGCCACCCAGCCATATGCTGTCACCAACGTACTTACAGGACTGCAGCAGCCTACAATTTCGAAGAATGATGACAGAGTCATTTTTGCGGGCTATGCCGGTGTCGGGTGGGATTTGTACAGTATAGTGAACCCCATGGATCTGCCAAAAAAATCGATAGAGCCAACCCAGTTTATAAAAACAAGATCCTTGAATGATGAACGGGTTGCTGACCTGCGAAAACATAAAAAATCCAGGGAACCGGCAGAGGATAACGGGATGTATTCCAACTGGATATTTGCTCCTGGATACAACCATCTTAATTCATCCCTGGCTGAGGCCGATGATGCTGAACTTGTTTCCGTAGACAGCACAGGGGAAGATGGCCGCCATATTCCCCAGGCCTATAAAACAAGGTTTACACTAGATCTGATCAGCGGTAATCTGCAGATCAGTAATGTATTTGGCACCCAGGGTATGACTTATTTTGCTTTTAGTGATATACTTGGGGACCACCAGATTGCCTTTGGAACAGAAATGGTTCTGACTCTTGAGAATAGTGATTATTACTTTTACTATGCCTACCTGAAAAATAGACGGGATTATTATTTCATGGCCTTCCAGAATGCTGATTTTTTCACCATCAGCAGCTATAATTATTACGGGTATAACACCTTGGCAAGACTAAGGCATTATGGATTCCAGGCTTTTATTTCCAATCCTTTCAACCGTTATAATCGTATAGATGTGGGCCTGTCTTGGCACAACATTAATTACTCCATATTGGAACCTCAGTCCACTGAGTTTGAAGTGCAATATGTGGAAACTTACTCCACCAAATATTCCGCCATTTTACCGACCGTCAGCTGGATATATGATAATTCTGTATTCGGCTATACGGGTCCCATTGATGGATTTCGGCAAAATACATCCCTCACAGTGAACCCTGGTTATGGATCAGAAAATATAAAATTCCAGACATTGAAGCTGGATACCCGGAAATACTGGCGCTTGGGGCGCGATTATACATTGGCAGTACGAGGGTTTCTGGGGAAGAGTTTTGGACCGCATAAACAGCAATTTTTCATGGGCGGTATTCCCTATCTTATTGGCGGCGGCGGTGAAACAAATGGGGTGAAGGATTTAGGTCATTACAGGGATGTTATCCTGGATACTTCCAATGCCTCCCTGATACACGATATTTATTTTACCGAGTATGCGTTTCCGCTGCGGGGCGCAAGATTTGCTGAACGTTTTGGTTCAAATGTAGCTTTAGCTAATATTGAAATTAGATTTCCATTTATTAATTATATGGCGCTGGGTTTCCCCCTGAAAGTCATTTTTGGTAATATTCGCGGCCACGCTTTTATAGATGTAGGCGCTTCCTGGAATACTGCGGATGAATTTTCATCCACTTCCTGGCCGACGCGGTACGGTTCCAATGTTTCCGGTAAATTTTCACCAATGGTCTCAACAGCAGGTCTGGGCACCAAGATAAATCTCGGGTATTTTCTGCTACGGATCGAAACTGCCTGGGATAAAAACCCCAGCGGTTATTCCAAGCCTCAATGGTATTTTTCACTGGGGCCCGACTGGTAAAACTCGCCCTTGTATCCCGCGGTCACGGAAGGCAATTTTTCTGCCCCTCATGACCAAAATAAAAAACAAAATCGTATTTCTCTGTTCCGCCTGCGGCGATGATTTCCCCAAATGGAATGGGCAGTGTCCATCCTGCAAAGAATGGGGAACCCTTTCTGAATTCAAAGTGTCCTCGAAAAAGAAAAGGCGTAAAACTGAAATCCGAGAATCAAAATTTCTCCCGGATGTATTAAGCGGTGCACCCGTTGAGCGCATTCCCACAGGACTCAAGGAAGCAGACCGGGTTTTGGGTGGGGGATTACTTTCGGGGGCTCTTGTTTTATTGGGCGGAAGCCCCGGAGTGGGAAAATCCACATTGGCACTGCATATTTGCTCAGGGATCGACCGTAAGGCATTGTATATCTCAGCAGAAGAAAGTGAAGAACAAATCGCATTGCGGGCCCGCCGGCTCAATGTAAAACCAGACCATCTCCACCTTTCCGGTGAAAATGAACTTGATGGAATTATTACCCATATTGAGCGAATATCCCCAGAACTGGTTGTTATCGATTCCATCCAGACAGTGATGAATTCCAGTTTAGATTCCTTACCCGGCTCCCCGAGCCAGATCCGAGACTGTGGCCAGCGTCTTTTAGAAATTTCGAAACAAAAAAATGTAACAATCTTGATCGTGGGGCATGTGACCAAGGAGGGAACTATCGCCGGACCGAAAATGCTGGAACATATGGTGGATACCGTTTTGTATATGGATGGTGATGATCGGTATGACCATCGCATTTTAAGATCAGCAAAAAACCGATTTGGCGCCACACACGAAGTTGGCATTTTTAATATGGATTCGGACGGACTCAAAGAAGTGGCGAATCCTTCTGAAATGTTTTTGGCGGAACGAAGTGTGGACATCCCCGGAACTAGTATTTATCCATCTTTGGAGGGAACTCGGCCCATTTTAGTGGAGGTCCAGGCATTGGTTTCCAATGCCAATTTTGGAACGCCGCAACGAAATGTAAATGGATTCGACTATAAACGATTGGGTATGCTCATCGCTGTATTGGAAAAGAGGATGGAATTAGCTATGGGCGCAAAAGATGTTTTTGTGAATTTGGTCGGCGGGCTTCGAGTGGATGATCCGGCAGCAGACCTTTCTATTATCTGTTCTACCGCTTCCAGTACAATGGATAATCCTATTGAAGAAAATATCGTACTTTTGGGTGAAGTTGGATTGGCGGGAGAAGTCCGATCCATTAGCCGATTGGAACATCGATTAACTGAAGCTGAAACCCTTGGATTCAAAAAAGCCATCGTACCAGCTGCCAGTGTGAATGATAAAGTAAAAAAGATCAAGATCGATCTCCACCCCGTCAAATTTGTAAAGGATGCGTTTAAGATATTGTTTTAGAGTCACCTTGAGTTCAGTAAAGGGTGACGGTAGGATTACAATGCTTTGCTAAACTCAGCAAAGCTTTCTAATCATGAAATTCGCTATACACCAAACAGATCCGAATACAGCTGCCCGTACGGGCATTTTAGAAACAGATCACGGTTCCATTAAAACACCTGTCTTTATGCCGGTTGGAACAGTAGGGGCTGTAAAAACCATGGCACCCCATGAGTTGGAAGGGGTCGGTTCACAGATCATTTTAGGCAATACCTATCACCTTTATCTGCGTCCAGGAACTAATATTATTCATAAAGCGGGAGGCCTGCACAAGTTCTCTACCTGGAGCCGGCCGATCTTAACTGACAGCGGCGGTTTTCAGGTGTTTTCTTTGGCAAGGCTCAACAAGATCACCGATGATGGAGTTGAATTCCAATCCCACTTGGACGGCAGCAGGCACATGTTCACCCCAGAATTTTCCATGGAGAGCCAACGAAATCTGGGTGCGGATATAATTATGGCCTTTGATCAATGTCCACCGGGTGATTCAGATGATAAAACAATTCGTGATGCAGTTGATAGAACCACACGATGGATGAAGCGATGCACAGAATGGCTCAAAGACAATCCAATATTCTATGATTATGAACAAACTGTTTTTCCCATTATTCAGGGTACTGTGAACCATGAATTGCGGGCAAAAAGCGCTGAAGAATTGATTCCTTATTCGACCTGCGGCATGGCTATTGGTGGACTGGCAGTGGGCGAAGAAAAAAATGCCATGTTCGATACGGTGGAATTTTGTGACACCGTTTTACCCAAGGATCAGCCCCGATATTTGATGGGTGTGGGCAAGCCTTCCGACCTGGTACAGGCAGTGCGTTGCGGAGTGGATATGTTCGATTGCGTTATGCCCACACGAAATGGCAGGAATGGACACATTTTCACATCGGAAGGTGTTATCAATATTAAAAATGAAAGACACAAAAAAGATCTTTCATCCGTTGACCCTAATAGCTCTCACACCTGGGGCCGTACATTTTCAAAATCATATTTGCGCCACTTGTTTAATATTAATGAGGTTCTAGGGCTTAGAATAGCATCCACATTGAATTTGTCCTATTATCTGGATCTTATGGCTGCCGTGCGGAAAAAGATCACAGATGGGAATTTTGACAGTTGGTCAAAATCCTTGCTTAGTGATATGAAAAATATGAAAGGAATGTAATGACAGATATTTTAGTCAGAGTGATTGATGCCTATGTATTTCGCCATACGGAAGAAGGGCTCAGGTTTTTATTGTTAAAACGGGCCCAGACCAAAAAGTATGAACATTTCTGGCAGGGTGTGGCCGGGAAAATAGAAAAAGATGAAACGGCTTGGGAAGCGGCTATTCGGGAACTTAAGGAAGAAACGGGTTTTGCTCCCTTGCATATGTTTGTTGCCGATCATGTGAGCAGGTTTTACGAAACATATGGAGACCGGGTTAACTTGGTACCGGTTTTTGGGATCGAAGTAGGAAATGACGCTGTAGCATTATCAGAAGAACACTGTGAATTTAAATGGCTGGATTTTGATACAGCACGTAGTGCGCTGGTGTGGAATGGTCAAAAGGAAAGCATCACTGCAGTATTTAATATGGTAAATTCCGATGATGACCGAATCAAGTGGTCTGAAGTTTCGTTATAATTTAAAAGGAGGGTCGAATGTTAAAAGAAGGAACAAAAGCACCGGGATTTACACTGGAAGACCAAGAAGGAAATTCCGTCAGCTTAAGCGATTTTACAGGTCAGAAGGTACTGCTGTGGTTTTACCCAAAAGCAAGCACGCCTGGATGAATTATCGAAGGACAGAAACTCCGGGATGAGTTTTACAATTTTCAAAAGAAAAATACTGTAATTCTGGGTATGAGTGCCGATTCCGTGAAGGCGCAAAAAAACTTTTGTACAAAACAGGAATTTCCCTTTGCGCTGCTTTCCGATCCGGATAAAACGACTATCCGGGCCTATGAGGCCATTGGGTTGAAGAAGATGTATGGCAAGGAATATGAAGGAATCTTTCGCGTTTCTTATCTAATCGATGAAAAGGGTGCCGTTGAAAAAGTGTATGAGAAAGTGAAGCCGAAGGAACATGCCCAGCAGGTTCTGGATGATCTTACTTAGATAGGGATATATAACGTTTTGTTGCTGAAGGATGACTCATTCTTTGTGTCATTCAGGTAGCCCATCATTACCGAATGCCCTCGGATGGCGAGCGTGTTCTCTTCCAGTGTCAAATCGGTGAGATGAATGGGTGATGTCCCCCGAGAAAGAACAGCAGTATTCTCAGGGCATATGGCTAGGTGGTTGTCTTTGAATTGAGCCAGGTTTTTCAAGTCTTTGCGCATATAAAAAGTGCTGTTCTGATCTTTGTCTGATATGGTTATATCTGCTTTCTTATCTGTAAAAATACAGCCGCAGTAAATGGGCAGGATCGCTTTCAGCACGACCCAGGAAGTTGAATCTGGCTGCAGGTCGCAGAAAATTCGCGTACGGCTCTTTATGTCAATCGCTTTCTGGACGGAATTGGTATTGGCAAGCAGATTATAATGGGACAGCCGTATACCCCTTTCCCGGGAACAGGATACCAATGCCTCATCGCCAAGCAGTGCTTTATACTTGGGGTCAAAATCTGTGGGAAATGGTTCAATTGCTTTCAGCAAATCAGTGTCTGGTTCGATCAAATGCTCAGTACTGCAGGATTGTTTGGCGTTATTGATATCTAGAGATTCCAGAATTACTGCTGAGGCGCCCAGATGCCATATACCAAACAGTAGGATTTCAGTCTGTGGAAAACCAAGGTCATGGGTAATAACCCTTTCCCGGGGTTTTATATTTATACTGTCAAGCCAATGGGCGGTTTGCTGAATAAGTTCATACAATATGCGATTGGTAATATCACCCTGTTCATAGATCACCTGTTCTGCAAATTTGATATTCTGACCCTCAATGTGTGCATGGGAATTGGGGTAGGGAATCATGTACTCAATAGGTTCCACATTC
>DKQR01000111.1 GCA_002471805.1 Fidelibacterota bacterium UBA7303 | reverse complement strand
AATACTGGCAGACTATAATCATGACATGATTGTTGATGTAATTGACCTGCTGCAGTTTGTAGAGGCCTGGAACAGTAATGACCTGGCGTTTGAACTGGCGCCGGTTACTGGTACGATTCCCAACCTGATTCCGGACCTGGACGGTGCTTTTAATGTGCGGGATGCGATGACATTTAGACGAATCTGGTACTGGTCTAATACGTCTGCACTGCAAACCATAGCCATGAATAACATCGTTGGTCCGCCAATTGTTGTTAATCAATCCGGAAGTCAGATAGTGATTGCACTGCCGGATGAAATTAAAGCAACAGAAATCGCTATTCAGTATCCATTAGAGGATATGGAATTTAGCTATCAATCGAGTGTGGCTCTGGAAAATGAAGTTGTGGTTTCAAGGAAATTTGAAGAAGAACTTGTATTTATGCAGCTAAATGGTTTTATCGTGCCTTTGAACCAGATAGGAGAAAAAGAAATTACTATTGATATAAGCGGCACACCGGAATATGACATTGACCTGGTGCTTCATTACCGGTTCATGGGAGCTGATGGGCAGGCGCTAGGCCAGGGATCATATGATATGAATTTTGTGCCTATGCCGGATGAATTTGCCCTGCACCAGAACTACCCGAATCCATTCAACCCAGTAACACAAATAAAATATGACCTTCCTGAGAAAAGTAATGTTACGCTGCTGATATATGATATCTTAGGCAGGGAAGTAGCAGTTTTACTGAATGGTGAACAAGAACCTGGCTATCATTCAATTATGTGGAATGGGCAGAACAAGATGGGACAAACTGTGGGTGCTGGTATGTATTTTTACTCTATTCAGACTGGTCAGTTCAGGCAAACCAGGAAAATGATTTTACTTAAATAAGCCGTCCGTTGTTTAATTCCCATTCTGGACGGTAACAATAATGGGCTGGGCATTGGTCTCGTTGCCGGCCGGGTCTAGGGCGGATACGCGGATGATATGCTCCGAACTGTCGGCCAGGGCCTGTGTACCCCATAGGTAGGAATAGGGACTTTCCGTATCTGTTAACATCAGTGAATTATCAATAAAGAAATTCACCACCGCCACGCCTACGTTATCTGATGCAAAAGCGGAGACCGTTACAGAATCACTGACGATTTGACCCGATACAGGCGACAGGATTGATACTACAGGAGGTGTGGTATCCGTAAGATCATTATCCACAAAAACAGCTATAGGTGTTAATTCCGCTGTATTTCCTGAAAGATCGGTAATGGTGACCTGGATAATGTGCTGTGTATCCTCGGCAGCAGCAGTGGTATTCCAGACAAAGGAGTAAGGTTCTGATGCAGCGCTGGATTCCAGGGTATCATTACCATTGATGGCAAAGATTGCAAAATCCACGCTGGCAACGCCTTGATTATCGGCGGCGGAAACCTGGATCTCTACTTCCCCAGATAGGTGCTGTCCCGCATAGGGAAAAAGTATGAATCCGCTGGGAGGTACATTATCATCATTGTCCACGTGCAGGATAATGGACTGCGACTGCGTTGAATTTTCACCGGTATCGAAAGCCTTGGCAGCCCAGGTGTAGTCCGTATCATCGCTTTCCCCGTTTGTATCCCAGCGGTGTGCATAGGGTGCTTCCGTTTCGGTGCCGGCCAGACTGCCATTCTGATAGAATTCCACGCGAATTACACCGCTTTCATCATAAGCAGATGCAGTGATTTCTACCTCGCCGGACACGGTCTGGTGTGATGCAGGCGAGGTGATGGTGACACTAGGACCAGTACCATCCCCGGTATTATTCACAAATACAGAAATGGTGGAAAGCACTGCCACATTTCCCGCTTGATCTGTAATAGTAACTGAGATCAGGTGATCTGTCTGATCTGTTTCTATGGTGGTATCCCAGTTGTATTCGTAGGGCTCGGCATTGACAGCAAGTTTTTCAGTTCCATCAATGCTGAATTGAACCTGGTCCACAGCTGTATCGTCGTAGGCAGATACTTTGATGGTGACAGTACCGGACACGCTGGCAGAGGAGGGCGGGTAGGTAATATTTCCTGTTGGGGGTGTGGTGTCAGGGGCCGGGATATTATCCACAATGACGCTGATAGGACCAAGAACTGTTGAATTTCCTGAAATATCCAGGATTGTTGTTGAAAGGGCATATGCCTGGTCTGCTACTGAATAGGTGAGCCAGGTGAATTCATAGGGGAGTTCAGCGTCAGTGGTAATACTGTCGCCGTTAATATAAAATGTGACGGAAGCGACACCATCATTATCCGCTGCCGCCACGACCCACTGTACAGTATCAGTAACCGTCTGTCCATTGGCGGGATATAGAATGGTTCCTGTGGGACTTACCAGGTCGGGATTTGGAACATTATCCACCAGGACCTGGATCTTATTGGTCTGGTTATAATTTTCGGAAATATCCATTGCCCTGGCCTGGATGGTGTGGTGCTGATCCTCGGTGTACTCTGTTGTAATCCAGGGATATTCATACGGTCCTTCGTTTTGGGATAACACAGATTCATCATTTAAAAATAATTCTACCAGTTCGATCTCATCGTTATCGAAAGCGTAGACGGTGATCAGGATCGTGTCCGACACGGTAGACTGATCCGCAGGATTGGTGATGGTCAACAGCGGCGGTGAGGTGTCCGGTTCTTTTGGTATTTTGAAATAGGGGCCATCACAACCTAAGACCAGCAACAGTAAAAGAAGTACGATAGTTTTTATATACTGCATTTAATTATTTTCCACTGTAACCAGGATAGGTTGTGCCAGGGTAGTGTTATTGGAGGTGTCCGTTACCTGGGCAGAAAGCGTATGCTGTGAATTATTATCCAGTGATGACGTATCCCAATTATAGCTGTATGTAGATGTACTGTCCACAGATGTGTTTTCCACGGCTACGCTGGAGCCATCTATAAAAAATTCTACTGCTGCAATACCCATATCATCCTGGGCCATGACCGTAAATCCTACAATTCCGCTTACTTCCTGACCGGACAAAGGGTTGGAAATCACGGCAATGGGCGGAGTGGTATCTTCCGGAGCCTGGTTATCTACGAAGACACTGATTGGATCTACGTATGTTATATTATTAGATAGATCGATGATTAGAGCACTGATCCCATGGTCCTGGTCTTCTGTTTCCAGTGTTGTGTCCCAGTTGTACCGAAAGGGGGATGAAGAAAGCTCACTCACCACAGCACCATCAATGGAGATTTCCACTAAATCAATGCCTTCATTGTCTGTCGCCGAGATCTCAATGACCACACTGTCGGAGACAACCTGTCCAGGATAAGGGGAAATTATCTGTCCCGCTGGCGGTTCATTGTCAAAATTGTCTACGAATACGGTGACAGGGGCTGCGGAAGTGGTATTCCCAGTTATGTCGTAAGCAGTAACTCCAATGATGTGGTACTCGTCGTCTCCTTCCGTTCCTTCCGTTTCTGTGTCCCAGTTGAAAGAATAGGGAGAGAATGGAGCAACCCATTCACTTTCACCATCAATGAAAAATTCAACACGTTCAATGCCCTGGTCATCTTCAGCGGTAACGCTGACGGTTACTGTGCCGTTCACCTGCTGACCGGCAGTCGGGTAAGTGATGGTTACTACCGGTGGTGTGTCATCAGTGTCGGACTGGTTATCAACAGTAACTGTAATGGGATTGAGTACAGCCTGATTTCCAGAAGGGTCTTCCAGGGTGATGGAAATAACATGGGCCTCATCCTCCGTTTCTGCGGCAGTATCCCAGCTGTATTCGAAAGGTTCGTTCATATCCACATATACACTGTTGCCGTCAATGGAAAAATCAACCTGCCCCATGCTGCCGCTGTTGTCGGTTGCGCTGACAGTGATATTTACTTCCCCGCTGACCTGCATGCCTGATGCTGGGTAGGTAATTGCTCCGCTTGGGGGTGTAGTATCGTTCAGGTTGCCATTGTCTGTGGTAACAAGTATAGGTGTAATGGTAGTCTCATTTCCGGTTAAATCTGTGGCAATAGCGTAAATGGAATAATTGCCATCCTGTACCAGGTTGGTATTCCAGGCGAAGGTGTAAGGCGGTTCTGTAACATACCCCTGCAGGAGGTTATTGATATAGATGCTGACATACTGAATGCTATCATTATCCGCAGCATTGATTATGATGGGTACCACTCCACTGACAATTGCACCCATAAAAGGATTTATAATCTCAGCTTCAGGCGGAATATCATCTGTATTGTCGGTTTTAACCCGAATTGGGTAAGGCCGAAAGGTGTTGCCTTTTCGATCGTAAGCTATGAAAGATAAAGAATGAAATACATCCTCCTGGAAGTCAGAAGTTGTCCATTTTTTTTCAAAAATGTCATTCTCTCCTTTATCATCGCTTCCAATGGTATCCTGGTCAACAAGAAACAGCACTGAATCCACCTTGTCGTTGTCTGTGGCATGAACCTGGATAGTGACAATGCCGGAAACAACGGCATCATCTGTAGGGTATATTATCAATGCTGCTGGTGGAGTTCTATCTGCTTCGGGAAGCGACAATGGATCCTGGCTCTCGCAGGAAAGCAGAAAGACCGCAATGACACTTAACATGCACTTCAAAATGATATTGTATAAATTCCTCATTTTTTAAATTTACGAAACTTTTCGTCTAATCCAGCGAACGACCTTGCCTCCAAGTGCTGTTTTTTCTACCCTCCAAACCATATTCTCTGCGACCGTGTCGAGAATATGGCGTAAGGAAAACACATACATGTTCCTGTCAAAGGTCTCATCCTTCAGGACGGGCGTAAAATAAAAGGATCGTTTGTCCATCAAGTAGTCATAGAACATTGCGATCAGGGTGGCCATGGGAATAAGGTGTACAAAAGATTCATAGGTAACCCCGCTCTGGTTAAGACCCAGGAATTCAAACTTAGGTAGAAAATCCTTCAGACGACGATCCAGCAGAAAAGCCAGGAAAAAACCCGTAAAAGAAAGCCTGAAACCCCGTTCCACGGAATATTCCATGATGGAATAATCAGTAACTATTTTTTTTACATCAAGCAGCGGATAGAATTCTGATCGATTGGAACTCAGGGTTACGAAGAGTTCGGGATTTATCATATCCTTATTTACCTGGATCCACTCGTAGCGGATAGTATCATTATTGATAGTATGAATGATACCGCTGCTATTATTGATGCGCCTCATATTTTCATTAAAGCTCCTGCTGTAATGAAATACGCGGTCGAAATCATTGTAGATATAATAGACCTTCCAGGTGGGAATTATTTCCTGAGATAAGGAATCTTCCAGTTTGAAATATACTTCAGCCACATTGATAGAATCCACATAACCACTGATGGTCTCCCCAGAAAAAAGCACGATCATGTGTTTCACATCAGTGTCGTCTGTTGCCCTGGGGAATAGAAGAGAGCAGAAAAGGAATATGACTAAGAATTGTTTCACGGGTCTTAAATTAAGAACCTTCCATGAAGAGTCAAATTCAGCGATATATCATATTTTTTGCAGTTTTGATAGCAAATCTTCTATCTGCACAGCCAAAATTAAGCGCAGAGCTGGGTCTGGGAATGTACGGACCGAAGATGGAGGGCTTTGACGAAAATCCGGACGTCTTTTTTCCTGCTAAAAATGTATTTACAAGAAATTTGCTGCTGAACTGGGGAGTGTATTACGAATTTTTCAATAATGCCCGGTTGGGATATAATTCATTTACGTCCTACGAGGCAGGTAAATTAAACCTGCAGGAGTCCAAACCTGCTTTCCAGCGATCTATAAGGTACCGGATGATTCCGCTGGAAACTTTTTTCCGCTGGCGACCAAGAATAGAACTCAATTTCACTTTGACGCCCATATGGGGCCGGGCAAAAATAACCATGGATACCAAGCCCAGTGATAAATTTGAGGACTGGAATGAACTGTTAAACAGTTTTGGCGATAGTGATCCACTTTCCGAACTTGCGGGAACAGACCAGCTGGTCAATAACTGGATCGGCTATTCCGGCATGATTGGAGTGCGTTTTTATCTATCTTCGCGCCTGGGGCTGGATTTTAAATTTGGCTTTATGAACAATCAATACAAACAGGACGAATGGTCGGTGCAGAGGAATAAGGTCAAGGGACCTGCCATGAAGATCGATGATCTGCCGATTTTCTCTTTACGAGCAATATACGGCCTAAAATGAGATATTTTTTCTGTTTTATGTTGCTGACCGGAGCATGTTTTGCCAGTAATCTTCCGCCAAAAAGAACAAAAAAGGCAAAGAAGGTTATAGATCTTGGAACAGGACCCTGCCATGATCCGGTTCATCCATTGATTACGCTGGCCATGGAAAAAGGGGTGAAAGCTGTTCCCCTGAGAAAGATTTTCCTGTATCGCAAATTGTTAAAACAATGTAAAAAAACCGGGCATCGAGAAACTGTAAAGCAATTGAAATTGAAAGATTATCAACGTGATTATCAAAAGGCACAATTTATGGCTGGCTGGACATCAAATCATGCCATGTGTGTGACTATAGTTATTTTTTACTATTATGTGGGAATGGTAACGGCTGAAAAGTAAGACCTGGCCCTTCGCTGCTGCTTTTCATTTTGCCGGCATCATCCAGTAAAATGATCAACAACAATGTTCCATTTTCCTTAATAAGTTTCACACCCGTATTTTCTATAAAAAACTAATTAAGGCTTATGAATATAAAATCAATTCTCATTCTT
>DKQR01000131.1:12595-15097 GCA_002471805.1 Fidelibacterota bacterium UBA7303 | reverse complement strand
TCCTTCCACAAACAAAAAACTCCGCTTAGAATCAATAAAGCTTCAATCAGGTTACGAGCCCGATGGACAAGACTTTTTTCAAAAGACTTTTAGCAACTATTGGGCCAAAGATTTACCTGCGGAACCAAGGTCCGCAAATGCTTCATCCAGCCTTTCTACCATGGATTCCTCCGCCAGCCTTAGGAATTTCCGAGGATCATACTGTTTTTTATAAGGTGTTCCTTCTTCCGGATCGATCTGGTATCGAAATGCTTTTGCATTTTCTTCCACGTATTTACCTACTGCTTTTGCAAAAGCAAATTGCGTATCCGTATCAATATTCATTTTGAAAACACCGTATGAGATGGCTTCAGTTATTTTTGATTTTTCCGAGCCGGAACCGCCATGAAAAACTAAGTCCAACGGTTTAGACCCGGTACCGCAGGTTTTCTGAACGAGTTCTTGAGAATTTTTCAAAATCTCCGGCCGAAGTTTTACGTTGCCGGGCTTATAGACACCGTGCACATTCCCAAAGGAAGCCGCCAGGCTGAAATGGCCAATGGGTGAGAGTAATTCATACGCACGCAGGCAATCTTCCGGTTGCGTATAAAGCAATGGGTTATCGGCGCCAATATCATCATCGGAACCAACCCCGTCTTCTTCGCCGCCGGTAACACCAAGTTCAATTTCAAGGCTCATACCAATGGGTGACATCCGCTTCAGCATACGTTCACATTCTGACAGATTAAAATCAATATCTTCAGCAGAAAGGTCCAACATGTGCGAACTGTAGAGTGGGTTACCTGTTTTTTCAAAATGTGCTTCACTGTGATCTATCAATGCGTCAACCCACGGGATTAAGCCTTTGTTGGCATGATCCGTATGGAGCACCACGCAAATGCCATATTTTTCAGCCAGCAGGTGAATGTGATGGGCGGCAGAAATTGTGCCAAAAACTTTGGCTTCAAAACTGTCTTCCAACCCTTTTCCCGCATAAAACTGCCCAGCACTGTTTGAAAATTGAATAATAATATCCCCTTTATTCTTTGCTGCCGCTTCCATAACGGCATTCACGGTATTGGTTCCCACTGCATTCACAGCCGGTAGTGCATACCCTTCTTCTTTCGCCGCTTTTAACAATGTTTTATAATCATCTCCGGCGACCACGCCGGGTTTTAACGAATAAGACATATAGTTCCTTTTTGTTTTATTGTTGTCCGATATCATTTAATAGACTTTGAAACCAATTGATAGAAGCATCAAAAGGTTTGCCGCCTTTTATTCTATGAAAATCAATTAAGCCCAATTCCGAATTTTTTTCATCATCCAGTCCAGCAACACCGCTTTCTTTGTTCAAAGCTTTTTCCGCTCCGAAAAAGGCTGATTTTTTGATTAGTTCAAGGTCTTTTTGGTTTGGTTTTGCAGATCGTGCGAAATAACCGCTTTTTTGGACCAGTACCTTTTCCGCATTAAGTTCCGTTGCAAACTGTTTTGCAAACCATTGGCCAGGGTTGATCTCATCCAGACGAACATGGCCAAAAGCATCCCTGGGGACATTTTCACTTTTGGCTTCCATTTCACGCACGATGGTATCCAGACCGGCACCCTCACTAAGAAAAATGTTTATGCCGTCTTTTTCATCCATCTTTTTAATTAAACGGTCCGTTTCAGTCTGAAAATCAAAATCTTTTTCAGGGATGTAAACCGCATCTATATCCCATCGTTGCTGGTCAACCAGAAGTTCAGGGAGAAAAATTCTTTGTTTCATTCTTTCACGGTAATCGTATGCCGTTTGTGCAGTGAGCCAGCCGCAATTGCGCCCCATAACTTCGTGAATGATCAATTGCCGAGTGCTGGTCGTATTTTCGTTGGCAATATTTTCAAAAAAGACGGCACCCTGCTCCGCCGCGGTCCAGGCACCTAATGTTTGTGTAATGGGAAATACATCATTATCTACAGTTTTAGGAAGGCCGACAACGGTGAGATCGTACCCGTTATTTTTTAAATAGGAGGAAAGCCGGGCTGCCATGGTATTGGTATCATCTCCGCCAATGGTATGCAGGATATCCACTTTATCTCTGGTCAATTGAGTTGCCGCTACCTTCAGTGGATCCTCACCTGTCTGGACATATCCGCGTTTTTCACAATCCGCCGCATTGGTCAGCTTTACCCTGCTGTTGCCAATGGGGCTTCCGCCGAAATCATAGAGGATATCAAATCTGGATTTGACTGACTCCGGGAATTGGATTGATTTTCCCAAAAGCAGGCCGCGATAACCGTGTAAATAACCAATCATATCGGCATCGGGTGCCAGTGTATTATATTTTTCGATGAGGGCACCAATAGCTGCTGATAAACAGGGTGCAATGCCGCCAGCGGTAAGAAATGCTATTTTCATTTATTTATATTAGATAAAAAGGGTCGAATCTTAATAATTTTTATCAATATTATCTATTTACCAAAGTTTTATATTTCTATCCTGATTTTCCCAGAAAAATCCATTTCGATTTTAAAATACAGATG
>DKQR01000131.1:8235-12233 GCA_002471805.1 Fidelibacterota bacterium UBA7303 | reverse complement strand
ATGTAAAATCTACTTTGAATTTGTGTATAAATACTGGCTGGTTAAATGAAAAACATCCTATGGAATCCGCCTGAACCTGGTAAAACCCAGATGGCACAGTTTATGTACCGTGTAAACCAGGTATATGATTTGGATATGAATTCTTACGATGAATTATTTAACTGGTCCGTAAATCATATTCCGGATTTCTGGAGCCAGATCTGGGATCACACCGATATAAAGCATTCAATTCCCTACTCAACCGTAGTAGATGATATAACGAAAATGCCCGGGGCAAAATGGTTTTCTGGAGCAAAACTTAACTTTTCTGAGAATCTGCTGCGCTACAGAGACGAACAGCAGGCCATCGTATTTAAAGGGGAAGGACAACCCGTACGCTCCATAACTTACAGTGAACTATTTTCTGAAGTTGAAAAATTGGCCCACGCTCTTAGAGAATTCGGTATTCAAAAAGGGGATCGCATTGCCGGGTTCATGCCCAATATGCCTGAGGCTGTCATTGCCATGCTGGCAGCAGCCTCCATTGGTGCTGTCTGGAGCTCATCTTCACCGGACTTTGGCATTAAAGGTGTTTTGGACAGATTTTCCCAGATTGGTCCGCGAATTATTTTTTCAGCGAATGGTTATTATTATAACGGCAAAGAATTTGATACCCTGGCAAAGTTAAAGGGCATTCTTAAAGATCTGCCAAGCATAGAGAAAGTTGTCATTGTGGAATACCTGAAATCAGGATTCGATATAGCAGATATTGGAAATGCAGTCCTGTATCAGGATTTTATCGCTTCTGATCCCGAACCGCTTATATTTGACCAGCTCCCTTTCGATCATCCGCTATATATTTTGTATTCATCCGGTACCACAGGATTGCCAAAGTCCATTGTCCATGGAGCAGGGGGAACACTGCTACAGCATATGAAAGAATTGCGTTTGCATTGTGACCTCACCCGTGCGGATACAATTTTTTATTTTACAACCTGCGGATGGATGATGTGGAACTGGCTGGTCAGTTCCCTTGCCGTGGGCGCAACAGTTGTCCTTTATGATGGCTCCCCATTCTATCCGGATAAGAATGCCATGTGGGATATGGCTGGTGAACTGGGCATTACGATCTTTGGTACAAGCGCAAAATTTATCGACGCCTGCAATGATGCAAATGTCCGCTCTGGAGAAAATTCAGATCTCTCAAATTTAAGAGCAATTCTTTCCACGGGTTCACCTTTGGTGGATGAAAATTTTGATTATGTATATGGGCACATAAAAAGTGACATTTTACTTGGATCCATATCCGGGGGCACGGATATCATTTCCTGTTTTGCAGCGGCAAACCCCATGCTGCCGGTCTATCGTGGAGAATTGCAGTGCCGCGGCCTGGCGATGGATGTTCATGCTTATAGTCCTGCTGGACAGTCCATGATCAATCAAAAAGGTGAGTTGGTTTGCAAATCTCCTTTCCCATCCATGCCCATTTATTTCTGGGATGATGAAAATGGGTCAAAATACCAAAAGGCATATTTTGATCACTATCCCGGCGTCTGGCGCCATGGTGATTTTATTGAAGTGAATGAATATGGCGGCATCCGCATCTTCGGACGAAGTGATGCCACATTGAATCCTGGAGGCGTACGAATCGGTACCGCTGAAATCTACCGGGTTGTAGAAGCATTTTCTGAAATTGATGACAGCCTTGTCATCGGGCAGGAATGGCAGGGGGATCAACGGGTCATTCTTTTCTTGAAATTAAAAAACAATGGGATTCTATCAGATGATCTGTCAATCAATATAAAAACAGCTGTTCGATCCAATTGTTCACCAAGACATGTACCGGAAAAAATCCTCGCCATAAAGGATATCCCTTACACCATAAATGGAAAAAAAGTGGAAATTGCGGTAAAAAAGATCATTCAGGGTGAAGATGTCACAAACCGGGACGCACTGGCAAATCCGGAATCGCTGGAATGCTTTAAGAATATTCCGGAACTACTGGTTTAAGTCCACTCCATATTGCCGCCACAAACAAGATACCGCTCCCCGGGAACCCCCTTTTCCCTCAGTAGCAAATGGGCTCGAGCCACAACTTGAACATGGATGATATTGACTCCGCCGGGGTAGGTCAGTTTCATGGGATCAAGGAGATAACCGGTTACAGTCGGAAGGCTCGAACTTCGTGGCCTGCAGCAAGGAGTTTGAGACAGAGATTATTGCCTAAAAAACCATTAGCTCCGGTAACCAGTACTGATATCTCGGACCTCTCTTCAAACTGATTTTCTTGAGAGGGGATGATCTGTGCAGATGACAATTAATCTTTATATTTATGGAACCGTTCTCTGGCCTTTAAAAAAGCAAAGAGAACCAGAATTACAAATAATATACCCAGTTTCAATGTTTTCCAGAGCGTGTATATCCTAAGGCGCCGTACCTGTCATTGAGTACTAAAACACCATCCATATCCCTATTCGAGCCAATATAAGACGTGGGCTGTTCATATTTATTATAGGTTTGGACATATCCATTCTGTTCCTTCCCGGTTCCCAGATAAAGCGTTCTTTTTTGATCCTGGTTAAAAGCAGTAATAAAACCGCCGTGTCCATCATCTTGAATCGTGATGGAATTGACCACTATATCGCCCAGATTGCCATCTTCTGTGGCACCGATGAGTACAAAAAATAAAATTGTACCCAGTACACCGATCATTAAACTTCGGATATCTAATTTATTCATGATTTCCTCCAAATGATTATAAAACTTTTTCATTGACCGCTTGTTCACTCATTTTGATTTTGAGATCGCCTGATTTTCCCAATGCGGCATCCTTCCCGGACTTTTCATTCCCAAACTCTTTATGCCAGTTATCTTTTGCATATAAAATTTTCAATACCAGGACTCCCGTATAAGACAATAGTACAAAAATATACGTAGCCACATGTACTATATTTTCCCGGTCAATTATAAAAAGGAATATCAAGAGAATCAAAGGCAGCCAGCGAATGATTTTTTGGATCATTGACCTCTACCGATCACTGTAAACTTTCCTCGACAAACTCCAGCATTTTTTTCTGCTTCGACAGCCAGCCCAGTCTGGTTTCTACATTCACATAGCGGATTCCATTCCGAAATGCTGCCCAGGACAGACTGCCGTTATCTTTCTTTGGGGGGCGATCCTGCAAGACCACATTATAAGTACCTACAGACAATTTTTCGAAGTCGTCAAGATCAGTACAAATAATAAAATCACGGGGGTTTTCTTTTGGATTTAATGAAACTTTGGTACTGTTTTCCAACTCGGATTTTAGATTATAACCGCGAAAATTGTTATGAACAGCTATCAAAACACCGCCTGAATCCGGAAAAAGTTTTGTGAGGAATTCTTTTCGGTTTTGGTCCAGTTCATCCAATGCTACCTTTATGGTACCAGGTGCCCATTCTGGCTTAAACTTTTTTATCGCTTTGAAGGAGCCCGATCTGGAGAATATCCGGTTTGGATCAATCTTAGTATCCCGATAAGGCACCTCCCGCGCGTTGCTTTTTACCAAGAATGCAGTTCCATCATAATGTTTCAAATGATGCCGGATGGCGAGGTTTGCGGTCTGTTCATCACCATGCAGCCAAATGAAACGGTTATTGGATTCTCCTTTTGCAATTACTTCAAATTCAATACTGGAAAAATTTACAGACGAGGATGACATTATTAATTTTCCTCTATCCGATGCAGGCAGCAGACTAACGAAAATTTGGAAAATAAATAATCTATTTAACAAGTATCGCTTTCTTGATCTCAACATGATCTTCAGTTGATAGTTTAATAAAATACATTCCGCTGGGATGAACGGATCCGTTGAATTTGAACTTGTAGTTTCCCGGTTCCAGATCCTGACTAACGAGTGTTTCCACTATACGACCGGTGATATCAATAATTTGCAAAGACATTGTACGCTCTATCCAAATGTAAACATCAAACTCGATCGTGGTGGACGGATTGAATGGGTTAGGATAATTTTGGT
>DKQR01000131.1:0-7830 GCA_002471805.1 Fidelibacterota bacterium UBA7303 | reverse complement strand
TATAATCATCCGGTTCATTAGGATCATAAGTAGTAATATCAAAACTATGGATCAATTCTCCATCTCTGTTAAAAATATAAGTGCTTCGCTGCACCGCCATATAGTCGGTCCAAACGGGGTAATCATTTGCCTGTACGTCTTCAACCCAGGGAAGAATCCTGCCATCTACCATTTGATCCAAGTCATTGTTGTAAATATCCTTGCCCACTCCAATCATACCCACATCACCAACACCCATGGAGATCAAATCAAGATAAACAGAATTTAAAAAGCCGAACCGGCTCCTGCAGGTTCCTCAGGACTCATGGCCAAAAAATACGATGCAAATATCTCCAAGATAATCCGCGGGTCCGATTGTGTCGCCATACGTTGCAGAATTCGGGTTCAGGTCCTCAAGATTAAAATCACCTTGAGCAGATACGGCAGGGCATAAGGATAGAAGTATGAAAATAATTCCCGGAAATTTGTAACAGTAATCCATAAAATCTTAGACAATACCAGCTGGAAAGAAAAACCTGTTGCTCTTTAATAACAAAATGACCGTCATGAATTATCCTTGTCTTCATTTAATCGATAGATCAGAGCCAGAACCAGACCCCCAATAATAAATATAACAGTAACAGTAAAAAAAAGGATCTTGAATGTCATGGAATTATTAATTTTTTGTCACGCATTAATATTTCTCAAAATAGCAGGATTTAAGAAAAGAATCTATTGTATTCATATTATTTGAAATAAGTTTAGATATTATATTTTTTTTAAACTCTACTTTATTTAAGTCCATATGATCCGACACAATTTTGATAAAAGCAAGCCTTTGTTCCGGAACCAATGCCCGGCAAACCTGGAAGATCCCAGATGATTCCATGTCCACCAATTCAGCATATTCCGAGCCGCCATTAATGATCCCCTGTTCCACAGTGACAATTGCCCTTTCCTGAAAGGGATGCCTTGCAGGCAGATCTGGGTAATAATATATTTTATCACGTTCATCATAGATCTTGTTTACCATATAGCATACTCCCAGGGCTGTACTTGCTGGATTTCCGCCGGCAATACCAATATTGACAAACTGGTATTCTTCGTCGCCCTGTTTTTGTGCATAGAACTCACAAATTCTAGTTTTAATGAATTTTTTACCAACACCAATGCCCAGGAGTACCATGGAACCGGATCTGAAAACCGGAAAATCAAATGTCTTGTCCCGTGCCAATCCATAATGGTCAATGATTGGTTCTGATTCATATTTTAAAGCCGTCAGGATACATAGCACAGATTTAAAATGCATATTAAAAGAAAGAAAATCGCAATATCTTTTTCTTGGCTTTTTTCCTGTTTTTCCATGGCTTTTTCCCATCCCAGCTAAAGCCCAGAAAGTTCCGTTTTTTCCCTTCGGGGCCATAATGGAACTCACTGCGATAATTATGCGTTTTCCGTTTTTCCAGATCCATGCTGATGGAACTAAGAATCATTTTTCGAGCGGATAAATCCAGCTGATCAATATCATAATAAATAACATCCCTGCCAAATTTTGCCCCAAAAAAGTTCAGTCCTTTTCCGGTCAGGTAAAAAGCCAGCCCTGCGGAAAGACCCGAAAACGTATAGTCCGGCTGGCCCGCAACTGATGCTCCCAAAACGGTAGCCATTAGGAACTTACCAAACATCACACAGGGAACACCTGCAGGTTTATAGGATTTTTCAGCATAACGAATTTCCTCCAGAGAAATGATCGGTATGGTCATCAATACCAGATCTCTTTGCCAGAACACCACATTATCTTCTTCAATTGTAAACGGATTTGCAGAGGCAAACACATCATCATTTTCGGTATACAACAATATTTTCTGGCCGAATGAGATCGGCGCCATAACAATAAATAATATGAACGGAAACAGGTTGCGCATCGCCATGATTCGATGGCTGAAATTTAAATCAAACTGCGAAGTGCATTAAGGAAGTATTCCACCTGTTGATCAGTATTATAAACATTACATGAAACACGGATGTATCGCTGACCGCACCATTGGAAAACCGGTATTTCAATTTTGTACGCTGACCATAATCTTTCCTTGATATCTTCCGGTGCATTCACTGGAAGCGGGTGGCTGACCATCTGGTGTATCCAGTCAGCTGATGCATAGATAGGAGGCGTATTAAATAACCGGGCTAATTCAGCACTGGTCTTTCGGATCAGTTTTTTGCAACTCAACCTTTTCCCTTCAATGTGTTCCTGAAAAAACTGGATCACCTTGGGCAATGTTAAAAAAGCCGCCATATCCCGGGTGCCCTGCCATTGGAAATCCTGCAGAAATTCAGAAGGACCGGGATCATCGCCATCTTTACCCCAGCTGTAGATCAGCGGGCGTACCCAGGGCTGGTGTTCCTTTTTGACATAAAGAAAAGATGTTCCTTTGGGCGCACAAAGCCATTTATGACAGGCGCCGGTATAAAAATCACAGTCTAATTCATTTAAATTCAGGTCCATCTGGCCCGGGACATGGGCCCCATCGATGATGGTCAGGATCCCTTTTTCCCTCGCCAGTTCACATAGACTCTGTACAGGAAACTCCAGTGCTGTCGCCGATGTTATCTGGGATAGGAAGATAACTTTTGTGCGCTGGGTAACCCCCGCCCAGAAATTATCAGTAAAATTTTCACGGGTAGTGACAGGGAGTTTTACTTCCTGCTGAACAATCTTTACCTGTTGGCGCCGGCCCCACTTTGACCAGGCCCTAACCAGTGCGCCGTATTCATGGTTTGACATCAGTATTTCATCTCCCGGTTTCAGTTCCAAGCTGAAAATGATATTGCTCACTGCTGTAGTTGGATTCTGGAAAAAGACCAGATCCTGCTCATGGCAGCCTACAAAATCGCCCAAAGCAGTGCGGGATTGCCTAAGCTGTTCGTACACTGTTTCCGTTGAGAACAAAACCGGCTGCTGTTCCAGTTTTTTCTGCCAATGCTGATAATCTTCAAAGACAGGTTTTGGGCACGCACCAAAGGAACCATGATTCAGGAAAGTGACATCCGGATCAAGGAGAAATTGATTTTTTACATCATTTTTCATTTAAGTAAGATAAGATATTTCAGTTTTTATCTCTGGAGGTTATCCGCGGTAAGATCCGCAGAAAAAAATAAAAATTATTAACATGACAGGTTGATTTAATAATAAGAGATTTATAATAGCCGGAAGGGCGTGCTTCAAATTTGGCTCTTAAAATCTCCGCAAATATTTTTTATACAGAAAAGTAAGTTCTTCCAGGGTTAAGATCATCTCTGGAGTCAGTGTTTTCGAAAAGGGCCGGCTTGATATCTGTCTTAATTCCCGCCGTTGTTTTTCATAATTAGCCAGGGCCGGTTTCTGCAGGGACATTTTTATATTTTCCCTGTCTCCTTCATCCCAGTCAACATGGAAACTGTCAAATAAGGACTGTACTATAGTAATCTGGTCTTTTTGCGACATACTCAGGTCTCTCAGGATAACAAAGAATTTTCCCATGGACATTTGCAGTCCGGTCAGGTGGCCAGCCCGGGATACATTCTCCCAATACTGCATTTCAATTTCCAGGTTCGACCGCAGGGCCTGTAAAAGGTCATTTATGGTACCGGAGATACCTCCCTGTCTCCTTTTTTGACTGGAAGTGGACCAGCTGGGAGGCCTAAGCAGTTCAGGTTCTTCCAAAAAATGGTTAATCCGTTCCAAAACAGTATTGACATAAGCAGATTCAAAGGACCGCATTCTCTGGGTTATCCGGGTACGTTCTTTTTTATTCAGTGTCATGAAATAAACAGCATCCTTTAAGGATTCAACTACTTCATCAATAATGGTATTCTGATCCTGATTGTTTTCCAGGAATGAGATCTGCCGATTTTGGTGATAGTTTAAGATCGGGCTGTCTGGATGCCCTATAATTGAAATCAGCTGTTCGCGGTGTTTTTGGAATGATTTTTCAACGGCATCTATAATCTTTTTAGGATTATATTCTTTTTGGAGTTCTTTAACTGTGGTACTTTTTTTCATAATCTTCTAAATGTACTTCCACAACCAAAAACAGAGCAATAGATGAAGCAATTATTTAATTAAAACCATTTTTATGGATTGGCTGAAATTCCCGGCCCTGATCTGATAGAAGTAAATCCCGGAACTCACCTTTTCATTCCAGTCATCTTCTCCGTCCCAGTCTACAAAATAGATCCCGGCCTGAAAATCACCATCGACCAGTTTCTTTATTAAACGGCCGGTGATATCAAATATATCGATCTGGACTTCAGATAGCAGGGGCAGATCATACCGGATTCTTGTGGCAGAATTAAAGGGATTGGGAAAGTTCTGGTGCAGCGTAAAGGATTCTGGTATTAGTATAAAATTAATGGTGGAATCCCCCTGTCCGATCAGATTTGCCTGCTTGTCCATAAACGTATAGCGGACGTCAATGCTGGGCTGGTCAGTATATTTTTCAGCTAGCTGCAACTGTAATGGGTAAACATTCTCATCACTGTAACTGTATTCAAGCAACAATTTCCCCGGAACCATATCAGCGCTGGAAAGGAATATCCCTTTATTACTGGAAGGAGGATTCTGCAAAATAACTTTACATTCTTCTACATTATATTGAACAATGATTTGCCCTGAGCGCGTCTCCAGCGGCGGGGAGATGGTTATTGTTTGATTATTTACTGAGAATTGAGCTGGCTGTCCTGAAATTTGCCTGGATACTTCCACTATCCCAAATCTCTGCAGGGACCAGCGCCACATCTGGGTAAAAACCATACCATCATCCAGACCAAATTTTCCGTCCGGATACAGTTTAAAGTGAGGGAATATCCCTGTAACGGGACCCAACTCTTTGGAAAAATTATCCATACCCCAGGCTTGAATGAAAGTAACAAGGTCTTCCAGGTTGATGGTATCATTGGGCGGTGTATTATAGTCACCCAGGGCCGGGGTCAAAAAACGGTAGGATATTCCCACCGTAGACAGGCCCACCGTATCTATCAGACTGGCAATAACCAGATCAAAGGTATCCAAACTCATAAGCGGCGGATTTAATATAAGGGTCAGGGAATCAGATGTGAAAATTGCCTCGTAAGAAAAAGATGTATCTCTCCTGCTGTTCAGTGAATAATCAATGCTGTCGATGGGCTCAGAGAATACAAGTCCAATATTGGTGGATTCATTGATACCCAGATAATCTCCCTGCCAGATATTTAATGTATCAATGGTCGGCACCAAAATATCGTTAAGAAACAGGGTATCAGTAGAGGCATCTGCTGCCATGACATTGCCTGACTCATCATAAAGGGATGAAGCTGTTGCCGGTTGAAGCAGGATATATTCTCCGCCACCGGCGTTGCTGTCAAACTCTAGAATGAATCTCATGCTGGCTTCCCCCCCTGAGAGATTATTACCAGCCAAAGTCTGAATCGCGGCCAGATTAACCTGGGTTGCATTGCCTCCATTAGATACAAAATGCAGATTAAAATCTTCAAAAACCGGTATTCCAGTGCTGCTGTCCGAGGAAAATATCTCATCTGTGAAATAGACATCCAAGTAACTGTTATCATCGGCAAGTGCCACACTGGAAAATGCTGGTGCGATATAATCACGGATGGTAAATATAACCACTGTATCTCCCGGGATAGCATTCTCTGCCAGATCCTCGAAAGAATTATCCATAGTAAGACGGATCCGGTGTTCACTTAGAAAAGTATCTGCGGGCGCAATTGTGATAATGGTTTTTTCACTGTTGATGGACGCATTGAAGGCAATCTCAACCGAATTGGTAAGATCAAAAAGTGTAAAATGATCATCTGTATTGGCATTATTCAGGCTGGAATTATCTGTATTACGAACCGGCTCAGAAAAGGTAACCACCAGGCTGATATCACTACTGATGTGTTCGACACCATCACCAATATTTAAACTGTAAGTCGGTATCAGCAGATCATAAAGCGTATAAGGACCCAGGACCGTTTGCGGATTCATGTAAACTCCGGTAACATTGAATATGGCCTCATCATCTACCGGAGACAAGGTAAAGCTTTCCACACCGCTGGGTATATCACTAATGCTGAACTGAACTCGTATCGAATCCTGACCACCATTTAACGTTCCATTGTTGGTATCCGATATACTATTTATGGTCATTTCAGTACAATTGCCATCGTTGGCATTGAATTCCAGTACAAAATCCTGTATACCAACAACTTCATCGGCATCATGGGTACTAAAAACATTTTCATTGAAATTCAGCTGCAGGTAGGTATTATCATCGGACAGAGCAGATGAGAGTACTACTGGAGCAGGGGTCAAGTTATAACTGGTTGTAATCTCAGTTACATTCATTACAAGGCCTACATGATCAAAAATGGTATTGTTTGCTGCATTGACCGTTACAGTTTCACTACCATCAGGGGATCCATACACATGAAGATTCACCAGTATAGCATTTTCACCTCCATTTAATACTGTTCCCGATGTGTTGGTTACCGATTCGATAATTACACTATCAGCTTGACCACCATTTGCCTGGAATGCTAGTAGAAAATCATCTGTATTCAGTCCGCCAATGCCAACTTCATCGACTTTATCCGTATAAACACCTTCTGTCATAAAAATAAGGATATTGGTATTATCCATGGCATAGGTGGAACTATCAAAGGCCGGTACTGTAATATCACGGACGGTATAATTTGCGCTCATGGCACTAATCGAATTCCCCATTTCATCTGTGAATACATCCCCAAAGGAAAGCAGCAGAGAATGCTGTTCATCAAGTGAGTCATCAGGCACTATTGTAATAACATTTTTTAGGGAGTTAATAGAAGCATCAAAGGCAATATTTTCTGGTGTTTGTGTGGTATAGGCCAATTGCATAATAAAATCCAGATTGTCATTGGTTACCGCAGAATTATCGAGCCTGGTAATAGGTTCATCAAATTTAATCCATAGAGTATCTGTTGGTTCGATCAGGGATTCAGCTACAGGATCAAAAGTCACTGTAGGGGATAATAAATCATATAATGTAAAAGACTGAATATTATCAGTAGGAATCAATTGGTTTCCGCCTTGATCAAAAACCTGACCCTCTACAGGAACAATACTAAATGTCTCCGATCCCGATGCGGTATTATCCGTTGATATATTAATCCGTATCTCTGTCTCACCCCCAATCAAAGGAATACCAGAGAACCTGGTCAGCGAATTAATCGTTATAGTGCCTGCAGGATAAACAAGGGTATCATAATTAGGATTAACATTGGGATCATAATTAGTGATCTCAAAATCGCTTACTATCAATCCACCGGACTCAGTACTATCTGTATACAAACCTTCACTGCTGGTGAAAAAGACCGCTGTGTTGGCTAGATCTAAAGAATCCTCTTCTATCGTAGGATTAGTCAGATCATCTGTCTGAAAAGTTGCTGTTGCCCCGCCTGCAACATTACCTGCAGTATCCAGAAAACCTGAAGCGAATGTGACCTGAACCAACCGCCATTCATCCATATCAGAAATAGGATCAATGGTAATCGTTTTGTTTTGGTCAGTAATATCAACATCGTATGCAATCGTTTCCTGCTCACCATCCTGATAAGCAAATGTTATTTTAGAACGTAAATCTTCATCAGATATTGTTTCAGAACCTCCACTGTTTCTTAATGGCTCCTCAGATTCAATTTCAAAATCAGTATCTATAAGGATAAAACCATTCGATTGCACTCCTGAGGATGGCGTAATCTCTAAGGAAGGACTTAATAGGTCGTAAAAATTAATTGTTTGGGTATTTCCAGCAGGATTCAATGGGATTCCGCCTTGATCAAAAACCTGAC
>DKQR01000086.1 GCA_002471805.1 Fidelibacterota bacterium UBA7303 | reverse complement strand
TGTAGTATGGGTCCGGGTACGTCCAGAGTTTACCACTGATCCGGAGCGACGAAGAATTGAGCAGCGGCTGCGTCCTTTTCGGGACCAAATTCCTATTATTAATGATATCGCTGTTTTTAATAATTACGATTGTAAGGATACGACATTCTCTATATGGAAAGAACACGGTATATCGTGTCCTGACTTTATTTCTTTTGATACATTCCAATATACTTATAATCATTCTGATACGGTTGAACAAATTCTCAAATTTTTACAAAAATATGGCAAAATACTTCTGCGCACCAATAATGAAACTGCGGCAAATGGGATGTATCTCTTAAATAGTAATGCAACAGGAAAGGAGATTGATGCCATTGTAGATGGCCTTGAAAACCGGTGCAGGATGTTTTTCCCGACCCGCAGCGGCACAAGGATAATCGCTGTAGAGTTTATTGGCTCTCAGGATGCAGGAGGATATATAGATTTATACCGGGCACATATACTTCTGGGTCAGATAATAAGCTATTATGCTGTTACCAGTAAGCAGGACATATTTCATAATGTGGATATGAAAGAACAGTGCTTGGAGCGGTTTATTCAGCTAAACGAAGGTTTATGCGATAAAGTTCAATCCTTAAACGACCAAATACTTCAGGCATCAACTGCGCTGGAATGTAATCTGGGCGCAGTTGAATTTTTTTTATTGGATAATAAACCAATATTCATTGAGTTTAATCCTATGTGGGGTGGGCACGCGAGCATGATTGGTTTTGGTAATACTAAAGTTCAGAATTACCTAGACACCCATAAAAAAGCACTTAAGGAAAGGATTCCGAACATATATGCTTGGCTCAATTATCCGGATTATTACAAGGCACTATTTGAGCAAATTAATAAAAGTATTCAGCCTATTGTCCATTAAATAAAACGTAATCCTTTCCAGAATGGTGGCAGCTATAACAAAATTCTTCAGCACCATTTTTTCCAGTCAGAGAACCATTAAACTTATAACTGACCCAGAACCAGTCGTTATGCGTGGGGTCATAATCTGTTATTTTTTTCATCACAGTTATACCAGTTGTATTCTCCCCTAGTATGTCGCTATAAGCTTCTTTAATGATAATACTGCCGGAGGGCATTATCTTACCGGCCGTTGTATCGTGTAAAAATTCTGAAGATATCTCATTGAGCCAAATTTGAACATAATTACCATGTACCGAATTACTTTCCTGAATCCCGCTGAAATTTCCTGGCTGGGTCCAGGACTCATAACCATTGATTTCATCCCAGACACCTACCGCTATTTCCTCATCAAGGGTCATTTCTTTTTCTGAGCAGCTGAAAAATAATAATAATAATATCTTCTTTTTGATCATTTTGCACCTTTGTAATAGGCTGGTTTTTGGTTAGTGATATATATTTTTACTTTAATAAAAATTATGATACCAAAAAATGATCACAAAGCAAATAAGACTCGAACATTACTTTAACCACAATATAGTGAAATATAATTATACTAAGTCTCTATATATTAATAGATAGGAAGTATAATTTACCCCTTGCTTTAAAGCAGTAATCCTATTTAAAATATTGATGAGTCATTAGTTGGCTCAACAAGCGGAGTCCTATTGAAAAAGCTAATTATTATATTGGTCGTACTGGAGGTGTGCATAGCAGACACAAGGCTGAAAAATCTCCAATACAGCATTAAACAGAATGGCATCATGGTCAGTCTTGATTTTACTGAGCCTATCAATGATGATGATATCATCGGATGGAAGTCCGACCGCGGTTGGCTTTATCTTACCCTTCTTGGTGTCCGGGCTCCGAAAAACCGGATTCCCACATCAACATTTAATGGTGTGGTCAAGGATATTGTTCTTGATGATTTCGATGAATCGATTCAGGTTGCAATATTGGTGAAACGCCCCATTGTAGGGTATGATATTGTCAATTCGCCAACGGAGCCCACCACTGTGGTCTTTATTCACACCGAAATGAAAAGATCGGAAGTCTATACCTTAAAAAAACATATTGAGAAAAGCGGATCATCAATCTTTGGACAAGTAAAGACATCCAAGTTCCCAGAGTATAACACCGATTTTGAATCTGCTTTTAAGCGTGCCAGGACAGAACTGGGCTCCAATGCAATTTTCCGCTATGACGGTAAACTATTTACCACGAATCATCCCGAAGAAGAACAATCAAAAATAAGAGATGCCTTACGTGAAAAACCAAAAGGGTATTTTGAGTCTAAACCTGGGTATAGATCTTTCGATGGAGAAGTATATACAGATATAGCGGAAACCCCAGATAAGTCCCAGGAAACAGAGCAAAAACCGAAAGATCCGCATTCCTCCCGTGAGTCCACAGGTGAGTCAATCCCTGAGTCTATCATTCCCGAAGAACAGAATAAGAAATTAAAAGATAGCAGGAAAATAGACTCCCCAGATGATCAAGATAAACTGGCAGAAAACACCGTTGTAAAAAAGACGGTAGGCAATATGGTAAAATCATTATTATCCAAATTATTCCCCGGTCGCGGGGCAGAGGAGGAATGGATTGATTCTGTACGTACGTCACCAGACCTAACAGCGGAAGACGAAAAAAACCGAGAAAAATTAAAAAGCCTTGAATCGAAGATATCAAAATTGGAACGGAATCTAATTGAGAAGGATATTGTCTTGGAGAAAGAACAAAAAAAGTGGGAAACACGAGCTGAGGAGCGCCAGTCAAAATATCGCCAGCAGGTAAGAGAGATGGAATCAAAACTTGTTGAATTAGGAGATGCAATAAAAGAGAAAGATAAGATTTCCATGACAGAACAGGAAAAACAGGATAATGTATTGGAAAAAAAACAAGAACAATATTTTTCTAGAGAACGTCAATTGCAGGAACAGCTTGTCGAAATGGAGGAAAAGCTGGCGGGCCTAGAGCAAGAACACTTAATTGAACAAAAAAAGTGGAAATCTCGAACTGAAGAACGGGAAATGCAGTATCGAACCCGGGCCCAGGGCCTGGAAATGAAATTGCTGCAGCTGGAATCGAACATTGCGGAGAAAGACAGAGAATTATTTGAGGAAAAAAACAAGTGGGAATTACTTTCTGAGCAAAAACAGGATAAATATCGTAAAAAGGCCCAAGAACTGGAATTGCAGCTCAATGAACTGGAAATGGTTATAAAAGACAGAGATGAAAAAATCTATGCTGAGAAAGATAAATGGCGCCAGCTTGCCAAGGAACGTCAGCAGAAGATCGATGAATATGAACCCCTTGTCCAGGAGTTTAATGCCCAGTTAAAAGACTTGCGGCAAGAACTGCTTTCTGATCTTTACGATGAAAAAGTAGCCCTTGCTGAACCAAGTGAATCTTCAGCCAGCAACCTGCGGGATGCAGTAAAAAAAGTTAAGAAAAGATTATTTGCTGAAAAGAGCGCTAAGCAGGAATGGGTAGATTCGGTCTATACAGACCTTGCAGAGGATGAATTTGCTTTTCAGGAATATTTTGCCTTGGCACTGCCGGATGAGTCAGAATCACTGGATGAACCACCTATTCCAGAACAGGAAAGGAAGTGGCGTAAAGAACTTCCGCCCACAGAACGGGACAGATATAAAACAGCCGCTGTAGATCCCATTTTCCAATATTACTATAATGGCGGCATTCGTGTTGAAACCAATATGGCTGGTATTCCGATTTATATAAATGGTAACCTGGTAGGGGATACCCCGATCACCATCCCCGTTCAAGTTGAACCCGGCTGGCATCAGGTGAGCGGGTTTTCTCCGGTATATAAACAGGTAGCAGATTCGGATGGCCTGTCCTATGTAGGCAGTGATCCCATCATTCGCAACAACCAGTTGTTTGGTGCAAAAACAGTATTTGTAGAATCAGGAAAAGTAGCCAACGTTTCTCTCAAATTTAACACAATGGGCAACACGCCAAAAAAATGGCGGGAAATGAAAGGCGGATGGATAGCGGGATTCCCAATGGTTTTATTGCTAATCTCTTTTATTACTTGGAGTCTCTAACAGCTCTTTCGTTTTAATTCTTTTCATTAATTTGCAACATGAATATTAGCGATAGGATTAAATCTGCCATATTGTCCAAGGTAGTGGAACCGAAAGATCGGAGGGTTGGCGTGGAGGAGGAATGTATCATTTATACCGCTGACCTCCGTAGACTGCCGGTGAATCCCTGTGGTGAATTCTCAGCATCCGACCTGCTTATATCCATGAATGAAAATTCCCATGGCAACGGGATTTATACACTGGAACCGGGTGGGCAGCTAGAATGGTCAAGCCCGCCATATAAAAACCTGAACGATCTTAGCAATGCCTTTAACAAACATAGAACATTGCTGGAATTAATCGCAACAGAGTATGGGTTGCGCATCCTGGATCTTGGTGTGGAACCCAATTATGTCCCCGATGACATTGATTTGATCAACCAACTGAAATACCAGCTTATGGATAAGAATATGGAAAGAAGAGGTACCTTAGGTAAATGGATGATGCGCAATACAGCTAGTATCCAGGTGAATTATGACATTACCAGCGCCCAGGATCTGGAAGAAATGGTCTTTGTTGCGGATTGTCTCCATCCGGTGTGTGCATACCTGTTTGCCAACAGCCCATTTCAAAATGGAAAATCTGTTGGAAAAGAAAATATCAGGAATGTGATCTGGGAAAATACGGATGAATCACGATGCAGGAATTTGATCGACCATGGTATTGATTCACCTCAAGGTCTTATTGATAAGTATATTGGATATATTATGACAGTTCCTGGCATTTTTCAGTTAGACGAAAATGGGGAGATAGAAGATACAGATCAAACCTTGGGGGAACGACTGAATGAAATTGATAATTTAAACCAGGTCAGGGTAGATGATATCCAAGCTGCACTACATCAGATTTTTACCAATGTTCGCTTAAAAAATCTGGTTGAGGTCCGTGGGGCTGATCGACCGCCTTTGGATTATGAAATAGCACCAGTGGCATTCTGGACAGGATTGTTAACAGAGAAATCAGTACGAGATGAAGTTTTGTCAGTTGTGATAAAATGGCCATTAAATGATCGTCATGATTGGAATAAAGCCGCCTATAGACTGGATTCATCACAACCGGGACCCGATGGGAAATCCTACGGAGAGTGGAATGAATGGATCGGTGAAATGGCTCTTAAAGGTTTGGAGTCAAGAGGCCTTAATGAATCACATTTATTTCAGCCATTTTTTAATATTGTGTTAGAAAAAGGCCCATTTGGTTTTCAAACCCAGCGTGCATTCGAATTATCTGATGCATTATTAAAGGATTTCATTTTTGAATCAGAAACACTGGCATAATCTTTCCTGGATTCCCGCTTTTATTATTGGGCTGGGAGCTGTTGGCCTTGGAATAAGCTGGCTTTCACACCCTGAACCGTGGATACTGGATCAACCACCCAATGAGGCCCTGCTGCAGACGACATTCGCAGATTTATTCACAGCGGATATCAACCGACACTTGCCGGATTATTTAAGGATGATCTATCGTTTTTTTGGCTGGTGGGTTGTTTCCATTGGACTTCTTATTATGACCTTTGTCAAGGTGACCAGAATGGGTACATCATTGGCAAGGAATTCAATTTTAGGCATTCTGCTTATTATTTTAATTGGAATTTATTATATGGTCTTTAATTTTATCCCAACATCGCCATTTAAAATTGCTATGCATATTCTTGCCGTGCTTTGGTTTATCAGCGCTTTTGCATCTGGAAGATTAGAAGAATAAAAGAAGAATTTCATTAGGGATTCTTCGTGCGCATCGTCGTCTATTACGTTAATTTTCCCC
>DKQR01000012.1 GCA_002471805.1 Fidelibacterota bacterium UBA7303 | reverse complement strand
TTGGAAACTTCTTCAGCATAAATATCTAATGTGATCTGATCATTCACCAAGGCGGTGGTCTGCATGTGATAAAAACGCAGGGCCGGGCCGCCCACGGCATTGATGGAAAAGGATACACTGTCCGGCTGGGGTTCCACATCTCCAGACACATACCGTCCCTGGACAACAAAGGTATGATTGCCCTCGTCCAGATATTCCAGGTTCATAAATTCATAGGAATACCAGTTTGCATCACTCAACTGGTGGCTCCAGTTATCATCATCTAACTTGGTTCGGAAGGACATATCCTCTTTGTTGCCCGACCACATGGCCACAAAGGAATGTTCGTAATAGGTAATTCCCTGCTGGGGGCTGGAGATAGTGGTGTTAGGCTCTTCGTAATCGGGGTTCCCCGGGTCCAGCGGGTTGTCATATTCTACATCATCCACCCCGCAGGAAAATAATAATAAAGCGATAATTATAATATAGATCCGAAACATCAGAATGTCTTATAAAGGTATAATTGGTTTTGCTCAACAGATGGATCGTATGAAAAAGACGCTCCAACACCGTAATCCGAAGGAAAATTCAGCATAGCCTCCAAGGCACTGCCGATCCAGATCGTGGCAAATAAACCGGTCATGATTGAGGCGGTTGCTTTTGAAGAAGACATGGTGGCATAGTCATCATCCATGATTATTTTGTAAGCTTCAATTTCACCCATTACCACCTGGGCCAGGTAGTCATTCCTGGATTGTTCAAAAGTGGCCTTGGTAAGTGAATAATTATACCATAAATAACCAGAGGCAACTGCGCTGGCAACTGTTAAACCGGTAAAGATAAACCCCGTGATCCTGCGGCCGCCGTGGTCCTCATCTGCACTATACCACTGCCCCCTGCCGGGGAAAATCAGGGAACGCATAAAAGCTTTACCTTTTGTTTTCTGTTCCAGCAAAATTCGTTGTTCAATGGCTGCCATGGGACTGATAAAAAATTGTGCTTCTTTTGTCTCATAACCGGGGCTTGCGAATTTAATTGCATAATTACCCTCTTTAAATTCCCGTTCATACATAGGCAGAGAACCTTCATTCTTACCATCAATAATAACATTGACCCGTGCCGGCGTATCATTATGAAATGTGATCATACCGGGATTCAACGAACCATAGAACTCTCTTACCCATTTAGGAATTTCATTCTTTAAATCACCAAACTTATCTTTGGATTTTACTTTCAGTTCAAAATTGGTAGGCTCGGTGGTTGTTTTGTTTAAAATATCTGACATACTCATATAACAATTGTATTCTTTACTGCCTTCTAAATAGGTCAGTTCAGCAAAGATCATTTTATCTACTCCAAGTAACTGACCTACTTGTAACTGGCATTCACTATCATCACAGATTGTGGCATTATCCCATCCTTTATTTTCTAATATTTTTTCAGCGGCTGTACGGTCTTTAATTTCAAAATCCGTTATTTTGCTGAAAGATTCCTCAAAATGCCGATTAACGATACGTTCTTCTGGATTAGAGACTCCTTCCCTGCCTACAACGAAAATGGCGATCATATCATTTTTTAATTCGCTGACTTCTAATGTGAATGTAATGGATCGATTATTGCTTAATTTTTCAAAATAATCATCCAAATAACTGGGTTTCGTTGGATCAAGAGTAAGATTTTTCAGATCTATCCTGGCCTTGACAAACTGTGTTGGATATTTCGAGGTAATTTTGTTAATAAAAGTTGACACTACACCATACTCATCAGATACTAACAAAGAACTGGAAAAGTTACCATTTCCTTTTGTGAATATAAATTTTAAAGGTAATTCATTTATGGGCACACGTTCACCCCTGGGAAGGTAGATATCTGTTTCGATTTTCAATGGGTCATCAACTCGTTCACCTACAACAGTTCTATAGCGATTTTTTTCTGTTTTCAATTGAATATTGTTGACGATTGTTTCTATTTCTGTCTGCACCCTGCTGGTTAAATTAAATTCACGCTCATTATCCTGGTGCATTACTCCGGCCCCGCCAAGTGCTTTATACAGATATTCATAACAATGGATAAGTAATTTTAAACGACGTATGGGTTCACTATCTTCGTCTATTTCTATAAAATCATCGAATAGGCTCCTGGCCGTGGCCACAGCCTTCTCCATATTTTTTTGATATTCTGCTTTGTTTAGACGATAGTAGACAAAATATTCGGTGTCTGATGAATATTTTCGATGCAGTTCTAACCCTTCCAAATCACTAAATGTAATTGTCTTGGATTCTGCCTGAAAACGATCCACCATAGTTCCCTGATCTTCAAAAAAATAAGATTCGGATGTACCAATAACCTGCGTTTTTATCTGGCTGGAGATATCTATTAAGGCAAGTTCTTTACCCTCATTTTCATATTCCTTGCGAGATTGATTGTTTATATCAACTCGTCCTATGCCAATATAATATTCTGGATTTGAAGGAGTTTCCCCGCTCAAAACCGATTCTACCCAATTCGGTTTTGGCTGGGCACTTAATACGCACATGCTTATTAAAAACAATTGCGATAAACGTTTCAAAGCACATTCTCCTTAAATTAATTATATACAAATATTTCTACATATTATATAAAAATCTCTACTATTTAAATGTGCTAAATCACATTCCCAGTTTATCTTTATATCGCTCCAAGTCATCCTGCAGTTTATCGTATGCCTGTGTTGCTTGAAATGCTGTCATAAGTTCTTTTTCTTTTTTCATTTTTTCCAGTAAACGCTGATCAGCGAGAAAAACGTTTATTTCACCCAGTAAATAGCAACGATAAATATTTTTTTTGTTCCCCTGTGCATCGAAACTAGCTTCTACAACTGTTTCAGAATTTTTTTCTGTCCAGTTTTCAATAACTCCATTCCATACAGTTGTTTGTATTTGTTCAAACTGCTGGTAGACTTCGGAATCATAGTCGCCGCCTGTTTCCTTGAAAAAATCCTCATTTCGACCTTCAGAAATAACTTTTGACTTTTGTTGTAAATCATTTATCAAGTCATTTTTTGCTTTCGCGCGGGATCCTCTCTTGCTAGCGGAAGTCCCTTCACCTTTGCCAATGATAAATCCTTCTTCTTTTGGTGGATTTGTATACCAATCAGGTTCTTGGGCCAGGACTTCTTTGCTGGCACCAGGCACGAGCGTTGGTCCACCAGGACCTGTTCTGGGTTTATCAGCGCAACTGAAAAGGATTAACGTGGTTAAAGAAAATATTATAATTGATTTTATTTTTTTCATTTTATTCTCCT
>DKQR01000030.1:34594-41733 GCA_002471805.1 Fidelibacterota bacterium UBA7303 | reverse complement strand
GCAAAGGCGACCTCTTGAATTGTAACTGACTTATCCGGTACACCTTTCACTGAAAATTTCCCAACTTCCCATTCCAGATCTTCTTCCGCTACTTCTAACAAATGAGCCGCTATCTTCTGAGATTTATCCTTGATTTTCCGGCAAGCCACCGCTGCCGCAGCACCTGCAGTGGGCGTTGATCTACTGGCATAGGTTCCTAAACCATAAGGTGCAGTATCTGTATCTCCTTCTTCAACAGTTACATCAGAATGAGGTATGCCTAATTCTTCTGCAATGATTTGAGCGTAAGTCGTTTCATGTCCCTGTCCCTGTGATTTTGTACCAAAACGGGCGATCACTTTTCCTGTCGGATGTATACGTATTTCAGAGCTATCAAACATTTTAATTCCAAGAATATCAAAATCCTTGGAAGGGCCAGCCCCGACGACTTCAGTAAAGGATGAAATACCTATTCCCATAAGTTCACCTTTTTCACGTTTCTCAGCTTGTTCCTTTAAAAGTTCATCATAGCCAATCTTATCCATGGCTAGCTTTAATGCACCATGATAATCACCGCTGTCATATTCCCAACCCATGGGTGATTGATATGGGAAAGCATCCTTTGGAATAAAATTATTCATTCTGATTTCAGCTGCATCCATACCTATTTCATCCGCAACAACATCTACCATACGTTCAATTGCATGGACTGCTTCTGTAACCCGGAACGAGCAACGGTATGCTATCCCACCTGGCGGTTTATTGGTATAAACACCATCCACTTCCACAAAAGCTTTCTTGAAATCATAAGAACCAGTGCAAATTGAAAACATACCCGCAGGGAACTTTGATGGATTTGCTGCAGCATCAGCATAACCATGGTCTGCCAGCGTTTTGATTCTCAAACCATTTAATGTACCATCCTTATCGGCAGCTATCTCACAAGTCATATGATAATCTCTGGCAAATGAATCTGCTTGCAGATTTTCACGTCGATCTTCTATCCACTTAATTGGTAGCCCTGTAACAACGGAAGCCGCAATAGCGATTACATAACCTGGGTAAACTGGGACCTTGCCACCGAAACCTCCGCCTATATCAGGCGAGATGATACGGATCTTATCTTCTTGGAGTCCTACATGCCCGGCTACCAATGCAACCACTGTGCGTATAGCATGCGGGGCCTGCGTGGTCAACCAAACCGTGAGTCTACCCGTTACAGAATCAAACTCTGAAACACAACCACATGTTTCAATAGATGCAACATGAATTCGAGGAAGATAAATATCTTCTTTTACTGTTACATCTGCATTGTTGAAAATTTCTTCTGTCTCTCCCTTATCACCTGCCTCCCAGTGAAAAATATGATTATTTTCCTGGCCTTCTTTATCATCCCGTATGATTGGTGCATCTGGATCAGTCGCCTTATGTGGATCAACCACAACAGGAAGTGGCTCGTATTCCACTTCTACCAATTCCACTCCATCTGCAGCACTGTAGCGATCAGTGGCAACCACAGCTGCCACTTCCTGGGCCTGATAGCAAACTTTATCGATTGGTAAAACCATCTGCGTGTCGGACATTAAAGTGGGCATCATATGAAGATTGTATTCCTTCAAAGTTTCACCGGTAATCACCGCAGCAACACCGGGGTGTGCTAATGCTTTCTCTGTATTAATACTCTTAATTTTAGCATGTGCATATGGGCTGCGAACAATATCCATAAATACCATACCTGGCCTAACAACATCATCCACATAGTTTCCCTGGCCGCGTATAAATCTTGGGTCTTCTTTACGTTTAATTGAATGTCCCATTCCTCCAACTTCAGGAGATGTTTTACATTTTGACATTATTCGCCTCCTTCTTCAGTTGTTTCTTGAAGCTTATTCGATGCGTGCTGTACGGCTTTTACAATATTCTGGTAACCGGTACAGCGACATAGATTGCCGGAGATTCCCCAGCGGATCTCATCTTCAGTAGGGTTTGGATTATGATCCAGGAGATGTTTCGATGACATAATCATCCCTGGAGTGCAGAAACCGCACTGCAAACCATGTTCTTCCATAAATCCTTCCTGTAATGGGTGAAGTGTTTCTCCTTCCATCCCTTCAATGGTGGTTACTTCCCTTCCATTAGCTTGAACTGCAAAAACTGTACAGGATTTCACCGCTGTTCCATCCAGCAGAACAGTACAGGCACCACAATGGGTGGTATCGCATCCGATATGTGTTCCTGTTAATGCGCAATTATCACGGATCAAGTGAACCAGGAGTAGTCTGTCTTCCACTTCAGCAGTTCTGGATTCACCATTAATTGTTAATGTAATTGATTGTGTAGCCATATTAATTCCCTCCTGCTGCTCTTTCTTTGGCCTTCATAATAGCTCGCGATGTCAGCACTTTTACTACTGCACGCTTATACTCTTCGGAACCCCTATGGTCACCCACAGGCTGGGAAGCGGCAGCTGCAAGTTCACCTGCTTTATCCGCATCATCCTGTGATACAGAAGTACCTACCAGCGCATCCTGTGCTTCAGAAGCACGAACTGGTGTTGGCCCTACATTGGTTAGAGCGATTCCTGCCTTGCTGCAGGTGTCCCCATCAAAATTCAATACAGCAGCCGCACCTGCAATCGCATAATCGCCCACTTTACGCTCTAATTTCTTGTATGCTGCACCAGATTTCCCATTTGGACAGGGCACTCGTATTTCAGTTAATATTTCGTTTTCAGCCAGCGCAGTCATCAACGGTCCTCGAAAGAAATCATCAATGGCAATGGTTCTTCCACCGCTATCCAATAATCCTCCAGGACCACGTACCACAACTTCAGCATCCAGTGCAACCATGGTGGCGGGATGATCGTTAGCTGGATCTCCATGAGCAATATTCCCGCCTACAGTAGCCAGGTTTCGTACCAATGGATCAGCAATTACTTCAGAAGTATCTTTCAGGATTGGGTATTTTTCTGCAATCAGTTCTGATTTTTCAAGGGCTGATTCTCGAGCCATGGCTCCAATACAAAGTACACCCACATCCTCCCTGATATAATCAAGATCCGATAAGCCATTAATATCCACCAAATGATCCGGCTCAGCCAACCGAAGTTTCATCATAGGTATTAAACTGTGTCCGCCGGCTAGGATCTTGGCATCTTCTCCAAGATCTTCCAGCAGTTTTATAGCCTCATCCAAAGATGAAGGTGCGTGGTAATTAAAAGAACCTGGTATCATACGAACTCCTCTCTATTCAAAGGTTTAAAACCTTCTCTTCTTATGTGGCGATACTCTTCTCTGGGAGGGGGGGGGTATACTACATTAGTTGAGATTATATTATCAAGCATCTATTTAATAAAGGCCATCCCAATCTGCTGATCCTGCAAAACATCTTTTATCTCATCCAGGATGCTGGGATCATCAATTGTGGAAGGTATTGCCGTCTGTCCCCGGTCTGCCAAAGTTCTTATGGATTTTCTCAATATCTTTCCTGACCTTGTTTTAGGTAATCTTTTCACAATGGCTACCTGCTTAAAATTAGCAACGGCACCGATATTGCTCCGAATAATCATGATCAGCTCAGGTGCCAGGTCTTCATTTCCCAGCCTATAGCCATCCTTGAGTACTACAAAACCAGCAGGGACCTGGCCCTTAAGTTCATCAGCTATGCCAACAACAGCACATTCGGCCACTGCTTCATGACCGCCTATTAATTCTTCCATTTCACCTGTAGACAAGCGGTGTCCTGCAACATTAATTACATCATCCGTCCTACCCATTACAAATACATACCCATCCTTATCCTTATAACCCCCGTCACCAGTCAGGTAATATCCGGGGAATGTAGATAAATAGGAAGTTTGATAGCGCTCATTGTCGTTCCACAAGGTAGGCAAACATCCAGGCGGCAACGGCAGTTTAATCACAATGCTTCCTGTTTCTGCAGATCGAACTTTTTGACCATTTTTATTAAGAATCTGGACGTCAAACCCTGGTACTGGTACGGTGGCAGACCCCATTTTGATTTCTTTCAATTCCGTGCCCAGCATGTTTGAGCAGATCGGCCAGCCTGTTTCAGTCTGCCACCAATGATCAATCACGGGACAGTCCAAAAGACCGGCCAGCCATTCATAGGTTGGAGGGTCGAGACGTTCACCGGCAAGAAAAACAGATTCTAATCCCAATAAATTGTATTGTTCTATAAACTTTCCATCAGGATCTTCTTTTTTTATCGCCCGAAATGCAGTAGGTGCTGTAAAAAACGTTTTAACATTATATTCTTCTATTACACGCCAGAATGCACCAGGATCGGGCGTTCTCACTGGTTTACCTTCAAATAGGATTGTGGTACAACCTCGAATCAGGGGAGCATATACAATATAAGAATGGCCCACAACCCAACCTACATCGGAAGCGGCCCAGTACACATCTCCTGGAGAAACATCGTAAATGGCCTCCATACTGAAATTCAGAGAAACAGCGTGGCCACCATTGTCACGGACGATTCCTTTCGGCTTACCAGTTGTTCCAGAAGTATACAGTATATACAGCGGATCTGTGCTTGCAACAGGAATAACGTCGTGCGGACTTGCCTGGCTCATGCAATCTTTCCAATCATGATCCCGCCCCGCAATTAATGTGCAGTCTTCCTGGGGGCGTTTCAGAATTATTGTGTGATCCGGTTTATGTTTAGCCGTCGCTATGGCAGCATCTAACAATGGTTTATATGGTATTACAGTGGTGAACTCAATTCCGCAGGTGGAGGATACAATTACTTTTGGCTTAGCGTCATCGATTCTGATGGCCAGCTCATTGGCAGCAAATCCGCCAAATACGACAGAATGAATGGCGCCCAATCGGGCACTGGCCAGCATGGCAATTACCGCCTCCGGCACCATGGGCATATAAATAACAACACGGTCCCCTTTCTCAATACCAAGATCAGCCAATACTCCAGAAAAAAGGGATACCTTTTCTAGCAAATCATTATAAGTAAAAGACCTTTTATTATTTGTGACCGGCGAATCATAAATGAGAGCAGGTTGGTCACCGCGACCGTTAAGTACATGTTGGTCCAGGGCCAAATAGCACGTGTTTAGTTTGCCTCCTTCAAACCAATGATAATGACCCTGTTTGTCTTTGGAAAGAATTGTTTCTGGAAATGTAAACCAATGTATTTTTTTAGCCTGTTTTTGCCAATACTTTTCTGGATTGTTGATTGCCTCATGGAAATCACTTAAATATGACATCAAATAACTATTATGATTTTACTTTGAGCCTATCAAAAGACATTACTTCGGTTTTACGACTAAGTTGAAAATGCACTTTTGATACCATGGTTATTAATCACTGCACCAGGATTTTAAAACCAGCCAAAACGAATCAGAGATTTATTGGCACGCAGGGAAAAACCAGCTGCAAGGAGAACCAAGGCTATAGAAACGAATGGATGGAAACGAGAATATGTTTGAACGCCGAGTATGATCGCTGTAATTACCAGGAATAGACATACTGTAGCCAATTTTTTCCGTAGAATTCGAAATGGGGCAAGTTTTCCTGGCAAATCTTCAGAGGCCGGTTCAGTAGGTGATAAAGACCCCAGCAGGTTCTCAATCTTCGGCTGGATAGAAAAATGAACATAGGAAAGTAAACTCATTAGCAAAAGCAAAATGAGTGTTTTGGCAGTTAATATCCAGTTGGACCAAATGGCATTTAAGCCTGGTCCGAGAAATAAAATTACTATCCCTGATAGGAACACTGTACATTGAAATACATAACAACGGATGGCTCCTCGTTTAATGATATTTTCAAAATAACGATCTGTGGCATAATTAAGCGATGGCCCCATAAGCGCCCTTTCATTAACGATAATCAAATTGAATAAAGGGATAGACATAAAAGCGAAACTAATAACATGTAAAAACTTAGCAACGTTATAAATATGGTCCATTTAGCACCCCTAATTTTTCTAGATCACTTAAAGCTTAATCATAATTATTAAAACATGGCATTAATAATCTTAATAATTGGTAAAAAGAGAATATTGATTAGTTTGGACATAAAAGCCCATTTCGAACTGCTAATTTAAATAGTGTTTTAAGGTTCAAAATCCTAGGACCTTCCTTAATAACTGAAACAGTAATCTCGCTTTCATTAATTATTGTAAGCTTTTCGCCATCTGCCCACAGACTTCCTTGTTTCAAGTATAATTTCTTTTGAATTCCGATATCTATTTTTTCAACGGAATCAATTCCTACCTTATTTACACTTCCGGATGCTAGAATAGCCTTGACAAATTTTTTATTACCTAATTTCGCATAAGCACCGAATGAATCATACTCACTTATCGGCATTACAGAACCAACAATGCCAGTTAAACCAATCGCTCCAGTAGTCGCTTGAGTCACAAATAAATGGCAGAGATTTTCAGGGTTCCACAATGCTCTACTTCCTAAATGGATTGAACTAGATATAGCAAAATCAATTAAGGCGTTATCATAAGAACCATTATATTCAACTTGAATCATTTTTGCCTGCAAACATAGCATATTTTTGTCTTTCTCATTTTCAATTATATTAAGAGAAATACCTGCTGCTAATCCTGCCTTTGTTCCTTCTATAAATTTAGGGAATATATTATTCGTACCGGTTGATATTGGAACAATAGGTACATTGTTTGTTGTCTTTGCTACCAATCTGTTTGTACCATCTCCTCCAAGTGTTATAATTACACCGACTCCTATTTTAACCATTTGTTCAGTGGCACTAATAGTATCTTTTTCATTTCCAACAATAGGGATATTCAGTGGGCTGACATTTAAACCGTCTTTTTTGTCAATAAGTCGAAAAGCATTTCCAACTAAATCTTTTGAATCAGGCATATATACAACCCATTTAGCACCCGTAGCAATTATACCTAATAAAATCCTTTTAAGTATATTTACTTTTTCAAAATTAGTTATAGTCGATGCATGTGATACAATCCTTCTAACATCTTTACCAGATTTAGGATTAACAATAATCCCAATTGGATTCTGAGACATTTTTATTATTCCTGCCGATTGAAACGGTTTAAAGTAATTGGTCTGGAACTTCTAATTTTTCTTTAATAGACTTTAGAAAATTTGCTGCAGGAAATCCATCCAACGCCCGATGATCGAATGT
>DKQR01000030.1:22749-34214 GCA_002471805.1 Fidelibacterota bacterium UBA7303 | reverse complement strand
ATTGCACCAATACCAAGGATACATATCTGTGGGGGATTAAGAATTGGGGTAAAAGAATCGATACCAGTGCTGCCAAGATTAGATATTGATGCAGTACCTTGATTTATGTCTTCATTAGATAGTTCACCCGCAATTGCTTTTTTTGTGAGTTTTTGTCTTATTTCTGAAATCTCATAAATCGACTTTTGATTTGATCCTTTAATAACAGGAACCATTAACCCATCCTGAGTATCAATAGCACAGCCAATATTTATTTCACCAAAAATCAAAATTTCATCATTAATAATACTACCGTTAAAATCTCTGTTTCCTTTAAGACTTAGAGCAAAGGCTTTAATTATAAAATCCTCATAGCCAATATTAATATTATTATCTGATTTATCATTCTTACTCTTTCTAAGAGCAACTAATGAATCCATATTAACATTTATAAATTCAGTTACTTGGGGAGCATTAAGCCAACTAGCAGTCATTCTATTTGAGATTGTTTTCCTAATTCCACTTAATAATTTCTTTTCTAAAACTGTTAAACCTGTTTCTATTTGGTAGGATTCATTAGGTTCTTTATCATCTTGGGTTTTAACATTATTATCATTAGTTAAATCATCGGATACATCAGTATTATCATCTATTATCGCTATAATAGTACCTTCTTTAAATAACTCATTTTTTTTAATACATATTTCTTTTATTATACCTGATACAGGGGATAGTATTTCTATATTAGTTTTTACAAACACACTTTCAAAAAGCATATCTTCTTTATTAACAAAATCCCCTACAGAAACTTTCCAATCTGCAATAAGTCCTTCTGTCCCAGGATCAGCTGGCCAATCATCTTTCGAAATATTAAACTCAAACATAAACTTTATAATTTTATTTAATTGTTATAGAAACATATTAAATGCCGATGCATACAGCCTCGGAATTTTATCGAATTCAGTATATAAATTAATTCACCGGCCATCCAAACAGAATAGCCGGTGATGTTATTAATTAAGCCATCATTCCTCTGATCGTATTTTCAATATCAGAAGATTGCGGGATAGCTGCATTTTCCAGAGGAGGACTGTATGGTATCGGCATATCCTTAACCGCTAAGCGTTTTACGGGACATGTAAGATCGATACTATCAAGATTTTCTGCGACGATTGCAACAATCTCCCCAGATAATCCAAAGCTTAAATAATCCTCATCAGCAACACAAAGTCTATTTGTTTTAGCAACTGAATTTAGAATTGTATCTTTATCCAATGGGACAAGCGTTCTAAGATCAATTACCTCTACACTAATCCCATCAGATTCAAGTGTTTCTGCAGCTTGCATACTCTTATGTACCATTTGACTTAGGGTCACCAGCGTTATATCATTACCTTCACGCACTACTTTGGCTTTACCAAATGGAACAGTATATGATTCTTCGGGAACATGGGTAGTACTTCCTGTAAAATAAGCCATCCAAAGTAGCCCCATAATTCCTTTGTGAAAAAAATACATTACTGGATTATCATCTCTAATTGCTTCAATCATCATTCCCTTTGCATCATATGCATTTGATGGTACTACAATTTTCAACCCAGGAACATGTGCAAAAAGACCATATAAGCATTGGGAATGCTGTGCAGCATCATTATATCCACCTCCGATCGCAGTAGTAAGCACAACAGGCAACTTAACATTACCTCCTGACATATAGATATTTTTTGCCATATGATTATAGATTTGATCCATGCACACGCCGAAGAAATCCACAAACATCAATTCTACTACAGGACGCATACCTTCAGCCGCAGCACCAGTTGCAGCACCAATAAAAGCAGTTTCTGAAATAGGTGTATCCATTACACGGTCAGCACCAAATCTATCTAATAATCCACCTGTAGCACCAAAAATACCACCATATTTAGCCACATCTTCTCCCATAACAAAAACATTTTCATCCCTTTCCATCTCTTGTGCCATACCTTCTGAAATTGCTGCTGCCATAGTTAATTCTCGATTATTTTCATTTCCCATAATTTTCTCCTAGTCTCTATAATTATACAAAAACGTGCTGAGCAACTTCTGATGTATCTGGATAATCACTTGCCCGAGCAAATTCATATGCAGCTTTTACAGTTGCAGAAGCACGATCTTTAATTTCTTTTTCATTATCATCTGACATTGCATCACTAGCTACTAAATGATCTCTTAAAAGATCTATAGGATCATTTTCCCTAAGTTTTTCTACTTCACCTTCCGGACGGTATGCTTCTGCATCACCTTGGAAATGCCCAAGATATCGATCGGTTTTGCATTCTATCAATGATGGTCCTTCTCCGGCGCGGGCACGGGAAACTGCTTCGCCTACAACAGAGAATACTTCTAGAGCATCATTATTATCCACGCTTACTCCAGGCATGCCATACCCTGCTGCTCGATCAGCATTGTTTGCTATTGCAGTAGATTCATCCTTAGTAACAGAAATTGCATAACTATTATCTTCGCAAATAAAAATCACAGGTAGATTCCATAGAGCTGCGAGATTTAATGATTCATGGAAAGATCCCTGGTTGGCTGCACCTTCACCAAAGAAAGTAACGGTAACCCAATCTTTTCCTTTTTTCTTTGCAGCTAGAGCTGCACCACAAGCTTGGGGCATACCTGCACCAATAATACCACTACAACCAAATTTATTTTCGACATCAAACAGGTGCATATGGCCTCCTTTACCTCTTCCGAGACCAGTCACTTTTCCAAAAATTTCAGCAGCGAGTGCATTTATAGATACTCCTTTCGCTATTGCGAAATGATGCGGTCTATGGGTACCTGTAATTGTATCATCTTTTTTTAGATGAGCACAAGTTCCGACAGCCACCGGTTCTTGCCCAGCTGCTAGATGCATTTCCCCTGGCACAGGACCACTGCCAATATCAAAAGCAAGACCTTCTTGGATTTCAGGAGGTAGTTTACCCTCAAGATATATATTGACCATTGTTTCTTCAAATTCTCTGATAATAAGCATTTGCTCATACATCCATAACATCTTATCAGTTGTAGGTTCAATCATACTTTTCTCCTTCTAATTAAATGAATACAAATTGATTTACTAACAATTCCTTCGTTCTAGGACATAGCTTGATTCAGTGCTTTTTTTGCTATTACACCACATAAATGTGCGCGATAATTTGCAGATGCGACAAGATCACTCATCATTTCTTGTCCATCACTTATTTTAGCAGCAGCAGAATCAATAGCATCAGGGCCTAGGTTAGAGCCAACCAAGATATCTTCTGCTTCTTTTGCACGAAATGCATGATCAGCCGCACCAGTAACGCCAATACTGCAGGAAGAACAGGACCCGTTATCCAAAGAAACAACGGCTCCAACTCCCACCACAGCATAGCGTGATGCGGGGTTAAAGAACTTGGCATAACCGGAACCACTTCCATCACCCAATGCAGGAACCTGTATTTCTGTGATTACTTCCCCATCGTTTAATGCCGTTTCGAACAATCCGGTAAAAAAGTCATCTACCGCGATGGATCTACTACTTGTGACCACGGTTGCTTTGAGTGCCATTAATATACCCGGGTAATCGGAAGCTGGATCCGCATGGGCCACATTCCCGCCGATGGTGCCGCGGTTCCGAACCTGGGGATCACCAATCATTCCTGCTGCTTCTGCCAATGCGGCGCAGGCATCCTTTACTACATCTGAACTTTCCACTTCAGCATGTGTAGTTAAGGCACCAATATGAATCGTATCACCTTCCCTGCTGATTCCTTTCAAGTCACCTATTCTTCCAATATCCACCAGGGTTCCAGGTTCAGCCAACCGCAGTTTCATTGCTGGGATCAGACTGTGTCCACCTGCGATAAAACTGGCATCGGTATTTTCTTTACACAATGATTCAGCTTCGTCAATGGTATTGGCTCTATGATAATTAAATTTTGCTGGCTGCATGACTTAACCTCCGTTCGTTTGCAAGATGTTCCAGATTTTTTCCGAAGTGAGGGGCATATCTATATGCTTCACACCATAATCGGATAAGGCATCCACAACAGCATTTACCACTGCTGGCGGTGATGTTATACTACCCATTTCCCCTACACCTTTAACCCCCAGAGTATTACTGGGAGATGGAGTTTCTATACGGTCAGATTCAATCATAGGAAAATTGTCAGCTCTGGGCATGGTATAATCCAGCATAGAGCCGCTAACCAGTTGACCATCATCATCGTATACTCCATGTTCATAAAGAGCCTGTCCCACACCCTGAGCAATTCCGCCCAAGATCTGGCCTTCTACCACCATGGGGTTTATTACATTGCCGCAATCTTCCACGGCAACGAATTTCTGAATCTCAATTTCACCAGTATCCTTATCCACTTCTACCTGCACCAGGTGAGCTGATGATGGAAATGTGAAATTGCCAGGATTATAATAGGCTGATGTTTCTAAACCGGGATCCATTCCTTCCGGCAGGCTATGGCCGCTGTAAGCTGCAAAAGCCAGTTCTCCAAAAGCCTTAGACTTATCGGGTACACCTTTTACCTGGACACTGCCATTTTCATCATCATATACCAGATCATCTTCAGATACTTCCATCAAGTGAGCAGCCAGTGTAACCAGCTTTTTACGTATTGTCTTAGCAGCATTGGACAGTGCTTCTCCGCCAACCGCAACACTGCGGCTGCCGTAGGTACCCATACCCTGGGTCACCAGGTCAGTGTCACCATGCACTACATCAACATCAGCAACTTCAATACCTAACTTGTCAGCTACGATCTGAGCCATGGTCGTCTCATGACCCTGGCCATGTGAATGAGAGCCCGTAAAAGCGGTAACCTTACCAGTTGGATGAACCCGAATTCCTCCGTGCTCCCACATACCACCGTAAAAACCCAACGCTCCTACGGTAGCGGCTGGACCATATCCGCTTGCTTCTACGCTGCCGCTTACACCAATACCCACAAGCCGTCCCTCTTCTTTTGCACTGGCCTGTGCAGATCGCATACCCTGGTAATCTGCATTCTCTTCCAGTTTATCAAACATGGCGTGATAATCGCCGCTGTCGTACAAAAATGCCACCGGTGTTTGATAGGGGAATTCATCTTTTCCAATAAAATTCTTCCTTCGTATTTCTATGGGATCCATACCCAGTTCCTTGGCAGCTACATCTATGATTCGTTCCAGCAGATAAGATGCTTCCGGCCTGCCTGCACCGCGGTAGGCGTCTACCGGAACCGTATTGGTCAGGGTTCCCGTGGTCTCACCCCATATTCCTGGATATTTATATAACCCAGAAAAAAGAGTAATGCAGATGACAGTTGGAATCAATGGTGCAATACTTGATAAGTAGGCACCCATATCCGCATGGAGTTCCACATAGAGTCCAGTAATGGTACCGTCACTTTTTAATGCTAACTTGCAATTTTGCACATGATCGCGTCCCTGAGAGTCGGTCATAAAGGATTCACTTCTGGTTGCCACCCATTTGCAGGGTCTGTTGATCTTTTTTGCGATCCAGGGAACAATCACCTCTTCCGGGTAATGGAAGATTTTGCTCCCAAACCCGCCGCCTACATCCGGAGAAATGACCCGCAGTTTATGCTCATCAAGCATGGGCAGGGTAACAGCACTTAATCCAAAACGGATAATGTGCGGATTCTGACTGGTGGTCCAGACTGTCATGTTCTCTGTCGCAGCGATCCATTGGGCAGCACAAGCTCTTGGTTCCATGGCATTAGCAATCAGGCGCTGGTTGATCAGGTCCAGTTTTACCACATGATCTGCTTCTTCAAAGGCTTTGTCACAGGCTTCCCTGTCTCCTAAACCCCATTTGAAACTGATATTATTTTCAATTTCATCATGAACGAGAGGTTTCCCATCTTCCGTGGTAGCCTTGGCACCTGTGGTGGCTTCCAGGGCCTCATAATCGACTTCGATAAGGTCCAATGCATCCCTAGCAATGTAGGGATCTTCAGCAACCACGGCGGCAACACTGTCCCCAACGTGACGCACTTTATCCGGGGTTAACGGCCAGCGGTCGGGAATCTTGTTATCAGGCACCTGCCAGATAACGGGCATTTTGCCAACACCACCATCAATTAGGTCCTGTCCAACAAATACATCAATTACACCGTCCAAAGCTTTCGCAGCAGCTGTGTTTATGCTGTTGATCTTAGCATGGGCATGGGGGCTCCTCAGAACTGCTACATGAGCCATGTCCGGGAGTTTAATGTTCGCTACATACTTTCCCTGTCCCTGAAGGAACCGTGGGTCTTCTACCCTTTTTACGCTTTTGCCTATATGTTTACCCATTATGCGCCCCCTTCCATGGACTGTGACGCGGTTTGAACCGCTTTTACAATATTCTGGTAACCGGTACAGCGGCACATATTGCCTTCCAGGCAATGTCGGATCTCCGACTCAGATGGATTCGGATTATCACCCAGTAGACCAACACCAGACATAATCATACCCGGTGTACAATAGCCGCACTGCAGCCCGTGTTCATCCCAGAATGCCTGCTGCAGAGGATGCAATTCACCATTGGTTGCCAACCCTTCTATGGTGGTGATCTCACTACCGTCAGCCTGAACGGCCAGTGCCGTGCATGATTTTACAACACTGCCATCCATCATAATTGTACAAGCACCGCACTGGCTAGTATCACAGCCAATATTCGTACCTGTTAAATCTAGATGGTCGCGTAAGAAATCCACCAGTAAGGTCCGTGATTCCACCTCACCAGTACAGTTATTTCCATTCACCGTCATGGATATTGTATGAGTCATACTTATCTCCTCTAATTAATTATATTATTCATTATATATTTCCATGCTAGGCAGCAACACTGCCCATCACCTTGTTTTTAAAATTTTCAAATCCCTGGTCCATTAATTTTTTCCCTGTTGCTTCGATCAGGCGCTGGCCAACCCGGGCAAGGATTCCGGTAATATTTCCTTCAGCGATGAATGTAAAACCTGTACCGCTGCCGTTAGGAAAAAGCTTTATCTCCCCTTGGCCATTCATGGAACCCTTTTTACCATTTCCTTGTACCCGGAACTTGTACCCATCCGGTTCCTTTAGATCAAACATTTCCAGAGTGGATTGAAATTTGCTGGAAATCGGTCCGATCTTTACGTCTATGTTGGCGGTGAATTGATTGTCACCTTTGGGCTCCAGGGATTTACAGTTGGGTAGGATTTCTGAGAGTATTTCAGGGTCCTGAATGGCACCCCAGACTTCTCTCTGTTCCAGGTCTAAATGATATTCTTTTTCCAGGCGTATTGCCAAACAAGTGTCCTATCTTTATCCGCATGAACCTGGTACGTGGAATTTGGCGTGACCTCAAAAATAAGGGCGGTTTAAGATAAAACTTACGTTTCTTATTAACAAGTCAAAATTAGGTTATCACTGCTGGGAAAGGGAAATTTGATCAGTTAATCCTGGTGTACACATTCACTGGGGACTTTTTCGCCGCTGGCCAAAATGGCCCATTTCCAGATGGGCACCCGTTTCTTGAGTTCTGCGATAAAGTGGGCCATGGCCACCAAACCTTCCTTGCGATGCCGCGACCAGATGGCTACGTGGAGGCTGGTTTCACCAATATTGATCCGGCCTATACGGTGTCGGCAAAACAGATCCCTTATGGGAAATTTTTCTGCAGTTTCCCGGGCCAAGTCATTTAATTCTTTTTCCGCCATACCGCTGTAATGCTCATATTCCAAAGCAAGGATCAGTTTCCCGTGTTCTGTGCTGCGTACCCGGCCATTAAAGACCAGTTCAGCACCCTCATCCCGGCGGGAATCATCTGTAGGAAAAGGGACAATATGGCCCGGTACGATCTCCGTAATAATCATTTATCCGCCCTGTACTGGAGGAATAAAGGCTATTTCGTCACCATCCTGGACCACCACTGGCTCCGGCACATAAACGCGGTTCACCGCCGTACGCAGGCTGATGCCCTCTAGTTGTCCCCGGGCCTGTTCGCGAACCAGTTCTTCCAATTCTGCTGTAGTGGTCTCCGGCTCCAATTCCAAGCTTATTTCATCCTTGCCCAAGGCATATTTCACCTGGGAATAACACTTTATTTTTACCTTTATCATAATTCGATCGTTTGGGTTGAATGGTTCATGCCGTCATACACCAGTAGTTTTCCTGTCAGATTTGGTTTTATACCTACAATGAGTTTCACTGTTTCAAGTGCCTGTATATTCCCAATGACCCCGGGAAGCATACCTAATACACCAGCATCAGCACATGTTTCACTTCCGGATGGCGGTTCGGGAAATAATTCACTATATCCCGCACTCCCATTCACATTCAAAACCGCCACCTGGCCTTCGTAACGGAACAAACCGCCATACACCATAGGCACACCCGTTTCCTTTGAAAACCGGTCAATCAAAAACCGCGTTTGAATATTGTCTGTCGCATCGATAACAACATGGGCATCGTGGATGAAATCCAATCCGTTGTCTGCATTGAAAAACGTATCCATTGTTTCAATAACTGCTGATTCGTTCAATTTTTTCAATTTCGCCTTGGCGACCTGAACTTTCGATCGGCCTACATCTTCCGCCCCGTACAACGGCTGGCGGTGAAGGTTAGAAAGTTCCACCTTATCGCCATCAATAATTTTTAATCTGCCAATACCGGCAGCCAGCAGCGACTGCGCCGCCGGGCAGCCCAGTCCGCCCATGCCGACAATTGATACTTGGGCCTTCAACAGTTTTTTTTGTCCTTCCAATCCAATTTCCGGTAGGACAGTTTGCCGCGACCAGCGGCTCAGGTCCTGTTTTTCAGACTGCAGTGCTTCCCAAGCCAGGGCACCGCCTAGGAGGCTGTAAGTCTCATCCAGTTCCTTTTCAATAATGAGGCCCTCTGTAATAATCCCGAACTGGCAGATCAGAACCATGGGCTGTCCATTGGGTTCAGGGATTGATTCAGTATCTGCGACCAGTGGTTTTACACCAGTCAGGGGAAATTCCTGGCGCTGGTCCCCAGGACGTATATCTACAGTTCTGAAGGTTTGTCCATCATTGACCCATTGCTCCAGTTCCCGGGGTGTAATGATCATGGGATCGGCTTCCAGGGCAGCATCCGCACCTGTACCTGTTCCCCTATCGCCAAAAGTCCATCACCGGGCCCACAGCTGATAATACAATTGGCATCCAGAGAAGATGACAGCATGTGGGAACCGGTTTTTACGGATGGTCTGCAAACCAGTTTCCCATCTTTCAACCAGGTCTGACCAAAAAGAAAACGGGTTTTAACCGGCTCTCTGGGAAACGGCTCTTCCAGGATGGCGGGAATCTTCCCGCTCACAGTTACACCCATCATTTTTTCCAGGGCCGGCCAGACCCATTCCATAAAACCAATGAAACTGGATACCGGGTTCCCGGGCAGGCCAAAAATCAGCGTATCGGCAGTGGTGCCGAAGAAAAGGGGTTTCCCCGGTTTCTGGGCTACTTGCCATAAATGTTCTTTCACTCCTAATTCCATAAAAATTTCCCGAACATAATCGTGGCGGCCCATGGAAACTCCCCCTGAGGAAATAACAACATCACATTCCGTCAGTGCCTGGGATAAAAATGCATGCAGGGCCTGGGTATCATCGGCAACGATCTCCTCCATGGTGATCTCTGCCCCCACTCTTTTGGCCAGGTCACCAAAGACAAATAAATTGGAATTATATATTTGTCCAGGTTGCAGACGCTGGCCTGGTTTTACCAATTCATCACCAGTTGCCATCAGGGCTACCCTTGGGTTACGATAGACCTGGACCTGTCTGTAGCCAAAAGTGGCTAGAGTACCCATTTCCGCCGGCGTAATCCTGGTTTTTTTCTGTATTAGTACATCACCCTCAGAAATTTCTTCTCCTTTTCTGCGGATATGTTTTCCAGGATATGCTTCCAGGTAAATTTGCACTGTTCCACCGCTGTCATAACCGCTGGTATCCTCTACCATGACCACCGCATCTGCGCCCTGGGGAATTGGAGCACCGGTCATACACTGGGCGCATTCTCCTGGTTTCAGGACAAGGTCTCCCGGATCACCCGCTGATACGCCGCCAATCATTTTCAGTGTTACTGCATTGTCCTTTTCCGCATCAGCGGTGTCGACTGCTCTGACCGCAAATCCATCCATGGCTGAATTATCAAAGCGCGGCATGGGAAACAGCGCAGGGATATCTTCTGCCAGAACCCGTCCGGCAGATTCCTGCAGTTTGATCTGCTGGATATTCAGCACCTTCAGGTTTTCGGCAACGATATTTCTAGCTTTCTCTACCGTGATCATACAAGGTTCCAGATGGAAAATGAATGTATCAATGCCCTTCGCCTTTCATCATGTGGAAGGCATGAAAAATGGTGGGAATCAGCACTTTAAGTCCGTCCCTTACAGCCCCGGGACTGCCGGGGAGGCTGATTATTATGGCAGAACCAACTACACCTGCTGCCAGGCGCGACAGACTGGCTGTCGCCAGTTTACCCCTGCCGTAAGCGTGGAGAGCCTGTTCAATTCCTGGAAGACGGGAGTCAAACATCGTTTCCAAAACGGGAATGGTCAGGTCACGCGGTCCCAGGCCGGTTCCCCCGGTAGTGATGATCAGCTCCACCCCGGAATCAATCCAAGATTTGATGGTTTTCCTTAGTTCTTCCGAGCCGTCAGGCAATACCAGCTGCTTTTCGATGGCACAGCCCGCCTGTGCAAAGCCGTCAGATAATATTTTTCCGGATTTGTCTTCCCGTTTTCCTGCAGCGACGCCATCACTCATGGTAATGATACCCACTGCCGGCCGGTAAGCTACAGCATGACCGGAGGCGCCGCCTTTTTTATCCACCAGCGTGATCTCACCTATGGTCATGGTTTTATCCACGGCCTTGCACATATCATAAATAGTCAGGGCAGCCACGGAAACGGCTGTCAAAGCTTCCATTTCTACACCCGTGGCCTCCTTCGTTTTCACGGTAGACTTTATCACAATATTTTCCGTTTGAATATCAAATTCAATATCCACAAAAGTCAGATTCAATTGGTGACACATGGGAATGAGAGCAGCTGTTTTTTTTGCCGCCTGGACACCGGAAATTTTTGCTGTGGTAAGCACATTTCCCTTTGGAAGGGTATCATCCTGAATGGCTGAAATGGTTTTATGAAGCATGGCAATTTGCCCTTCCGCTTTCGCAACCCGAGTGGTAGAAACTTTGTCAGTTACATCCACCATTCTGACATTTCCTTTTTTATCTAAATGTGAAAAAGTATTCATATTTTTTTCTCTTTGCTGAATTAGTGACCCTCATTGGAAAATCATTTTTAACTTAGCGGAAGTTGCAACTTTCGCAATATCCAGCGCATTGCTAATCTATCATTCCATTTATCCATCAATCCAATACCCCATTATTTTACCCCCCGATCTGGGTCATGCTGTCTCTTTGCTCCACACCTGACTTTTGAGCTTCCCAGCCATTTTC
>DKQR01000030.1:5939-22377 GCA_002471805.1 Fidelibacterota bacterium UBA7303 | reverse complement strand
GCACCGGAACGCAGCCGGTCAATTACATTGGTTTCTTCATGTGAAAAAAGACAATTCAATATTTTACCATCGGCGGTAATACGGATACGGTTGCAGGCACCGCATAAATGGCGGGAATAGGCGGGAATCACGGCGATTTTTCCCCGGTAGCCCGGTACCCGGTAAATAATGTGTTCCGTCCGTGACCCCTTATCAGCAATCAAATGCGGAAATGCCCGCTGCAAATCCCCTATTATTTGATTTTCGCCGTAGAATTCACCCGTCTTCCAGATCTGGTGAGAATCAAAAGGCATCAGTTCAATAAACCGTACTACAATTTTCCGGTCCCTGGTCAGTTCCGTGAATTGGCTCAGTTCATCCACATTGAAGTTACGCATGGCCACCACATTCAGTTTCGTAGATAGCAACCCAGCCGCCAGGGCAGCATCCAGTCCAGCCATTACCTGGGCTAACCCCTCCCGGCGCGTTATCTGTTTGAATCTATCAGGTTTCAGGGTATCCAGGCTGATATTGACCCCGGTCAGGCCTGCCTCCTGCAGTTTCGGTACCATCGATTCCAGCAGGAGACCATTTGTGGTCAGGTGCACAGATTGGATTCCTGGTGTACCTGCTGCCGCATAAACCAATTCTGTAATATCCTTGCGTAGCAAGGGTTCCCCGCCGGTAAAACGTACTTTGTTAACACCCAGGCGCGCCGTGACCTCCAGCAGGCGTGTGATTTCCGCCGTGGTAAGCAGTGCATTCAAAGGTTTAAACGGCACCCCTTTTTCCGGCATGCAGTAGATACAGCGCAGGTTGCATTTTTCATTGACCGCAATGCGGAGATAATCAAAGATACGGCCAAATTGGTCAAACAGGGCGGGAGCGGAAATATCCTGTGCGGACAAGGAAGGGGTTTTTGTTTTAATTTGGTTATTCATACTCATTCCAATTCATCCCTGAGGAGAGGGAATCGGGAGCGGCAAAACCGTTTCCAGCTTAGCCGTGCCGGCCGCAGGCCTTATCTCTTCCATCAGGAAGAACGTAGGTCTTTTGGCTAAGAGTGCACTGGTAACTTAAGTCTATTATCGAGTTTTTTCAAATTATTACCATGTGCTGGGTAATAATGTCTATCCTGAAACAGGATGAATGGTAAAATGATCAAAGACCCAGTTTCGCCAGACGGCTGGAAAATTCTACGACCATACCATTTACACCTGCGGTGCGAACCTCTTGGAGCGTACCCTTAAAATGGAAAGAAGCTTCCAGGGCCTTCGTATCCGTATCGACCATTTCTGCAGAAAGAGAATAATGTTCAGCGAACACGTCCAGGCGGCCGCGAATCACCTTGTACCTGCCAAACATGTTTTTCAGCTGGATCGGTTTGATGCGGATCGATCCGTCGAGCTCGTACTGGTCTTGTTCCATGAATTCTGCCTTCTGTTCCTTAGGCACCAATGGGACCAGAGCAGACCCCCTGAATCGGGTTTCAAGAAGGTATATAATATCTTCCACCGCTGCCTCTTCCATACCGGTATGGTCAAATGGCTGGATCGAGATATACACCGATTGAGCTTCCAATAATCCGCAAACAGACAGGCTGAATACCAAGCCCAGCAGCAGAGTGTATCTACTGGACTTCACTGGCAGTTCACTTCTTCCACTATGCGATCCACAAAACCGCCGCCGCAGCGGACAGCGCCAAGGCATTCCACACCTTTTTCGCTCATGCGGTACACATCACTTTCAATATTGCTGATATCTTGCTGGATTTTTTCAAGCAGTTCGTTTGTGCTGCTTTTTTCACCAGCCCCGGTGAATACCACCACACAAAACGATACTGTCATCCCTGTGATCAGGCCTTTGATATAGTTTTTCATTATTTTCCCTCAATTCTCATAGCGAATTATGTGAAAAAAAGAAATGAATCTCAAGGGAAATTATAGGGTTGTAAATGAAAAACCCTGCTGCTGCAGGGTTTTTCATTGATTGAGATGTTTTGTTATACCTTTTCCCGGCTCAGGACTTTCCCATTGTTGTAGGTCACTGTTTCAACATGATCACCGTCATCATCATACATCATCCATATCCCGTCACGCTGTCCCATTTTTAAGATACCTTCTTCCTTCACAAAACCATTATTGTGGTAGGTCACAAACGAATCAATGATCCTGGTACTGTTCTGGTCAACAATTTTGCCCTGGTAATAATTTGTTTTGCGCAGCAGTTTCCCGCGTTTACCGTATAAGCGCCATTCACCATTTCTTACGGTGCCCTTCAGCATGCCCTGCTCCTTTATCCGGCCATTATTGTGGTAGGATGTGTAGGATTTGACCATATTTGGATTTTGGGTAAATAATACCTGACCCTTCTCGTATATAGTAATGGCTGTAATATTCCCGCGATCATCGTATTCCCGCCACTCTCCGGTTTTTTTGTTTTTCTCAAAATTCCCTTTTTCCTTGACGCGGCCATTGTCGTGGAAGGTCAAATAAGCGCCTTCCCGCAATTTTTCCAACGTATCTTTTTTCGATGAGCCTTCATCCCGAATGATTTTCCCATTGGCGTAGGTAACCGATTTGACCAGTTTGCCCCTGCTGCTGTATAGTTTCCAAACACCGTCCTTCTGTCCATCTTTAATGAACCCTTGTGCCTTTATACGGCCGTTATCATGATATTCAGCCACTTTTTCTATTTGCTGCGGCCGGTCTTGACGAATGATTTTGCCCTGGTCATATACAGTAATTATCTCTAATTCTCCCCGGTTATCATAGAGCTTCCATTCACCGTCCCTTTTGCTGTTTTTGGTTATACCCTGTTCCTTAATGCGCCCGTTGTCGTGATAGGTCGCAAAATCCTTGACCTGCTCCGGAGCAGCGGTGGTAACCACTTTTCCCTTCTTATAGGTAACAGTCTGTACCAGTTTTCCTCTTTCGCTGTAGACCTGCCACACTCCCTCTTTACGACCGGCGATATATTCACCTTTTTCCTTGACCCGGCCATTATCATGATAGGTGACTATCGGTCCTTCCTTAAGAGCCATTTTTTTACGTCGCTCTTCCTGCGCTGCCAGGTTTTTCAGATACGTACGAATAGATTCCTCATTCACGTCTACATTCACATTTTCGCTGGCACTGAACTCACGGACCACATTTTCACGATACACCTTAGCAAATAAATTTTCCTGCTCTACACTTAGCATCAGTTGAACCGCATCTAATCCTTGGTTGATTTCCTCAATATAGAGGCGGTAATGCTTCAATTTGGAATTCATACGCACCTTGCGGTTGCGCTTTCTAGCCTCCAGTTGAAAACTGTTGCTAAAATCCTTACGCTGCTTTTCACTGAAATTCACTTCAGCACGGCCAAAACTCTTTTCAATGAGGGATACATATAGATCCAGGAGTTCATCCTCTGCCATATGCACCTGGGAATAGTCTGCCCGCAGGGATCGAGCCAGGCGCACATATTGAACCTCCTGCAGCACCTTCGGAAGACGGCGGGTAACATAAACAAATCGCCGCTGCAGTGTATTGCTGTACCGAAATGCAGTCCCATAAGGAAGCGTATTGGATTGCGCCACTTCCAGCCGATTGATGTGGTTATCCATCTGAGACACTCGGAGCAGGTCCATATCTGAGTCTGCCCGAACAACTCCTTTGGAGTCGATTAAGGTCACGCGTACATCCGCGGACTGAGCATAAGAAGCTGCTGAAGACTGTAAACCACTCGTGGACAGGCTGCGCAGGTATGTGATAAAGGTATCGATCTCCCGCTTCAGGGTGCCCGCTATTTCCTGACTCTTTGCTTCCAATTTATCGGTGTAAGATCGAATGATCTCTTCATTACCCTCAATATCCGCTCCATAACCGCGCTCCGCAAACTGACCTTTCAGCCCCTTTGTATAGTTGTTTAAGAATGCGGATTGATTACTTTTCTCCAGATTTACCTTGCCGGCTGCAAGCGCTGTTATCACCTCTTGTTCATAAACCCGAAGGGCCCGCTGTTCCCGGATTTCATCCAGGGGCTTGGAAAAACGTACATAAATGCGCCTGTCATCATCATTTTTATCAACGGCATGGGCAACATATAACAACTTCTTTTGCAGGGTTTCACTGTGACGTACTGCAACCCCATATTCGGAGATTTTCGCTGCCAAGATCTCCGGCCGGGTGTCATGTTTGTCCATGGCCTCAACCCCATCCTGATTCAGGTGTGAGTCTGCCAGAACAGTCCCATCTCGATCTATAAGTGTGATCCGGGATTCTGATGTAGCCCGATATAATTGTACCCCGCTTTGCAGGGTTCCTTCTTCATTATCCATATGAAAAATAAAATTTTGGATTTCATTTTTCAGGAAAGCAGCCTCTTCTTCCATATGTATAGCTTCAATCTCAGAATAGGTTTCTTCGATCTGGGCCTGAAAATTTTCAAGGAATTCATCCTGCTGCTGATCAGAAAATTCTATTCCTTCTTTCTCCAGCGCTTTACCGACCTGGCTCAGATAAAGGTCCTGAAAATCAGCCCTGGTTATTCCGGGGCTTAAGACAGATTTCACCGAATTGGCCGGAAACAGGATCTCCAGTTCCGTCCATACTGCTGTTGGTACACCTTTAATGGCTGCCGGGTGGAAATCAGTGTTCTTTACAGCTCGAACCGCTGCCTGATCCAAGGCTACAATTGCGCTGCTTTTGATCACATTGGCCTCTTGGACCTGTCCCTCTCGATCCACCTGGAACTGGATGGTAACAAAGGTCCCTTCATGAATCACATCAACGACTGGGACAATACGCGATTTGGGCCTGGGTGGTGTATCGTATTTCGTGTGCACTGCCTTGGCCAGTGCTTTTGGACGTACCATTTCTCGTTTTTTGGATCCAGTATTTTTCCCATTATTCAGGTCCACATCTTCAGTGATTTGCCCCATATCGTAGGTAGTCTTCCGAATTTCTTTCCCGGATGTACTATAAAAGGACCAGACACCGTTTCGTTTGCGACCTTTCATAAACCCCTGTTCCTTTATACGACCGTTATCGTGGTAGCGTACCACCATTTCATGCTCAGGCGGGGTGGTATGCTTGATCACTTCATTATGGTCATTAACCACACTCGTATCATAACTCATTACGGTCTGCCTGACCAGGTCCCGGAGCGTATCCTGGACTACCAGGGTATCAAAGGTTATGATACGGAGCGTATCATACGTCACAGAACGATATTTCATTTCTTCTCTCGGACCGATAAAGTTGGGATTGCTGGGCTGCCGTAAAATGCTTTTTACCGTGGCGGATGAATAAATCCTCTGGAATTTTTTATATTCATCTTTGGCCCGGTTCCAATCACCATCAGCAGCATAAAGCGCCTCATTGATCCAGCTCTGGGCCCGTTTGTCACCGGCATTGCGGGCCTGGATGGCATCGTCCATGGTTTTCCAGACCGGAAACTGGGTTTGTTGGCCGTCGATCATTTCAGGTTTAAAGTTGGTAGCATAGGTATGTATGGTGACAGTGTCATTATTCACCACTGTGGTTGTATCATAAACCACCATGGTATCATAGGCAAATACCCACATAGAATCCCGTATAAAGGTGGTGTCGTAGGCAAATACCCAGGAGGTATCATATACGCTAGTGGTGTCGTAGGCAAATACCCAGAGGGTATCCCTTACATATGTAGTATCATAAGTAAAAATAAAAAGGCTATCATAAACAACCGTGGTATCATAATTAGTCTGCTCCACGTTTACAAAGGTCGTGTCAAATGTATTCACAAATGAAGTGTCATAAACCACAACAGTGTCAAAGTTGGTCTGTACAATGGTGGTAGTGTCGTAATTATATACATATAGACTATCATAAAAGACTGCTGTATCATAAACTGTCGTGGTAGCGTTAGTGTAAATAAACGTAGTATCAAATACGGTAGTGGTGTCATAGACTATGGTAGAATCATAATTGAATACGAATACCGAATCGGCCTTTTTCTGAGTAAGATGATAAAGCAGATCGATCTGTTCCTGCATCTTCGATATCTGGTAGTTATAATCTTCCTGCATTGTGGCCATTTGAGAATCATAGTCCTCCCTAAGGCCTTCCATTTCCTGATGATGCTTTTTAGAAGTTTTATTTAACTTGGCTTGGATCCGTTTCTGGATCTTTTCCATCTCCAATTTTGTTTTTTTTACCTGATCTTTCTCAGGCGTTTCCGGGGCTGTGATCATCGTCCCCCATTGGGTTCGATACACTTTCCTTTTTTTACTGCCGCCGCTCTGAGCCAGTAAAACTGTACACAAAGCAAGGACAGCGATGATTCTTATTTTTCGCATAGTAATGAAAAATACAATTCTATTATAATGCAATCAATACATTTTTTATTTAATAGATAACTCTATATCTATAAATATTAGAATTTATAGTATTAATTTACAAATATAGTATAGCTATAATATTCAATATTTTTCGATATATTTTCTTTACTTAAAGTAATACTTTAATATTGAATTCTATTATTTATATTTGTCATTAAAGTAAAATAGTGGATACCATCAAGGGACCTGTAGAGTGTTAACTACTTTAATACCACGCAATTATTAATAAACTCAAAACACTAAAAATAAATAGATTTTTAATACATAACGAAAAATATTCTCGCCAATCTGATTACTTGATATAAGTGATTCTCTGATTGAATTCTTTTTCTTCCGTCTGCAGCCTTAGTATATATACACCAGAAGCAACCTTATCTGGTATCCACCTGGAGTGGTATCTCCCTGGTTTAAAACTTTTACTTATCAGTTTTTTTACCAGCCGCCCGCGCAAATCATATACCAACAAACTTACATCACTGGATTTTGGGACATCATACCGTATCACCGCTGTCGGATTGAAGGGATTGGGAAACACCGGATACAACTTAAAATTCTTTGGTACTCCAGAATCTGTATCTTGTGCCATAGTTGAATAGTGTATGACCAATGTGAGCCTGGGTTCCCCCAAAACAGGATAGGATCCGATTGCACCATCCGGTACGGCAGAAAAACTGCCCTTACTTTCTGTAACAATTGTAATTCCTTGTGATGTGTGGAGATCATACTCTGCCCCATTAACATTGTCAATTAAAGTCATGAAAACTAGATCAGGAACATGTTCGAGCCCGAAGGTCAGACTAACTTCATAAGCTTCCGTTACAAAGTTATTAGCCGTATCCAGATTCAATGTCAGTATATCAAGGGGTACCATCAAAACACTGTCAATACTTAATGGCAGGTTATTTATTTTATATGGCTTGTTTTCAATAATACTCATCATTGCAATTCGCGAGGTGGCTTGTAAAGGCAATAATTTTTCTGCATCTCCATTATCGCGATACACTTCAGCATCAGCAGCAAAAGTCATATAGGCGGTGGAGACCTGTTCTCCCATGGTCGCAGTAATTAACACATAACCGCTGCTGTCAGCGTCTATTATTCGACCTAGAAATGTACCGGCAGAAGTTGCTATATCCGCTGCCTGGATAGTAAGACTGCCTATCCCTCCGCTGGCCTGGACCCAGAACCCTTGAAACGGTGCTATTAAACCATTCGTCAGATCGCCGGCCGATCCGTTATAGGTTTTCCAGTCAGAGGTCGCATCATCCCATACAGAGACAACAGATGAAAGATTTGTTTTTGATATATCATCCCAGTCTATGGTTTTAGTATAGGGATTTCCTGCAAGGTAGTAACTATTCTGTGGAATATTGCTAATAGTTACGTCTGCTGTGGTGTGGGCCCCTGATACATAAAGGTCTATAGGTAGGTCGCTATCGCTGTCAAAATCAATATCATCGAATACATATACCAAAAACCCCTGACCAGCTGTTAGAGATTGTGATGAAATATTTGACACAGCCGACCAACTCTGGCCCGCAAGGTCTAATAGCCATACATTCGCAGTCCCATCTGTCACATCCCCTCCAGTCATACCCTGGATCCAGAGTTCATCCAATAAATCATTCATGATTGTTCCAGACACGGGGCTGCTCATCATCCTGAAACCTGAGTTCCCACTGATAGTAGCACCATGTATCGGGATCCAACTGCTACCGAATGTAGTACTTACATTCCAGCCGTGACCCGCGGTCCAATCTGTATTTCCATCTTCATAGGCACCAATGTCCGGGCCACTACCGTTATTGGTATACTGGTCTGTGATTCCTGCAACAGTAATACCTGCATCAATGAGAGCCGACCCTGAACCTGGTGAGAAATTATTATTAGACGTGTCTGTCAATATACTATTAAGTGTCACACTCTCATTATATCCATTCCAATTATTTGTATAAGTACCAAAATCGATGGCAACATTATTAGTGCGGTGGTTGGCAATCTTGTCCGCAGCATTGTTCCTTACTATACTAGAGGAATGGTCTCCATCATTGACCTGTAAAACAATTATATCATTCCTGCTTCCAGAATTAAGTACGGTATTATTATATATCTTATGATTATCTCCTTTCGCCATTATTCCCCCAGCTTCACAGTTCCAGGCCACATTGTGGTTCATCGTTCCATTCGTTCCATCTGCTGTACCGCTATGGTCGAAACGTGCTCCATACTTTTCAGTATCATGGAGCCAATTATATCTGCAAATGGCACCATCCTGTTCTGATTCGGCGATTTGGACCATCGAACCATCACTTTGTAAATGACCTGTATCAGAAAGATCATTATATTCAACTAGAGGTGCATCTCCAAGCCATAAAGTAGCTGAAGCACCCGTCCTATGAACTGTATTATAACTAAAGATATTGTCACTTCCATTCATTCTAATTGTAACCATGAGTCCGGTATTATCTGCTACAGAATAATCAATATGATGAAAGTATGAACTATCTATTCTATTATCACCACCCCACATTTCGAGTGCGATTCCATCTGTATTTCGGAAAGCAGATCTTCTGATGATACTATTCGAACTATTTGATGTAAAAATAGTCATTTCTGGTGCAGTGTCAACCACTCTGAGCATGCGTTTTGAACAGCTTGGATACATGAAGTTACATCCATATACTAAACAATTATCACCATTTGAAAAATAGACCGTGGTACCAAAGAACTCTAGATTCTTTATGTGGATATATTCTGATGCAGTTATGGAAAATGCATAGGATTGTACCTTCCCTCTAAAATCTAGTTTATTTGGATCAACACCATTATTAGCATAGTAATACAGGGAATCTGCATTATTGTAGGTATCATACCACCATTCTCCAGCCTGATCTAAAAACTCGCGACGACCTTCAAAGTAATAATAGTGATGCTTGGTTTTCCAACTTGGAACCGTTGCGTAGTTAAAAGTATTACCTGAATGACTTGTGACCAACCTGGACCATGTCTTAAATGAACCAACATTCAATATAGCTATGGCCTGCTTATTTGTCTCATCAAGATCAAAGCCAGCGGCATTTAGATCGATCGTCGTACCTGCAGAATTCGTGTAGGGGTCATCGATCAACGTACCATTTGAATATGCATTCTCATCATCATCGATCGTACCCTTTGCCCAGTAATTATCATTATCCCAGATGGTGTTATCGCTGAATTTGGCGTTGGGCCAGCGGGCCATGACCTGTTCTTCCCAATCTAAAAATAACTGCCAAATATCAGATGATAATTTTGTTCTCCAAATATTGGATGAGCCTACTTGTGTCCATGTCGACGTTATCGGTATGGTACCATCCATTATGACACGCTCATTATTATAATTCGTAAAAATGATCTCAGAACCTGATGACCCATCTAGATTACTAATAGTGATCGTTTCATGGTAACGCCCTTGGCGGATATAACAATTATCTCCTGCAGACATGACACTGGCAGCCTTGGCAATGGTTTTATATGGAGTTGTTAAAGATGTGCCGTTATTACTATCATTGCCGTACGAAGTGGCTACATAATAATTTGTAGCGCTTACTTCCGATAAGAAAAAAATTAACCAGATCAAACGCAAAATAATCAATAAAGTCCTACTTAATCCGATTTCGCAGTCTCCTGTAAGTCAATATTCCTAAAACTCCGATTGGTGCCTGCTATGGTGTATCTGGGAAAGGAATACCCTGTGCTAAGATCAATGAATAAAAAGGGCAAAGAAGATATAATATCCTGCAGTATAAATTTTTCATCCTACCCTTAATTTCTAAACCAGCTAAGCTCGAGAAATATTCTCACGCATATATATTCGCTGAAGGATAATTTTATTTAAGCAATATCATTTTTTAAGTCTTTGAACTACTGACTAATAATAAAGATTAAAAATTGCCGCGATATTTAAGTCCGAACCATGTGTTTTTATCTGGTAGCCATCCCCCTTGAATATCGCCAGTAGTATTATATCTCGTGATGGTGAATGCCAAGTTATCATAAATATTTAAGTTTAAAGTTGTAACAGTATTAAGCGAAGAAATCAATTGGAAGGATATTTCATAAAAAGGAACGTCACTAATATTGATAAAATCAAAATATTTCACCCTTTCAAGTAATTCTGGCTTCTGGCCAATATTGCCAAGAATATCAAAACGAAAGAATAAACCCCAGTAGCGGCTAAATGAACGACCCTCATCAATATCAATTACTTTTGATCCCGACTGGTAAAAGGTACGATCGTATAGCCCTTCTTCACCCCTACTTCTATGGGCAACTTTCAAGTAGTGCAATCCTGGAGTTGCTGTCATTTTAGCAAAAAATGGCAATTGTAGAGGGACCTCTACCGTGGTAGCCATCAAGGCATACATATCCAGGATATTTATGTAACGATCTTCTTTCTTCATTGTATCTGTATTGAAAAAATTCGTGTTTTTAATAGGGCTCCCAATAGTCTTAGGATAAAACGAGAAACCCATTAAAGCATGGAAGTCGGTTCGCGTTGAATACATATTATCAATATTGATTTTACTATAAAGGCCTGGGTAATCGGAGCTCAGATACTTTGGATCATCCAACTTCCCTAGCGAGCCTAGGCTGAACCCGACTGGCAGGCGAAAGCCAAATTCTGAATTTCGGGTGGCCACACCAAGTTCTGTAGATCCTGCGGTGACACCTGGTAATCCAATCAATTCATTGCCGACAGACATATTTGCGGCATATTGGATCAGGTTGGACCGCATGGAAAATCCCTGCAAGGACATCATAAAATTATTTGGATGCCATACAGCAAATTTGGAACTGTAGCCTGACAAAAGTCTTTCACTTTCGCTTTTAAAGAAAACGACCTCAGACTCACTATTGAGATACTGATTCTTTTCTATGAGCACCTGCTGAATATCCTGGCTTAAAACCCAGTCAACTCTTTCTCGGTTAATAATTGTATAATTAACACCATTACCATACCAAATCTGATGAATCTGTTCTGTATTCCCCTTTTCCTGCACAATAATAATCTGATCACTTGGGCGCATTTGCCTAATAATCTCATCCTCACCATCTTCAATGGATGAAGTACCATCATCATCTGCCCCGGCTGCAAAACGTAGTCTTATATAATCATCGATAGCATCTTCCATCAAGATATGATATGGCATATGATCTACGGTCCAGGCAATATATTTCCTGCTATCAAGGCTCTCGATAGATTTTTCTACCTCGTCCGTAATAGTTATCGATGCTGATCCTTCAACAAATAGGTTTTTATCCTTGGAATCTGTTGCCCGAAAATTGACATGGTAGGTGTTATCTCCATTTGCATCTTTGGGTGATTCATAATCAGGTTCCCTGAGAAACGCCAATTCTCCACTACGAAGAATCTTAAAACGTCCTTTGTCATCGCCGCCAATAACCTTATACTTAACATAATCTTGATCAATATCCGGATCTTCTGCCATCAATTTGGCAACTATTTTTTCATTCTCCTCTGGATGAGAAATTGTCATCTCAGGAGCTTCTATAAATCTCGGTGCTTCATTCACATCAATTATATTTACTACAATTTCACTGGTAACCTTTTTATCACTTTTATCCTTACTCGTTACCATTAGTTTATAACTAGTCCGCAATTCATAATCGAAACTTATATTGGAATAAATGGATCTATCCTTGATTTCAAAATATGCGTTATCATTTTCTCCTTCATCAGAGAAAGAATAGTTAAAAGAATCATCTAAATCAGGATCTGTCGTGGATAATTCTCCTATAAGGGCCACGTCAGCCTCATTCTCAGCTACACTGTTGTTACCCAGATCTACAGAAACTGGCACATCATTCATTGGAACAATAGTGATCTTAATTTTAGCTGTATCAGAAGAAAATCCATCATCGATTGAATACTGGAATTCATCAGTACCACTTACATTTGCATTGGGAATAAACGATATATTAAACCCCTGCAGTTCTGCGGTACCGAGACTAGGTTTGGATAGTATAATCAAATCTAGGTTATCACGACTGTCTAACTTGTCATTTTTCAGTACATCAATGATCTTAGCTTCATCCTCTTTAAGCAGAATATTATCATTCACCGCCTGGACATTTTCAGCCCGCCCTGCAGTTATGAATAAAACAAAGGCACAAGCAATTATAAAATAGGAACGAATATGTTCAATCATTTAATGCACCCTACCTTAAAATTGGATCGCCATATAGGGAGCGAAAAGCAATATACCACCTTTACCTCCCGGATACCATGTCCAGGTTTTATCTGGAAATTCCTTATCGGACCGAAACTCAATACCGCTTCCCCGAGGATAAAGAACACAGTCCACACCCAGGTTGACCCTTTTCCATACATTATGTTCTAGCCCAAAACCAAGAGACTTAAACCCGCTTCCCGATGAATTAAACTGGAAATAGGATTTGCTTTTTTTATTATCCGTTACTCCTTCCACTTTTACAAAAAATCCTAATGCTTCTGCCCCGTTAATTCTGTCCGTTATGGAAAAAATATCTACATCATCGACTACATCAGGATTAGACAAATCTATGCGTCCATGAATAAACTGAGTAAAAGAGAGACCAGCTTTTAGCCTTAAAGAAGCAAATGGCTGGCTAACCTTGATTTCTCTTCCTCTTCCCGATCTTTCTCGAATAACAGCGTTCGCGATACGTATTAATTTTTGATCTTCTTCACTAAGCGACTGCAGGGAGAGAGAACCAACCTTTTTACCATCCCAAACCAATTTCTTCAGAAATTTCTGATCACTGTCACTCAGATCAGCAATCTTTAATTTTACTGGTTTCTTATCCTTCTTCCTAAGCAGGATCACTTCAATCTTTCCCTGCTGGTCCAACGATGCATGGATCACATTACCAGATCGGGAAGTCCACTTGCGTCCCTTTTCTGCTTCCTTATGGGCCTGGGAATTTTTTTCCATGACAATATATGCTTTTTCATTTTCAACTTTTACATAACGGCCCTGATATATGGTCCCTTTTTTTGTTTTCCACTCTCTCGACCTGGAAAGTTCCCGGACAGCATTTTCTTTCGCCTTTTTCTGATCCTTTACACTGGTACCATATTCCGTAAGCACTTTCCTATTCAGGCCGAAAGTGTTGCTCCAGTACAATACTCCGCTAGAAGCCGGTATAACCAGGTGTTTGCGGCTGTAAGTATTTTTCGCTTCAAAATCGACCCCAACATCCATGTAATTAATCTGACCACCAAGCGCATGGGTATCAAACTTAAATCCCAGTCCATAGACACCCTCGAGCGGATGCCCAACTCCTGAAGCAATTCTAGTGGTGGTTACACCGGGAATGATAATATAAGTACTGGCAATATCATTGGAGATCCCAAGGTTTAGATTTTTTGACAGGTGCCGATATAGACCCAGAACCGGCAGGCCAGATTCCAAACGAAACGCTAGGCTGCCTGTCTTCTGCCGGATGAAGGCAGTCATGGCGGTAGAAACGTCAAATTGGGAATTTGTCCACCAGAACGCATCTCTTGCGTCCTTAAAACTTCGTTCCTGGAGTACATTATCTAGTGTACTAAACATTTCCAGTTCGGAGAGGTCCCTCCGGCTCACATCTTTCCATTTATATTCCCTGGACATAAGATGCTCAACAAGAGATTGATCCATTTTTTCTACCTGATCCATTAAGAAGGACTGATATTCCCCCATCTGATAGTTCTTGGCTTTCAGTTTTTTAAGTTCAACTGCATCAGGCATAAGAGCCATATGGATAATGATCGAATGAGATGCCTGGATCGTATTGTCTTCGTATTTATCAGTTTCTATCAGCTTGTTAATGTATGCTTCGATGAATTCACTGTTCACGATAGGGTCCGCCACTTCCCAATAGAGCGATTCACCCTGCGAGAAAATCACCGCTGTCCACAATGAAATAAAAGTCCCGGCTATTTTCCTAGTTATCATAGTATTCGAATTCATTATCAGAGACTGTTTGCTTTTTATACTTATCTATAACCTTAATCTTAATCGTGGTTGTGGTCCCAAACTGCGGTTCATCCATCTCAAAGCTGTATTTTACTACTCTCCTGTTTCCTACTCTCTTCTCCTTCTGCTCTTCTTCAAGCCGTCCATATACACCAGACAACGGAACAACCTTATTTTTCCCATTCTTATTGCCATATGTTGTTACAGTCAACAGCATATTATTGGTACGTTTCCCCAAACGTTTAAAGGTAAGCTTAGGCGGCGGAACTTTCTTCACAGTCAGATTATGTACAAGATTACGGACAGCAACACCATCAACAAATGTTTCCAGTTTAAGCTTCCCTTCCTTCTTAGGAGTTAACTTTGCTCTATATGAATTGTAGACATTCGCCCCCATTGCGGTGCCGGAGACTTTTATGGAGATTCGATCCCGGTCCACATCCTTGACTCTGCTGTCAAAAACATACTGTTCACCAGTATAGATTTCATTTTCTTCCGCGGGTGTACTATATGCTGGGTCTACAACAACAACTTCTGTGCTGGCCAGACTTGATTTTTTATCCTTTGTCCTCAGTCCAACCACTTCAATGGTGCCGTCACTTTTCCCCATTCCTTTAAGGAAAGTCCTGGGCAAGCCTTTTACAAGTTCTTTCACAAGATCCTTGCCTCCTTCTATCGAGACAGAAAAATCCTTGTCCGTGTTCACACCACCAACACTGAAGGGGATTTGCCAGTTAAGACCTCTTAAAACTGTATACTTTTCCTTATCGAAAAGCACAAAAAATTCTGACTGAAGACCATCCATGTAAATAAGCGTCACCGGGGAATCAAATCTCTTTTCAATAGCAAATTTTCCTTCGCGAGAAACTTTTTCATTGATGATATTATAGAGCTTATCAGCAACCTTATAATCACCAAATGCTTCACCCCAGCTATCCACAGTTTTTTCTGAAATATCAGGGATAAATTTTATTCCTAGATTTAAATCATAGGGTTTATTGATATATTCATCACTTACCGATGATAATTTTACATTTAGAGCATATTTTGAGCCTTCCAAGGCTTCATAACTCACAGAATCCAGCTCCCAGATCATAGAATCGTTTATAGCTACGTCTCCGCCAGAACTCACATCAAGTATGGGAGTAGTAAAACTGGGCTCAAATTCAACAGTTCCTTTTTCATATTCCCCATCAAGATCAAACGTTAACTGGTAAAATTCTTCATTTTCAAAGTTTGACTTTACATTATTGATTTGTACCAGTGTCTTAAGCTTATCATCAGCAGCAGTGAGAAGAATATCATTCTGACGCCGCATATATATAGAGAGCTCCCCTTCAATTGCAAAGAGGCTTAGAATAGCACCAAGGTTTATCAGGAAATAAACTTCAACTTTTTTCATAACTTAGAACCTATTTCTTGATGGCCCTGGTAAGGATCTCGTTTACTTCTTTTTTCACTTCGTTGCGGAGTTTCTCATTTGCAAGATTTGATAAGCCTTCGCCCATCTCCGCAACTTTAGTTACCGCAGCTGTCAGTTCTGACAATTCTTTGCTATCCATAGTTGCAACATTTTTGCTGGTTTTCCCGTGACTGTCCCCTCCTTCATCAGCCCCAAGATTATATATACTTTGAGCATAAAAAATAAGCAGAACAAATTCCAGCAAAATGGCAACAATCGATAAGTAGGTCATGACCCCGATATGATCAGGATCAATAGTAGCCACGATTGACCTAAAGCCAACAATCACCAAAAGAAATGCTGCTCCGCCATATACCATAGCTGTTCTGGCATTCATATCTTGTCTAATTTTCATTATTAATTTCCTCTTTTTAAATTTTTTCCAGGGTTAGTGTGAAATTTGCATCAGGTATATCCTGTACCGTGTTAGCATTCGAATCACGAATACCAAATTTTATATAAAACTCATACCTGCCGGGGCTGGTTAGATCGCCGGATTTAACGAAAACCTTTTGGTTAGTAGCATCATTATAATTACTGTTAGAATTATATTCATAAACTCCCGTATGTACATTTTTGCAATATACCTGTAATTGGGTCTGTCCATCTTCGCCAGTATTATTCAGGCCA
>DKQR01000030.1:0-5536 GCA_002471805.1 Fidelibacterota bacterium UBA7303 | reverse complement strand
GGGCCTGTCGGCTGAGATTGGGATCAACACTATATGTATAGACAACGTCAGAGCTAGAAAATGTATAAGTAGCTTCTACCTGGTTGGTATAAACTGTGCCCGGCACAGTTGTCGTATCTGTAGTATCCGAGTTTTCCCCAGATGAAACGGCTGAAATCGTTTCGGAATTTGCGAGGTCTAAAGTCCCATCTTCTGATTGGGATGGATTCAGGTCAAATACTTTGGCATATACGTTGATATAGCTTTCATCTTCAATCAAAAAGTCATCTGTGACTATATCAGTTATACTGATACTGAAGGTTTCTGTATCAAATTTACCTAACTGATCCATAATTGTCATTTCAACGGTATTGGCAGCACCAATATCACTCTCGGCTGGGAGTCCACTTAAATTCCCGCTAGCATCCCAGGAAAGCCAGGCAGGATGAGAGTTTACAGTAAAGGTTAGATCGTCATTGGGGTTGGGATCATTCCAGGTCACCTGGTGCTCATATAATAGGTTACCTAATGCAGTTGTCAGTCTATTACCTGTGAATGAGGGTTCCTGGTTGCCAATAACGTTAATTGAAAAGTCATACTGCGCATACAAGCCGCCTTCATCCGTGACCACAAGCCGAACATCATTGTTGCCGCCGACATCACTCTGAGCTGGAGTTCCTAAAATAACACCATCACTCTCCCAGGAAATCCAACCTGGTTTTGCTGCGACTGTGAATACCAGGTTATCACCTGCATCAGGATCAGCCCAGTCTATATCAAACCCATAGGGGTAACCTTCATTAGCAGATGTTGGGATGTCGTAGGTGTTTGTAAAGCCTGGTTTTTCATTAGCATTCATTACAGAAATTATAGCCTCAAAATCACCTGATAATTTTTCAATACTATCGTCAGTCGCCCTGATAGAAACAGTTAAATCACTGGATTGGTTACTAGAAATGAGCGCTTCATAATCAATGGCATCGGTATTTAGTTTTAATACCCAATCGTTCTCCACTTTTGCGACGGAAAAGGCTGATGAAATTGGCGTCTGATCAACAATTATAAACGAATGCTCGTCATCTGGATTCTCATCTTCAACATTGAGCGATCCTAGAGGAACGCCGGATTGGCTATTCTCATCTAACTTTCCTTTGCCCTGCTCCCCTACATACCCTTCATACCAATTAACACTACCATTTATCGGGTTTTTCTGATCCAGGTCTTTATAATTACCTGGAAAGGCAATACTGGCATCATCACAATTCATGATGGAGATCGCTACAAGACTGGCGATGAAACAAATGAAATAATTCTTCATAGTATTCATTTATGACATATCAAGAAAAAATTATGATGTATGTTTTATTCATTTTTCTTTAGATCCCTACTCTTCTCTTCTTCTTCTCTTTCTTGTATCTTAAAATAGAATTATGTACCAGCAGATATTATATATTTTTTCTTAATATATGACTACGGCAATGCCACGTATAACTACTCATATCATTAATTTAGACTATGGAGGTGCATGGCAAGATTTTCTGTTTTGCTTACACCAAGTTTTCGTCGAAGCCTGTAACGATGGCTTTCAACAGAACGGACGGAGAGATTCATTTCTTCGGCAATCTCCCGGGTGTTGTACCCAGCCTTCAGATAGCTGCAAACTCTGAACTGGGAAGAGCTTAGGTCTGGGAATGCTATGGTCAATGCCTGGATAAAAGACCCCTGACTTTTGGAGAATTCAGAAAAGAAATTAACCCATGTATTTTCAGAACTCATTGTTGATTTTATGAATTCTACAAGAGATAAATGGTACGGCAAAAATACGCAATGGCGATTTTTTCCGTATTGAAAACAGAAAGGGGTTACGCCTGGACGTCTTTAGAAATATCTATAGAGTGTAGAAAAGTGACCAGGTCAATACTGCGGTCCAGGTTCAGTTTTTTTCGTAGTCGATAACGCCTGCTTTCCAGGGCCCGCACGGAAAGTCCCGTAAGCTCGGCCATCTCTTTTGTATTCTGGTTCATGCGCAAGTAGGAGCAGATTTTTAGATCGGATGAGGTCAACTCAGGATAATTGTCTACCAGCGTTTCCAGGAGTCCAGGATAGACAGATGCGAATTTTTTTTCGAATTCTTTCCAGTCTGAATCCGCATCAATAGTTGATTTTAGCTGGGAACGCAAGCTGCGGAACGTTTTTTGCTCTTCTTTTGACAGCAGATTTATATGATAGTCCACTTCCTTCTTTAGGGTATGTAAAAGATCATTCTTTTGAACAATATATGCAGACATGGAACTCAGTTCCCGCTCTTTGGCATTCAGCTCTGTACGGGTCATTTTTGACTCCTGCTCAGCAATACGCCTTTGCCTATTTGCTGTCTGTTTTTCCTGGTTCATAATCCGCTTTTCCTGCTGTGATGCGATATGCCTGCTGCGAAAATTCAGGACCAAAAGGACCAATATGGCAAATCCAAATATAGTCATCATCAGGTTTCTCTGGACCCGTGCCTTTTCCCGATTCAGGTCCTGTTGTTTGGCGCGCAGGGCAGTCTTCAACTCTAAATTTTTCAGCATGTCATTCATTTGAACTGACATCTGCCGTTCTTTCAAGACAATGATACGGTCTGCTGCCGCATTTGCGCTCCCGTAATCGCCAATCGTGTCCAGGAGTTCTTTTTTCTTTTCCAAAAGACTAAGCTCCTGCCCTATCAGCCCTTGTCCAGCCGCTTTTATCAGGCCCTTCTGCAGATACCAAAGGGCGGAGTCAGGCTCATTTAATAGCATGAAAGACTCTGCATTAAGGGCCATGAGCTGGATATAATCCCTGGGCAAGGACTTATAATATTCTTGAGCTCTCTTGTAATAAATAAAAGCCTTAGCTGGCTGGCTCAGACTTATTTGCAACTCGCCTCGGTATTCCTGGCTCTTGCCGGCATAGCGCAGAGATAACTGGGGATTGATCTCTTCTTCCCAGTTCTGGCTTTCACTCTGCTCATCATCTGGCAATTTATAGATCAGGGAGATAGAGTCTGCCCGGTTAAAGTATTCAACGGATGAATCGAGCTTACCCCATTCCAGGTACAACTGGCCAATACTCAGGTAGGAATGGGCCAGGTCCAATGGTTTTCCCAATTCCCTGCGGACCTCCAGGCCCTGCTGAAAATGGCCCAGGGAATTGGCAAAATTATTCATGCCCTGTTCAATCAAACCCAGGTTGTTCTGGGTTACAGCCTGTCCTGCCAGGCTATTGTTTTTATTGATTTCAAAATAATAGTTTGAAAATACATCGTAGGCTTCAATGTATTTAATGCGGGCTTCTTCCATCAGGCCTTCTTGGAAATAAACATTACCCATGTTCACCATCAACCAGGGAAAACCTTTCAAACGCCCAATTTCATCAAACTCCCTTTCAGCTTCCATAAAATACTCCAGGGCCTGTACCGGTAGACTTTTATGCATGAAAATTTCACCAAGGATTGAGAATACAGAAGCAATGGTGCGGTTGGGCCGGCGTTCTGGATAGAATTCCAGAATTTCATAGGCAAACTGGATCGATTCGCGCGGATAGGAGAATTTCATCACCTGGAGTGAATCAACCAGTTTTTCGCCATCGGATCCAGCGATCTGGTTTTGATCAGGGTCGGCCCGATTCAATCCGGACAGGGTCAGGATAATAATAAAAAAGTAACGAATGTGAGTAGTCAATGCAGTAGTAATATTTTCCCAGTAGGGAAACTAAATACTGCGGAGTATCACTGCAAAAGGATATAATTAACTGTCTGTCAGCTGCTCAAACAATCCCAGGGACTGCCAGCGGTCAATAAGTTCCCCCACCTCTTTCAGGTATTCCTGAAAAATGCGCTGCAGGATAAGCTTTTTCTGATTGACGCTCTCGTCTCCATTAAGACTGGCTTCTTTCAAAGCCTTCAGGGCCAGTTTTATCCCATTCTGTTCTGCCAGGATCCGGGATACCGGTTCATAGACACAGGCCTGTACCATTGTTCCGTTCTTTCCTTTGTCTACCTCGATGAGCGTGCTTCTTTCCATCATCTTCGAGATTCTGGAATGGGTGGATCGCTGGCTTATATTCAACTCTTCTGCCAGGTCTTTCACTGAAACCGGGCTGGGATAGCGGCCGTAGACTTCCGCGAGAATCAATATTGAAACATCATCCGTATGAACTTTATCGGACACGTTGGTCTTTGGTTTTATCACGGTGAATGGTACTTTAAATAAAATTTGTTATACTTAATATTAAAAAAGATAAGAAAAATTTATACTACTGCATCAGCACGCATTTAATCATACAGAGCATTGATTTAAATATACCCTCATCTGCCCCTCAAAAAAATGAGGGGTATTTTACAGGGATGAAATTATTATTTCAATAATACCATTTTCTTCGATATCCAGTCCCCTCCTGCCTGGACCGTATACAAATAAACGCCGGCGGCAACGGGCTGACCCCGGTCGTTGGCAGCATTCCACAGGATTGACCTGGTGCCAGCGTCCTGCCTTTGGTTGACCAGGGTGCAGACTTTATTGCCAACCATATCATATATATCTACCCGTACATGATTTGCCTCCAGCAGACGATAGCTGATGGTTGTCGCCGGGTTGAACGGATTGGGATAGGCCTGTGATAAGGCAATTTTTTTTGGCAGGGCAGCAGGCGCTCCCGCTGACAGGACTCCGCGGTCAGTTGAGTAAATGTATTCACACCGCCTGCGGGGCAGCCAGTTCTCATCACGCCATTTGGATTGCACTGTTTCTGTCAGCAAGCCATTATCAGAATACGTATTCTCCCGCAAGGACACATTCACCCACGCATCAGTACTGTCCTTTTTTTCCAGCAGGACCTGTACCGGGTTCTGATTATCGTCATACCCTACCGATGCCCTGGCTTTATCAACCCAGGCGGAATCGGTCCACTTGTAAACTAGTTTTTCCGACAAGGCGGCATTGTCATTATAACTGTATATTACTCTGTGCCTTGGGGTCCAAGTACTGTCGCGCCATTTGTATGTGACTTTTTCCGTCCGGTCACCAGCATCATTATAACTGAACTCCTGGACGGCCCGATCCACCCAAGTGCTGTCGCGCCATTTAGATATGGTTCTGTTCACGCACAATTCCCCTTCATATTCCAGTGCAGTTTCCTTCCTGTTCCGCCACAGGTCCTGGCGCCACTTCTGTTCCACTTTGGACATAAGCAGGCCGCCGTCATTATAACTGAAATTGATCCTGTACCGGTTTCTCCAGGCATCATTTCTATACGCCTGATTGGTTGTGGTTGCAGGGTCACCATTTTCATTATTTTCAAAGACAGTCATTCCTTTTAAGGACCATTCACCATCCCGGTATTTGTAGCTGTCTTTCTGGGACAAATAACCATTATCATCGTAGGTCTTTACTTTTTTAGCTTTATTGACCCAGGCACTATCCCGCCAGGCCTGTACAACTTTTGTATCATAATCTACGGCGGTGCGGCTGGATATATTTTCATACTCATCATTGATCAAATCATTGAGTTTGTCATCTGCAATAAGAACACTTGCTGA
>DKQR01000051.1 GCA_002471805.1 Fidelibacterota bacterium UBA7303 | reverse complement strand
AGAAAAAAGAAGAACTCCCAAAAAAGGTAAAACCAATATGGAAACTGAAGGAATTGGATTATGGTATTTTTGGCGAAATGACAATGAATATAGATGTCTCGCCCAACGGGGAATCTATTGTATATACAAAATATCACTATGGGGAAAAGCAATCTTTGGTCTTTGATATTTGGAAGTTCGATGTAGGATCAAAGAAAAAAACACTGCTAACATCATCCATGCGATCTAATTACCCGGTGTTCTCTCCAGACAGTAAAAAGATCTTATTTATCGCACACCAGAATTCAACAACTCAACTTTATATCATGGACCAAGACGGTGATAATATAAAACAGATCACGGAAAATACCGGTGATGTCCAGATTCTAACACCGGTATGGAGCCCCGATGGGAAATCAGTCGCCTATGCACAATCAGATTCAGACGGATTCCTGGATATTCATATTATGGATTTAGGGTCAAGTAAAACCAAACAGATAACAAACAGCGCTGAGGGCGATCTATGGCCTATCTGGCATCCGGATGGGGAAAAGATATCCTATACAGGATTGTATGATTATACACCCAATCTTTACACCCACGATCTGACATCTGGAGAAACAGTTCAAAATACTGATGTGGGTGATATTGTTATCGGAGCACAATGGAATGATAAAACATCTACCATAACTGCCTTCACATTGAATACAGTGGATTCATCCCGGGTTGTGGAGATAGACCCCTCAAGGGTGGTGATAAAAACGCCTGTAGTTATGAATCCTGCGTTTTCATCCTGGCGAACAAAAACACCGGACAATCCATTAGAAAATATTGTGCCGAGTAAGGATGTTACCGTCCAGGGTGACACCCCGTATAAATTCTATAAAAATATGGCCCATTTAGGGACCTTTATTTTACCAGACGTAGAAAGTTTTTTTTACGAATCTGTATTTACTGACGGTCTGGGCCGCCACATTTTTGGTGCAGCGTATGCGACAGATTATGACTCAATTCATGCAACGATGCTGCAATATATAAATAATACAGGATTTCCTTTTGGGGGATTTTGGGGGGTCAACTATTATAACGATTTTTATTTCCAACTGCAATTTTACAATCGAGATTATATGCCCTTGGTTGAAACTTTTGACGGTATTTCCATCTGGGGGGAACTGCCATATAATTTTGGCCGCTCCTTGACAACGAATCACTCCTTTGGCTATGCACTTTTCCTGATGGAAAGAACTCCGTATTTTCCGGAAGGGTCACTCGATATTTTTAAAGAGCCGAAGGGAGGCAGGGAGGGCAGGATTTCTCTGTCCTATACATTTAAGAATAAAAGGAATCATCTCCGCAACCTGTTTGCCCCGAACCAAGGCTATGGGTTTAAAGTTCAATCGGATATTACCGATAAATCCATTTGGGGAGATTTTGATTATACGAAAACAGAACTGGATTTTTATACAAACCAGAAACTATGGCCCTTGTCCCTTTACGCCCGAGGTCGGTTTGAACTAATGTCCGGCACCCCGCCGCCGCAGGACAGTCTGGGGCTGGTGGATATACCCAATTTTTATCTGGCAGGCAGTTATACTCCTGGCCGGGAATACATGAGCCCCCGGGGATGGTCAGGTGCACGATCTGGTGACAGAGCGATAATGGGGACCTTGGAGCTGCGCTTCCCTGCAGTTCCCTTTAACGTAATTGAAATTTTAAAAATATTTAAACTAGGGCAACCAACATTTGCGTTAATCTCGGATTTTGGCAATGCCTGGAAACAAGGCCAAGCAAAGGATGATATGGTGATTACAACAGGCGCAGAATTCAGATTTTCATTTTCCCTAGGGAACTTCTCCATGCTTATTTTTAATTATGGCTGGGCTCAAAGCCCTGAAGCATGGAAAAATGATTTTAATAAATTATCAGAAAACACAAACCTGAAAAAAATTAAAGCAGGGCCAAGGCCTTATTTCCGTTTAACCTTGATTAATCCGTTCTAGATTACATCTGGGGATTTAGAAACGAATTTTTCTTAGAGACAAATTGAAATAAAAGCCCTTTATTGCACTAAATGTGGGCTCTACACCATCCCAGACAGCTTTATTGCTGAAACTTCCACCGTTTTCATTATCAGTCTCTGCTTGATAGGTCCAGTCAGAATGAATATGGCTGAAAATGTATCTGGTCGAAATGACTAGATCCCTGAATTGTCCCAACTGGATGGCAAGGTTTAGATCCACGGAAGGTGTAATCAGGGTGGAAAACACATCGTGGTTTCGGTCGTCTCGGCGCATGAATAAATTTACTGGAATGCTGATACCCATAGATGGCGTGATGCCAAAGATGTAAAACAAATCTAAATCCATGGTGGAACCAATACCCAAGTAAGCATTATTTTTTTTTTCACTATCCTCCAATAATCCCAATTGTCCTCCAAGACCGACTGACAGTTTGCTGAAAGGCATTAACCAGAACTTGGCACTTAATTCGTACCAGGGATGTTGACCATAAAATAGATCGATCTGGCTCATCAGGGGTGTTTTCATCATTTCATAGGCTTTTAATCCCGGCACGACCTTCCGCCATTTCCGGATTACCTTAGCTTCGCTGGCATCGGGGCCTACATTGGTAATGCGTGCCAGGGCGCGGGCCTTCCCCGGGATAGTAACGGTTCTGTCCTTATAGGTTTTTTCCCGATCGATAGAGGCGATCTCAAAAAGGGAACCTTGCTTAATGCCCAGATCATCGCCGGTGAGCATGGTAAGCTCATACCCATCTACCTGTATCACTTCACTGGTGAGAGCATAAAAACCTCTGAGTTTGCGGCTGATCTGCCAAGTAATGTTTGTCAGAGCCATGTTCAGGGAAGCATCCCGGTTACCGCCGGTAAATTGAGCGTTGATCCGAAACGAATTTGTAGACACACCGGTAGCCACATTCAGCATGCGTACTTCAGCATTGATAACAGTATGGATATTATTTTCCAGCTCGACTCTGCGTGCTGCATCACTTTTGGCGCTTTCCACGATTGCTTTAGCCGTGGCTCCGACCATTGTTTTTACCACCCA
>DKQR01000211.1:1936-5540 GCA_002471805.1 Fidelibacterota bacterium UBA7303 | reverse complement strand
TAGTTCATGAACTCCTTGACCCTGGTTGATTGGGCTACAATTTCTGGGTTATGCGTCCCTACCACCTGAACCTGAACTGGGCCGCCTGCTGGTAAAAGTTCCTTGTAGGCTTGAGCCTGAAACTGGGTTACTGCTTCTGCTAAAAGGGGATGATTAACGCCACTTGCTCCCTGAAACGGCTGCGTTCGTTCTTCCTGTTTAATGCCTAAAAGATCTAAACCCTTGCTAAAAGCATCATACCAATCCTTGCGTGATTCTTTATCTTCTTCATAAAGATTTACTAATTCAGAGCCTAATGATTGAAGAACATCCTCTTCCAAAAAATCCGCCAAATTTTCATTGAATTGTGGCGGCTGTTGAAAATCTAATATTTCTCCCGTTTCTTCCCCAGGAAGTTCTAATTCAATTTCCATTGGTGTTTCTATAGGAACAGGGCTTCTTACAGGTTGTATTTGTTTATCAATAGCCATGAGGCATTACTCTATCATATTTTCTATTTCTTCAAAATAAATAATTATCTGGAAAACCTTCAAGAAGTTCTTTTATCTTTTCTTCAGAATAACCTAATTTTACATAGTTTTCTATTATGGACTGTACTCCTTCATGTTGCGTATCTCCATAAAGCTCTGTCCAGCCAATAATAAAATTCCTGATACGGGCATACATGTCCAAAGAATATTCAGGTTTGTTTACCACTTTATTAAATCTATGCATCCATTGTAAAAACGGCAGACACAAGACCCGACCCCCGTGCTTCCTGAATTTTTCCTGCAAATACCACTCCTCTCCACCAAAGCCTCTGAACTTAGGATTGAACCCAACCCAATGCTCTTTTTTACAGGAAAATAAACCACAGCCTTGCATTGGTATTTCAAAAGGATTGCCAGCATTAAAAAGTTCTTCGGCGAACTCCCAGTTTCCAAACATCTGATCATTCCATTCAGGCTGAAGATGAGTAAAAAAATTGCACAAATTATCGTGTATCAGAGGACCTTGAATAAGATCTTTAGTGTCAGGAAACATAGAATAATAATCAATAAGTTTTTTCAAAGAACCAGGAACCAAAAACACATGGGAATCGAGACAAAGAACAAAGTCGCCTTTTGCCTGTTCAAATACTTGCCCTTTAACAAAAGAGCTTTGATATTCAGTAAAGGGGATATACCTTCCGTTTGGAACATTTCCTTGTGTAAATAAACCTGAATCCGCTTCATAACCCTCAATGAACCTTTTTACTTCTTTTCCTTCTTCACCTTCTGGATTGTTATCAATAACCAATATTTCAACCTGGTCCATTACTTCCGGGTGATACATCCTTAATGCTTGAATCGTAAAAAACACACCTTCATAATCATCATAGGTAGCCATACCAATTGTCAGTATTGGCAGCATTAGTAATAAATCATTTCCTTGTGGCGATGGCCCTCAAACGAATCCTCATAATCAGTCGCCAAATGTACAAAACCACCCTGGCGAAAACGCAAAACTGCCTGTGACATGGAGTCCACCAAGTCGTCATGATCCCCGTTAGGAAAAGCCGCGCATTCTTCAACCACTTCTGTTGCCCAAAATTCATCAGGCTTCCAGACCATTCCAGACTCAAACAAAGGCGTACAGGCATTGACCCTTGCTACTTTGTCAGAGCCCTTGCTGGGAGTAAAATTCTGCACGGGTATGCCGATTTTCCGTAATTCCTGGGTTAAAGGAGTACCGCTTCCCTTGGACTCAATAATAACGGTGTCGGGTTCCCAATACTCATATAACTTCAAGGCTTTGGCTTTTAACTCTGGAAATTCCAGCCGCGCCTTGACCGAATCCAATAAAATCAAATGTGCGGTTTCACCGGTATACATTTCCTCTCCGATCCTGCCATAAGGACAAAAAACACCCCAAGTAGTGATCGCAGAATAGTCGGCAGTTTCAGTGCGTAGGAACGCGGTATCATAACTCTGGATAATGTATTCACATTCAGGGGGCTTCTCCTCAGGCCATTCCTTCCACCATTCCCGCTTGATCAATGCCCCTTCTTCGGCAGTAGGGTTCTGCATATACTGGGCAAACCATTTTGGTCCATTGCCCAAAGCTGCCTTGATACCTTCCAATTCCTCAATTTTCCAGTACTCAGGCCATACGGCATCGCCACTGGGCATAATCGCCGGTAATTCAATCAACTCCCATTGATCGTTCTGTTCGCTGCGGGACATGTCCTTGATCAAACGCCCGGTCAAATCCTTCATCGACCACCGGGTCATGACTATGACGATTGAACCTCCTGGTTGCAGTCGTTGCCGTGGTCCAGAAGTGTACCACTCGTAAGCATCAGCCAAAGCTATTTTGGACATGGCATCCTGCTCGGAATGGGGATCATCAATGATAAAAAGATCAGCTCCCCGTCCAGCAATAGCGCCACCCGTACCAACAGCATAATACTCCCCACGAACAGTAGGCTCTTTCTCCGACATGGTTTCCCATTTTCCTGCTGCCTTTGAATCAGGGTTCAATACCGTTTCCGGGAAAATATGTTTATAAACATCCGATTGAATCAAGTCTCTGACTTTACGCCCAAAGCGAACCGCCAAGTCAGACGTATGTGTAGCTTGAATAATTTTAAGAGCAGGATTGCGCCCGATTAAATAAGCAGGGAGCAAGAAACTCGCAAACTCACTTTTCGTATGCCTGGGAGGCATGTTGATGATCAACCGCTTTAAGGAACCCTCGGCTATGCGATCAAAGGCTTTTGCTACTATTGTATGATGATGTCCCTGAATGAAACTTGGCCATTGGCTTTTGACAAATGACAAAAAGCTCGTTTGCGCTTGCTCAATCTCAGTAAGCTCTTTATAGCGTTCACTGAGTTCGTAGTATTCCTTAAGTGTTTCTTCAGGTACTTCCGTTAATTTTTGGTTCATGTTCTAATTTTAAATCTATAATCTTGCTGTTGGGTAAAGCTCCCCCGGTAGCCTGATAAAGATTATTTAGGCGATCAATAACTTCTTCCTTGCTCATGCTTTCTATCTTATTAATCGTTAGTTCGGATCTATTTACATATAATCCTGCTGCTTTGCCACGAGCAATTTCAGCGGCTACAGCGGCGGAAAAAGAACCCTTTTCAAAGGCTCTGTCCCGGATTTCCATTAAATTAAGCAGGTGCCTGGATAAAGTCAATAACACCCGATCTGCTCCTTTTTTCTGTAATTCATTGATTCGTTTCTGAACTTTTGAATCTTTATTCTTGGTAAGGAGACAACCTGCCCTGGCTGCGTTTTTTGGAGCATATCCCGCTTCCCGCGCCGCTTTGGCATTGTTCATGCCTAAAGCCACGTTCTGAGCAAAACGCTCTTGCCTGGCACTTAACTTTTCCTGTTTCTTATTGGCCATTAGGCACAATCCCAATGTGGTCTTTCTCGTTTACAACGCCCTGGTAAAAAGGGGACTTATTTTGCTTGATCCTTTGCCAGCGCTCATTCAACAGCTGATGCGTTTGTAATTTAATATCGGGGAAGAATTTTGCAAAATGACGCAATTCCCTTTTCCAAGGCTCCAGGTTGTCTTCATATTGGACCATCAACAAGTCAACATCACTATCTTCCCTGGCAGTACCTTT
>DKQR01000211.1:0-1614 GCA_002471805.1 Fidelibacterota bacterium UBA7303 | reverse complement strand
GCAAAACTACCAATCAGCCAGATGAAATTCACCTGGTTCTTTAACCACGGTTCATCGGCCTTGATTTTATTGATTAACGGTTCAAGGTTCGGTTTTTTCTTATAGACTTCGGTTAAACGGAGAGTGGTCATTATATATACCTTTTGTCTGCATAAAGGGGCTTGGTTACGGGGCCACCGAGGTTATATTCCCAACCTTGCATTTTCCACACTTGTTGAATCTTTTCTTTTAGTTCTGGACCCATACCTATGTTTAAAAAGTCTCGTTTCCAGCCTCTCATGCTCGGCAGGTCAGGGTCGCCTGCAAAATAAGTACCGCCTATGGTATTGTCTAAACCTGAAGCACGAATAAAATCTTCAATGCTTCTGTCATCTTTCATTGTTTCCTTTCTGTTCGTTTGCCATTCTACAAACCTTGGATCTGCCAGGGCTGTATTAAGCATATCTTCAAAAAAATCAGGGTTATGGATCTTGAGCAAATGGTTCAATTCCCCCTTAACCAATTTTTGTGCACTCCTGTTCACATCTTCAAGTTCTCCTGCGTCTTTTTGCTGCTGTAGTTTTTCCCAATTGACATAAACAGTGCCTGTAGTGCCTATCGGCGAATCTTCAAGCAACAGTGTCTCGCCCCATCTATCTTCAGCAGCGCCTTTTGGAAATTGTTCACGGGATTGTTCAGGTGTAGCAAGAACCACCCCTTCTGGCAACATGGAAGAAAGAACTTCATAAATCTCACGAGCCATTAGATCAGATACCTTTTGTCTGAATAAAATGGTTTAGTGACTGAGCCACCGAGATTCTTACTGATTTCAGGGAATCTAAGCGTATAGTTCTCTAATATTTTCTCGGTAGCTCGATTATAAGTCGCTTCATTGGGAATGGCTCGATAATGATAATTCATGTATAAATCTTTTTGAGCATCTGGGTCAAAATCCGTGCCTATACGGTGAAATAACTCATCAGAACCTATTACTGGGCTTCTTTTCTTATTAACTGGAGCGCCAAAAGCATGAGCCAAGAACATTAGACCAGCTTGATCCTCGTCCCACTCCAATGGATTTTCAGAGATATTAGCTACATATTCTCTATTTTCGTGTGCCACGTTGCTTTCTTCGTGTCCTGCTCTGTTTCTAGCTGTTTTGACACTATCGTCTAAAAATTGATAAACCCCTGCTGCGCCACTGTCAGGGTTAACCTGAGAATTGTCGTTACTTGATTCAATGTCTCTTACAACACCCATAAAATCTAAAATATTGTTTGTAAACGCCTCTCGATCTGTTATTTCTAAACCGCCTTCAATCATACGATCTATTTGAGAGTCTATATAAGCTCTAGTTTGTTCCATTAGAATCAAGTTGTATGAAATTTATCATTGATATAAAAAAAATTTACAAAATTTTTTATAGGATACCTTTTTTTCAAAGACAATGTAAAACACTATTTAAACAAAAGTAAAGGACTTTAATAAAAAAATAGAAAAAATTTATAGTAATGAGTCTCAAAAACTCAGCCTTTAGCCATCGGCAGACACATGGCATATAAAGGGGGTGCGGGGTGCGTGGGGGGTGCGATCTGGACCATGAACCATGCACCATGAACCGCGATCCAGGGACCA
>DKQR01000170.1 GCA_002471805.1 Fidelibacterota bacterium UBA7303 | reverse complement strand
TTCAGAAGAGAATATCACTGTACATCCAAGATTGCTGCCCGGTAACAGGACCCGGGAAGATGTCCTGGACGAATATAAAGTCTATGGATTGGATAGCCTGGAAAATGAAACTCTGGTGGCAACCACTACAGATACTTTTACCACCATTGCAGTTTCTCCAAACTATCAGGAATATTGTTACCATGTTCGCGCTGTCTGGACCACTGAAGACTATGGTGTGCTGGAATCAAGAGCCTCAAACCAGGCTTGTACAGTTCCCTATACCCTTGGTGATGCCGACTTCGACAGCGATGCTGATATTACGGATGTTCTGGCAGTTGTGGATTTCATTCTTGAAGAAGTCACCCCCAGTGATGACCAGTTCCGTAATGTTGACGCGAATATGGACGAAGCGATAAATATTGCCGATGTGGTCATGATTGTTGATATTATCTTTGGCGGTACTGCCCGCCAGGCCGGTTTTGATGCGGACGAAATTGCCTATGTGGATCTTTTAACTGATTATGAAAATTCACAGTTAAAATTGGATATAGAATACAGCGGTCCGGTCCGGGGGTTGCAGTTTGAACTCAGTTATGACCCGCAGATGGTGATTCTTGAGGCGCCCTCCCTGATGGAAATCCAGGAAAATGTAATTCTTTCCTACGTGGTAAAAGAACCGGGCATATTAAAGGTCATTGCCGCAGATATTGATGGCGGTGCCATTGAACGGTCAGAGAATACAATTTTAAACATTCCCATGGAGTTCAGGGGACAGGCGCGGGATGTCAGCCAGGTGTCCATGGATGAGATTGCCCTAGCGGGAGCGAATGGTGATCTGGTAAAATACATAGCCAGAACATCTCACTCTGAAGTGAATATGATTCCAGCTAGTTTTGCACTGCACCAGAATTATCCAAACCCTTTCAACCCCAAAACTGAGATTCGGTTTGATCTGCCTGAAGAAGGAATGGTTGAACTGGCGATCTATAACCTGATGGGGCAAAAGATCCGAACCCTGACTTCCAACCATATGACACCTGGGTATCATGCCATTGTCTGGGATGGTACCAATGATATTGGAAGTCAAGTTGCTACTGGAATGTATTTTTATTCCTTGTCCTCCAGGACTTTCCATTCAACCAAGAAAATGCTATACCTGAAGTAATTCATTAAAACAATCCAAAGGACAGCCCCTGGAATTCAGTTTCAGGGGCTGTTTTATTTTTTGGAACCTGATACAGTCCTTGGCATTATATTAATAAATAAATTTGAAGGTATTATGAAACGGTTATACATTATTTTTACAATTACAGGGTTGCTTTTGGCCCAAAATTCTGTTGTGCGGCAATTCAGCGAAGCGTTCGCTGATGTTGCAGAAAAAGCAAAACCGGCGGTTGTGACCATCGTTACCAATAAAAAGATCTCCATGAACTGGCCCGAAGATAATGATATGTTTTTCTTTTTTTTCCCTGATCGGAGAAATGGCCACCCCCGTGAATTCAAGACGAACGCGCTGGGTTCCGGGGTTATTGTAGATGCGGAAAAGGGATATATACTTACCAATAACCATGTGGTAGATGATGTGGATGCCATCCAGGTAAAACTCATGGATAAGCGTGAATATGAGGCCACTATCATTGGAACGGATCCGAAGTCCGATCTGGCAGTCCTACAGATTGCAGCAAAAGATCTAGCGGACATACAACTGGGCAATTCTGATCAAATACGTGTGGGGGAGTGGGTCATGGCTGTGGGCAGTCCATTTTCAGAAAACCTGAGCCATACGGTGACCACCGGGATTATATCTGCCCTGGGCCGCAGCAATATTTTGAATTCACAGAGTTATGAAGATTTTATCCAGACTGATGCTGCGATCAACCCTGGCAACAGCGGAGGTGCACTCTTGAACATGAATGGGGAATTAATCGGTATCAATACGGCCATTGCCACCGGCGGGTACGAACGAGGTAATCGCGGTGTAGGATTTGCAATTCCATCCAATATGGCCTCCCGGATCATGTCGGACCTTGTTGAGAGAGGGTATGTTACCCGATCCTGGCTGGGTGTGTATATCCAGGAACTTGATGATGAAACAGCCCGTGCCCTGGAGATCGATACCCGTAATGGTGCTTTAATTACAGATGTGGTTGAAGGCAGCCCCGCTGAAAAGTCCGGTCTTCAAGAAGGGGATTTGATTATTACATTTAATGGTGAACCAATCTCCAACCCAGCGAACCTAAAAAATGTAGTTTCCCTATCTTCACCCGAGACAACGAGCAAAGTCAAGATTATACGTGACGGCGAACACAAAACGATCAAAGTGCAGCTGGAGGAACTGCCAGATGAGCCACGGCAGCTGGCTACAAAATCGAAAAAAGAATCAAATGAATTTGGGTTCAGATTGAAAGAAATCACAGACAGTTTGCAAAAAAAATATGGTCTCACCAATGAAAATGCCCTGGTAGTGACCAATATTGATCTAGATGGTGAGGCTTATCGAAAAGGAATCCGGGAAGGAGACATTATTAAACGCGTCGGTACGCAAAGAATTACAACGGTATCTCAATTTGACAAACTAGTAGAGGCTGCCCGGTCCAAGGGTGCCATACTGGTGCTGGTCAAAAAACCAAGTGGCGCCTCCAGATTTTATACGCTGGAACTTTAGGTTAAAAAAATAATTGAAACGCCCCGGTCGGGGCGTTTTTTTTGAAAATGATCCGTTACAATCCCCGTATATAATAGATAATTTCCCCGCCCTGACTTCATAAGAAATCACCTTATAAATGAGTATCAAAAAAGTAGACGCAAAAGTTGATTTTATTGCCAATGAGCATGTGATTCTGTCCTATTGGGCTAAAAATAAAATATTTGAAAAGCGCCGGGCCTTAAATGCAGGAAAAAAACGCTGGAGTTTTATTGATGGTCCCATTACAGCCAACAACCCCATGGGTGTACACCATGCTTGGGGGCGAACCCTGAAAGATATTTACAACCGTTATAAAGCCATGTGCGGGTTTGATTTACGCTATCAGAATGGGTTTGACTGCCAGGGTTTGTGGGTGGAAGTGGAGGTTGAAAAAGAATTAGGCTTTACATCCAAGCGGGATGTGGAAGAGTTCGGGATTGAAAAATTTGTGAACCTGTGCAAGGAAAGGGTCCATAAATATTCTGACATACAAACGGAGCAATCCAAGCGTATGGGTTACTGGATGGATTGGAATAATTCCTATTATACCATGTCCGATGACAATAATTATACGATCTGGGCTTTTTTAAAAAAGCTTTGGACCGAGGGCAAGATTTATAAAGGGAATGATGTTGTCCCCTGGAGTGGACGGTCCGGGACTTCTTACTCTCAAATGGAAATCATTGAAGGGCGCAAACTGGTGGCCCACAAATCTGTTTTTGTCCGGTTTCCTATCAAGGACAGGGACAATGAATATCTATTGGTTTGGACCACGACACCCTGGACCCTGTCGTCCAATGTGGTTGTGGGTGTGAATGTGGATCTGGATTATGTAAAGCTGAAAGCGGTCGACGACTCAATCTATTACTTCGCAGAAGAAAACCTGGAATACCTGAGATTGGATAAACAATTCAAAGAAAAAAAACAATGGATTGATGGTGTCCCCAAACTTAAAACAATTGCCCAGATCTTCAAGGAAAGGGGCGGGTATGAACTGTTGGATACCATCAAGGGTTCCGAAATGCTGGGATGGAAATATGAAGGACCCTATGATGACCTGGAAGCCCAGAATGTGGCTGGGGGTTATCCTTATGTTAAAGAAGAATTGAAGGCTGAAAATGCAACAGGCGTTTCCCAGCATCAGGTGATCGATCCCGGTAAAGACAGTATCGGTAATGATATTGTTATCGCAGGTGAAGGAACAGGGATTGTACATATGGCGCCTGGTTGCGGGGACATTGATCATAAAATTGGGAAAAATCTTGGATTGGTGAATATCGCACCTTTGGATGATAATGCAAAATTCATTGAAAAATTCGGTTGGTTAACCGGTCTTCCCGCCACAGATATGCAAATATCCGTAAAAATTATCGGTGATCTGAAAGACCGGGGATTTTTAGTCTATGCGGAAGATTATCCGCATATCTATCCTCACTGCTGGCGGTCTGGAGATGAACTTGTTTTCAGGCTAGTCGATGAATGGTATATCAATATGGATTGGCGTGGTAAAATCAAAAAGATTGTTGATGATATTGAGTGGATTCCTTCCTGGGGTCAGGAACGGGAGCACGAATGGCTGGATAATATGGGTGACTGGATGATCTCCAAGAAACGGTTCTGGGGTCTGGCATTGCCGATCTGGACTTTTGAAGACGG
>DKQR01000195.1:4629-5273 GCA_002471805.1 Fidelibacterota bacterium UBA7303 | reverse complement strand
ATAGACAGATTCAGAATTTTCACCGCTTCGATAGCGATCTGAATCTCGCGGTCTGTCAATTCTATAGCGGATGTTTCCCCGCCTTGGTGTACATTGGAGCGAAACTCACCTTCCGCAGCGATACGTCTCATGGCAGCAACAACCTGGTCTCCCACTACCAGGGCGCGAATATCCGTTCCCGCTGACTCTTTAATGAATTCCTGTACCATAATATCCGCATCCAGCTGCCGAAAGGCACTCATGACCGCTTCTGCGGCTTTGCGGGTCTCTGCCAAAACCACACCGTGCCCCTGAGTACCTTGCAACAGTTTCATCACCAGAGGTACACTGCCGACTTTTTCAATTACACCTTCAATATCTTTGGTATGGCTGGCAAAACCAGTATCGGGCAAGGATATGCCGTTCCGGGCCAGTATCTGCAGTGATTTTAATTTATCCCTGGAGTTCAAAATGGCATTTGCAGAATTAACACAATAGCAGTCCATCATTTCAAACTGCCGTACCACCGCTGTTCCATAAGAAGTTACAGAAGCACCGATTCGGGGTATAATGGCATCGGCTCTTCCAAGTGCATCTCCGCCGAAGTACACTGCTGGTTTTTCCGAGGTAATATTCATATAACAGCGCATATAATCTACCACCCG
>DKQR01000195.1:2442-4240 GCA_002471805.1 Fidelibacterota bacterium UBA7303 | reverse complement strand
TTTTTATTTCTGGACAGAATTAGAATATTCATTGTTTATTTTTTTCTGTCAATACAAATGATCGTTTGGGGTGAATCATATGCTTCTTTTTTAATGTATTCCTGCCAATCAGCATCGGGTGCGCCATTCCCGATCTTTGGGTTAATGAAATATCTGTTTTCCAAGATTTATTTCCCAGTTTGATCTTCATTTGTACTAAAGGACGCATCTGGGATTCCCCAAATGAATTCTTAATGGTTGTATATCTAAGAATAGGTTTCTCCACATACATAAATTCCCGCGACTGGTATACCCGGAATCGTACCCACGGTAAACCGTCTTTTTCAAATTCCTGTAAATGGGTGGCATGCAATGCCGAGGTGCGGGCGCCGGAATCAATTTTGGCTTTCAGCCTGAAATTATCATAATTGGGGAAGGATATCCACTCACGCCAGCCAATATTGATCTTGGCATTGTTACGCCATGCCTTCGATTTTCTATCCATAAATCGGCTTGGATATTAATGAAAGTATAAGAAACCAGTGAAAAATATGGTGGAGCTAACCACCCTCAGGCTGGTCAGAATCTACCTGGCGGTCCAGAGGGGGCAGATTGATGATCTCCCTGCTAAAGTAGTCCGCAATGGTGGAAATAATATCTGTGATCCCAATCAGGCCCACGGGCACCCTGTCGTCATTGACAATCGGGACATGTCGAAAGCCGCCGATATGCATTTTATTTAAGGCGTATGCCAGAGGATTTTCCGGAGTAAGATATTCTGGATCAGGAGTCATAAATTCATCCACGGTAACCAGGTCCAGGTCGTATCCTTTACCTGTTACCTTCAAAAGGATATCCCGTTCTGTTAAAATTCCATGAAGGACATCGTTCTTCACCACCAGGATGCAATTTTGACGCTTTTTCTGCAATACATCCAGAGCATGATGCAGGCTGGTACCTTCTTCAACCGTAAGCGGTTTTGGCAGTTCCAACGTGGAAATAGGATCCTGAACTCGAACAGCCTCTTTGATCTCAAGCTCATCTTCCGCTGACTCCATACCGGCCAGCCATTGATCTTCATCATCGGACTCTAAATGTTGGTTCCAATACATAATAATGAATATAGCGGCTGCAAAATTCAAAAACAACAGCCTTCAGATATGGATTAAATCAGATTAATATTAGATCAGGAAACAGGTTCTATTTTTACCGCCGTTCCATAGGCTAAAAACTCAGCCATGCCGGACATGACAGTGGACGTTGCAAAGCGCATGCAAAGGACGGCATTGGCACCCGCTTCCTCTGCATTAGCAATCATCCTGTCCAGGGATTGCTCCCGCGATTCTGCGAGCATTTTAGTGTATTCGTGCACTTCCCCACCAACAATATTTCTTAACCCTGCCAGAATATCCGTGCCTATATGCCTGGCACGGATTGTACTGCCCTGCACCAGACCCAATGTTTCCACAACCTGATAACCAGCCAGTTGGTCTTGAGTTGAAACAATCATGTTTATTTCACTACAGTTTTTGAATAATGACGGTCTTCATCATTGGTCAGCCGGTCCACAAGCACCAGGATGAAAAGGGAACCCATGCCCATACCCAAGGTCCAGTAAATCAATGTTAGTGATGGTTCAAACAATTCTAGCCATAAATTAACAATCTGGACTACAAAAAGGAGCAGTCCTCCATAACCAATAATCCGAAGACCAAGACGAATATTTTCCATAACATAAAGTTACTGTGAATATATGATTATTAAAAATGGCATGAATTTGTATTAAATGTCGGGGTGGGGAGATTCGAACTCCCGACCT
>DKQR01000195.1:0-2116 GCA_002471805.1 Fidelibacterota bacterium UBA7303 | reverse complement strand
CCTCGTCGTCCCGAACGACGCGCGCTAACCGGACTGCGCCACACCCCGAGCAACTTCACCTAAGATTAAAACAGGACCTTTACCATTAAAAATCCGCCAAATAATAATATAGTAAATGCTAGGGCCAAAATATTAAAATAATTATCAATGAATGCATGAATCGGTTCGCCATATTTTTTAATTAATCCGGAAACAAGAAAAAACCGTGCACTGCGGCCCACCAGGCTGGCCAAAACAAAAGCGGCAAAGTCAATCTCAAAAGCACCTGCACTGATGGTGAAGAGTTTGAATGGTATCGGTGTAAATCCGGCGGTGAAAATGATCCAGAAATCCCATTGATCATACTGTACTTGAATCTTTGAAAAAGCTGCTATCGTAAATCCGGGGATGTGATCAAAAAAGAACTGAGCAAAACCGGTGAATTGTCCCGGTTCGGCCCACCAGATAAAATGGCCAATCCCATAGCCTACCACGGCTCCCATAATGGAGCAAACGCTGCAGATCGTCGCAAACCATATCGCCTTCTCCCTGTTGCCTAGTGCCAGGGGAATAAGAAGAACATCCGGCGGAATGGGAAAAAAGGAGGCCTCTGCCGCAGACATAACACCCAGGGCCGACGGCCCGCCCGGTTTTTCGGACCAGGATAGAACCCAGTCATATATGCCGCGGATATATTTCATGATTATCAGTCGTAATAAAAAATGCCGATCGCCGACATCACCTCACGCTGGAAGGTGCGGCCTGCGGGCCGATTCAAGAGACGGTTGTCTGCAACCATGGCACTGGAACCGCCTCCATCCAGATTGAGAACTTCAATACATTCAAACTGCTGCATTATCATGGCTAATTCTTCCAGATACACACCCCTGCTCTCCTGCTGACGCCCGTCCACCACCAACATTATAAGTTGATTATTCTCTGTATAACCAATAGCAGAACGAGGCTGCACACCGGCTATTGGTGTATTAAAAAATGCTTCTTCTTCAACAGTGATATTGATTTTACCATCGTGGATCAACACGGGACCCCCATGGATCCCCTCCCTCATATTCCAATGGGTCGCAGCAGAAAAGATCAATGAATCCGCAGGATGACCAGGCCGGTTCTCTATAGGCGCAGGCCATTCAAAGATAGAATCATTTTTTGTGGAACACCATGCAATATCAACGCCGCCATAACCATCAACCCCAAAAGCACCGCGGTTAACAAAATACCGTAAACCTTCCCTGAAAACACTGTGGCTTGCCGGTTCTTCCAGGATGCCATTGGTTTTCAATAATCCTACATGCTGCGCAGGAACTTTATCCATCAGAAAATAACCGCCATTCAAGACCAGGCTTGCTCCGAAGTTTTTTGAAAACTGCAGCGGTGTTTCCCGGCGGTCTGCATCATTAGAAGATAAAACACCTACTTTTATTTTTGGATTAGAAAGATCAATCTTTGCAACCCAGGCCTTTAAAGGAATCTCTTTATTCTTCCCATGAAAAATATCAATACCATCAGGAAGGTCCAGATCAAATTGAGTCCAGTTCATTGTAATTTGATCCTGGCGGACAGCAGGACCACAGGAAATCAGGAAACAGATAAGTAAAATATAAAGATTTTTCACCAAGTATTAATTGGCTCTGCCATCAGTTATATAAAAAGATTTTGATCCGATCACAACATCCGCGCTGTCCAGTACATCTACACGCCAAGTCCCTATTTGGTGTGGAAATATTGTCTTTCTAGTCCATGACCGATAAATATTCGACGTTTTTATATTATACCGTACAGTGGTTACAATTTGATTATCATAATACCAGAGGTGAGCCAGTTCCTGCTTGCCGCCAGTATTTTGTATTCGAGTATAACAGAATAATGTATCAACATTGTTGGTGAAATAATTATCGGTGCCTACGGGGTTTCTGTTTTTAATTCTTTTACAAATCTGGATATCGCGTACGGTCATGGTTGTACGGTAAGGGAGCACCGGCTGGTTCAGGGGCGGTTGCTTTTCTTTTACAAGTGGTTTCTTAACTGGTACTATTTTTTTGGGTTTTGTCCGGTTCGGAGTTGTTTTTGGCAGTACCAGCGGCTTTGGCCGAACGTTAGACATAATTGGATTGGAGGTTTT
>DKQR01000001.1 GCA_002471805.1 Fidelibacterota bacterium UBA7303 | reverse complement strand
TGATGAAAAATGGAAAGACCATCTATACGCCATGGACCAGCTCCGTGAAGGGATCAACTTAAGAGCTTATGGCCAGAAAGATCCACTTTTAGAGTACAAATCGGAGGGCTTTAAACTGTTTCAGGAAATGATGGCGGATATGAATGCCACCACTGTCCAACGATTATTCAGAACGCAAATTCAAGGTGTTACCGAGCAACCACAGGCAAAGGACCGTTCTGTACGCAATGTACAAATGCAGCATCAGGATACTACAGGCATGGGTTTCGCCGGCCAGCCCGAACCGCAGCAAAAATCCAACCAGCCCCAGCAGGTAAGAACACCTATCACTGCAGGGAAGAAAATTGGCCGGAATGAAAAAGTAATGGTTAAAAGTCCGGATGGAAAACAGATTGAGATTAAGTATAAAAAACTTCAGCATTATTTAAATCAGGGCTTTACCCAGGTGTGATCACCATGACCCGGTAAGAAAAATTTGAAAGCAAGATCTATGCAAAGTGGGTTAAAAAGAAAAAAAGTCTAAGAAAATATCTAATCACCCTATCTGTCGGCAGTGAATATTTATTTGATTTCATGGAAGATTTTCCCAGGCACTTTTGTATTAAATTATAAGTGTTTTCTCGGGATAAAAGCGTTATTTTATAGAAAACCAATTAACTGTTTTTCCCAGAAAGAGAAGTTTAATTTCTGTTTCAACTTGGTAATATTATTGAAGACCAGATACCAAAGTCGGAGGACTTAATGTCATCATTAAAAAAGTCAATTTACTTATTACTGTTCGCATTTGCGTTTCCTATTGCAGTATTTGGTCAGGATGTTACTGTAAGCCTTGGCCATGTTGAGGTTGATGGCTACACAAATGATATTGTTGTTCCTGTAACCTTAACCAATCCAGACTCCACTGTAGGTGGGATCCAATTTGATGTAATTGCCGTGCCGGCAATGGTGGAAATGTCGGGGACCACACCTGCAGGCGAGACCTCATCTTTTTCTTCTGATTATACTGTTTTCAGTGATGGGTCGGCCCGTGTTGTCTTCTACAATGGGAGTGGCCCTGACGGTATTCCGGCAGGCGGTGATGGTGTTGTATTAAATCTACATTTTGATGGAACAGATGTCCTTTCAGCTGTACTTAGTCTAAATATATATAATCTCATTGTGAGTAATGAAAATGGAAATATTCTTTCTTCATCCGGTGAAAATGGATCAATGACAATTGGGGATGTGATTTATTTAAGTGCTACATCAGATACAGGTGATGTGGAGGATACTGTCTCAATTAACATCGAACTGGAAAACAGCGATATTGTGGGTGGAATGCAATTTGACTTTTATGATACCCCGAATTATTTAGATATTGTTGATTTGACTGCGATGGGCCGTGCAGAAGGATTTACAGCTGATTTTAGTGTCCTGGAAAATGGCAATACACGGGTTGTGATGTTTGACCAGAATAATAGTAATATTTCAGCAGGGACCGGTGCTGTTCTTGAGGTGGATTTGGTGATACATACGAATGCTTATGCCGATCAGGTGGGTATCAATTTTGAAAATGTAACTGTCACAGATGATATTGGCGGTTTTTACTGGATTGCCAGTACAGACTCTGGAACGGTCACAGTTTACCCAGGCTATATTGAGGAACCTCATAATTTAACTGCTGAAGATGGTATGGATGCTCAGGTCTTACTTACATGGGATCCGCCAATTGGCCCGATTTTCTCACGTCCTGTGACGATTATTATTGAAACAGATTCATGGGGATATGAAACAACATGGCAAATCACAGATAACGAAACAGGTGAAATTGTTGAAGCCTATACAGATGGTGCATTGGAAAATGAAACAGAATACACGTGGGATATTGAGTTACTCTTTGGATCTTATACATTTACAATTTTTGATTCATATGGTGACGGTATCTATTCACCTGGTGGATATGCGATCTTTATTGAGGATGAAGAAGTATACTCAAACATTGGTATCGGATGGTCTGGTTCTGAAGAATCTGTAGTGTTTGATGTGACGGCAGGACGCTTTATAGTCACAAATCGTTCTTTTGAACAACCATTACCGGATAAATCAATGGTCAATGCGGAAACAATAAGCGCTATGAATATGATATTAGGAGAACCAACTTTTGTTACTTCTGGCTCCTTTACACCGTGGGAAATTGATGAAGTTGAGAATACTCGTCCAGTAGAGATTGATGAATATAAAATCTATCGATCCATGGATAACGGAAATTTTGAAAACATTGATATTGTGGATGGTCAAACAACATCCTATTTAGATGAAAATGTTGTAAACAGTACCACGTATTACTATTATGTAACTGCAGTTTATCCTTCAGGCTCAGAATCAGATCCTACAAACACTGTTACTGCGACCCCGGTTGAGTGGGTTGAACTGTGGATGGATAATGGTGCATCTTTATCAGGTCAGATGGATACGCTTGATTTTTATGTAAATAATGAAACCTCCCTTGGCTTATTTTATTTTGAAATTATGGATTACCCAGATGTACTGAACAGCATTGCCATTTTACCCACTGAACGCACGGAAGACTGGAGCCTGGAAGTTGTGGATATTGCCAATGGTAATATGGCCATCACCGGGATTGCATTTTCTACAGCCCTTGCATCGGGGAGCGGCGCTGTTTGTAGAGCAGTTCTCTATCCTGTAGCTGAGGAAGAAATAACAGTGAACCTATCCTATGCTGGTGCCAGTGTGCAGGATGAGAATTTTATAGAATTGAATTGGACGACAGAGAGTGCTGTCTACGAAGTAGGCATCGAGACCCAGTATTTGGTTCTTACCGGCGGTTATGGAATTTCTGGCGAGGAATTCACCAGTTCAATTATTATGCAGAATACACAACCGGTGTATGGAATACAAGTTGATATTCTTGCTAATCCACCTTTTCTTACTGGTACAAATTATTATTTCAATCCCTTGTTGGATCTGACGGACTGGACTTTAACTGCGGATATGGTAGGTAATATATATCGCCTGATTGCCTATGATAATACGTTATCAAACCCGCTTAATCCTGGAACTGCCCATATTGCTGAAATTACCTATGATGTGGTCACAGGGGCCCCTGATTCGTCCATTGTGGATATTTCTGTTGATGATGCAGTTGTTTCTGATATAAATGGATTGCCGATGCATGTAGAAGGAATTCCCAGTACAGTTTATATTGGTCAACCGCCTGTAGTTTATTCAATTGAAAATGTTTCTGATGGATTGACACCGGGTGGTATGGGGTCATTTGAAATTCATATGTTGAATACTGAAATTGTTAATATTGTAGAACTTTCAATGGTAGATATGCCTAATTATCTTACAGTAACTAATGTCACAGGTCTGGATCGCTTTTCATCGGGAATCATTGATGGCAGTTCAGGGGAAACTGAGGAAGGCCTTTTATACGTTTTGGGCTTTGATTTCACCACTGGAATTATTCCTGGAGAAGGAGCCATCCTGCAGGTTGATGTTCAATTTGCTGAAAATATACAAAATCCATCCGTGATTATGATGCTGGCGTCAGTATCAGCAGGAGATGTGAACGCTGGTCCGATCTTATCCGTTAATAGTGGTTTTGGTCAATTTTTTCTCTCTGGACTTTCAGCAGGGGATGAAAAACCGATACCAGCCGAATTTTCCTTGTATCCAAACTATCCTAATCCATTCAATCCATCTACCATAATTACATATGACTTGGCAGGTGAAGCAAATGTTCGGTTGCAGGTTTATGACCTTATGGGTAGAATGATCAAAAATATTATCAATGAAATGCAGCCTGCTGGCCGCCACTTAGCGGTATGGAATGCTACCGATAACTTTGGCAACCCGGTGAGCGCCGGTGTATACATTTACAGACTTCAGGCAGACGATCACGTCTTTAACCGGAAAATGATATTGATAAAATAATTGGATTCAATATTCAACTAGGAAAAGCCCCGCAATCTTGCGGGGCTTTTTTATTACAAGAATTATGTAATTTTCTCTCCCGATTTTATGCCGCGGTGGTGGAAATGGTAGACACGCCAGATTTAGGATCTGGTGCCCAACCTAACATGACATTTTCCATTTCTCGTTGAGAAATAAGCCTCCAAGTTGTTTTATTTCCCCTATTTTTTATTAGTTCACCCATATCTTCACCCATATAGAGCATCTCATTAGGCCTGTGCTTTCATCATTTGTTCAGATATAGCCTTAGTGCTTTCAATAGTATCCAAGTGCGTATAACGCTCGGTTATTATAACTGAACTATGAGCCATGATGGACTTGGTCTTTTGATAATCACCCGTTGCTATTTGAACCTCAGTACAATATAAATGCCGTAGACAATGGAATGTTTTCCCCTGTGTCATAGCAGTTCTTTTTTGTCCTTCGGTTAGATCACCTTTATCAAGACCATGCTGTAAGCAATAACGATCTATGTACAACTTGGCTATTTGTCGGTTTATTTTATCCCTTCCAATTAATTGAATCTCATCAATGGAATATCCATCGGGGAGATAATCAGAGTTTTGAGATAAAACATATTTCCGGTAAGCAAGTTGGAAAGATTTGGAGATTCGGGCTGGTTTATAATTTGTTGCTTGAATCTTATGCAACAAATCAACCAGTTCATCTGAAAGATTTATTTCCCTTTTCTTCCCCCTCTTTCCTATTGCCTGATAGTATCCATTTTCACCAAGATGCACCTTAGGTATTTCTCTGAGTCGATACCCTGTGAATCTGGCAAAACGAATCCAAGATGTAACAATAGGATCATTTACGTATTTCATTAATCCCTCGAACTCCTTTGGATATAACTTATCTCTGGGTGGGGTAGTTGTAATCGTGATCTTCGGAATTTTCTTAATCTGATCTTGGTCATACAACCAATGCAAAAAAGCCTTAACAGACCTCAATCGGATGTTTACCGTACTCAGAGTTAAAGTATTATCCAGTTTTCGCTTGTATTCATACAACACCGTACCAACTTTGACGAGGGTGCCCAATCCATTGACATCCATCTTTGGATTAGGGCAACACTCGATTAAGTCATTCAAAGCAAGTTCGTAGCCTTCAATGGTACCCTTTGAAGTTTGACCATCACCCCTCTTATGTTTTAAAAATGCCTGAACGGCATTGTGAAGATAGGTGGGATTGGATTCCTCCAATTTCTGCTTTGACCATTCTTTATAGTCGCCCAGAAATTTGTCCAGGAAAACATCAGCCTTACGTTTTTGTGCTTGACGAGTGTTGATCTCATAATGTTTTTTGAGACCCTCATGCCAAACCTTAACGTAATAGGTTTTTCCAGCAGGGTACTTTTTTAATGATGCTCTTTTCATCTTTTTTATTTACTCCTTACAGGAGGCATTAGAAATTAATTATAAAATGCCTAAAATGGGTGAAAAAATTGGTGAATATTATAATTTCACGACAATCAGGGCACCAGACTTATAATCTGGTGCCCTCAGGCGATGATCTTATCACCCGGTTCAGGCTCGTCACCGATCTCCATGATCTTGATGGTATCAAACTCCCGAACGTTAGTTTCAATCGTTTGGCGTGGCGTGCCGTCCACCCGATCCATGATCATTTTGATGGCTTGTAGATCACCTTTTAAAGCCGAATCCCAAAGT
>DKQR01000186.1 GCA_002471805.1 Fidelibacterota bacterium UBA7303 | reverse complement strand
TCAAGAATCAATTTGAGGACCAAGTTGTCTATTATACTGCTAATGGCCTGCTCCGTGAAGGTGAAGAAGTTGAAATATCATATTATGATACAACATCTGTCGCCATTTATCGTGTAGAGAGATCTTTTAAAGTAGACGTGGAAGATGTGTCGGTCCCAGCCAAGAGCGTAAGAGGATTCATCAATGATGATGGTGATGTGGAATGTTACGCGAATGCGCTGTGGGTTGCCGATGATTTTTCAGATTGTCCCGGTGCCGATACTACTTTTGTAGATGCTTTCAAAGTGACCAATATTTTGACGGAAGTTATGATCGGCACAGATGTGGAATTTGGTGAGAGAAATGTTACATGGCTTGTAGAGGGATATGGCATTGTAAAAGATGAATTGGAGATAAGATGGAATGAATATCCAACATCTTTAAGTCAACAATGGGTGGGAATTTCCAGATGGGAACTGGGAAATTATTCTGCTACATCAAGTGGAGGCTCACAATTATCGAATTTGATGAAAAGAGCCCATAACGTCAAACTGAATGAACTTCAATCTATTCCGGAATTAAGTGACCCATTCAAAATCACACGTACCTCTGGTTTGCAACGGGTGGAACTCCCTTGAAATTGATCAAACACATTCTTCCATTATTATTGCTCCTTGGAGTCGCCGTCGCCGGTACTGACGGTACCATACGTGGTGAGGTGAAAGATTCAGAAGGAATGTCTATGCCGGGAGCACAAATTTTTGTTCCTGATTTGGGCATGGGAGCCATCGCAGATGTAAATGGAAATTATATTATTTTGAACCTTCCGGTGGGAAGCTACGATGTGAAGGTCATGATGATCGGCTATAAGACCATCACCATGAAAGAGGTCAATGTCATGATGGACCAGACCACTTGGCTAAACTTTACTATGGAAGTAGAAACGATCGAAGGTGAAGAAGTAGAAGTCTATGGCGAAAAGCCATTGGTGGAAAAAGGTCAAACATCTCGTAAGGTCACGGTGTCAAGTGAAACTATTGAATCGCTACCAATTCGCGATCTGAATGAGGTGTATACTCTCCAGTCAGGTGTTGTTAAAGTAGAAAGCCGAACTCATGGAATTCCGGATTATGAAGAAAAAGGATTGGAAGAACTTCACGTTCAAGGTGGGCGTTCCGGTGAGATCGCTTATATGATGGATGGAATGTATTTGAGAAATCCAATCTATAATGTCATTGGTAATGGAACTCGGATCAACTTAATGGCCATCCGTGAACTGGACTGGCAACAAGGTGGATTTAATGCGGAATATGGTGATGCAATGTCCGCTGTTTCAAACGTACATACAAAATCAGGTCGTGACAAATTTCAATATGGTTTTCGGTATGAGACCAGCAGTGTCGGTGCAGCTCTGGGTTCAGAATACGATGACTTGAGAGGTTATGATGATGTATCTCTAGGCTTAGGCGGTCCCATATTTGGAACCGGTGGAAAACTAACATTTTGGATGTCTGGCCAGTATACCAATAATGCAACTTCTCGAGTTTATGAATTTGATGATAAGGTATATCAATCTCCTCCAACTCTTGAAAGCGACGGTTCCAATTACCAGGAATATATGACCGTACTGAATCAGAATAGGGAGAATTTGGTACAGCCATGGGACCTGGTCAGTGGTTACAGAGGATTCGGTTTCAAGAAAACGTGGGATGTTTTTGGAAAACTCACTTATAAACCCAATAATAAGATCCGTGTCAATGCTTCCTATTGGCAAGTGGAAAACCACCAAAAGATTTTCAGTCCCAGTTTCATGTTTTGGAACGATGGTCAAACCGAACTATTCCAGGATACGTATCGATATTATTTGGAGTACAATCAATCGGTGACCTCAAGGACATTTTTCACAGTTCGTGCAACACAGTTTGTCCAAGATAGATTTTTAGGGGTTCGTTGGCACGATAGTGATGATGACGATCGACCGGACTGGTTTGAATGGCGTCATGAGGCAGGGCCTTATCGTGATTCTTCTGATCCGTATAATCCGGATATGGTTCCACACTCCATTTCTGAAAATGGAGATACCTTGTTTTATACCATGGTGGATCCCCGCAGCGGATGGTACGTGGGAGCTGAACCGGGTCTGTATAATTGGGAGACAGCAGAAGATTTTACAGATTTGAATGGAAACGGTATCTGGGATAGTGGTGAGCCATGGGTAGATCGAGAAGGAACGGGGTATACAGATGGTGAATGGGATGGACCGGAACAGATCATGTCCCTGTATTATCGTGATGGGAGTTACTGGTTAGAGCCGGAAATGTATGAAGATCCATCTCCATTTGTTGATTATCGATTTCTACAAAGCCAGATCGATATGCACCCTTCATTTCATCCACAGGCTAATCCTCAAATTCCTGTTGATGAAGGATTTTTTGGATATACATATTCAGGCTGGGAAAGTGACCCCTTTTATTATATGCCCACACGATCAGGGTATACCTGGAGCGAAGGACGTATTTTTGGCGGTCACAGTTATAATTATAATACTTCTCGGGCTGAGACAAATGAGATCAGGATCGACCTCACATCCCAGTTGACCGATGCTCTCAAGATTAGGTCAGGATTTGATTATAAATCTCACAAATTAAATTTTTATGAAGTGTCATCACCATGGTTAGGTGAAGGTGCTTTTCTTCAAACGTTTGCAGAATTTTGGCAAGATACAGGACCGGACTCCTTATTGCCAACAGATGATGGTTATGAAGAACCAGATATTGGAGAAGGAAACAACAGGTATGATCCTGGTGAGCCTTATGCTGATGCCAATGGGAATGGCAAGTGGGATAACTTCCGCGAGCCAGAAGAAATATCAGTTTACGTTCAAAATATTTTTGAAGTACCATGGATGGTAGTGAATGCCGGTGTGCGTGTCGATGCTGTAAATTACAATACACAGGTCTGGGCAGATACAAATGGTAGCTTTTCACCGGGACAGCCCTGGTTCTATTCGGATAATAATGATAATGGTGTTTGGGATCGTGGATTAGAAGATGTGAGTTCATTATCTGGACTTGCCAATCAAAAGGTTCTATTCACTGATACAGATTGGTCATATCAGATCAGTCCGCGTTTGGGGATCAGTCATGTGATCACAGATCAGGCGACCTTTACATTCAATTATGGTATTTATTATCAAACACCTGTGTATCAAAATGTATTCTTACGTACCAACATGCAGGAGGACCCTGAAGAATTATTTGAGTCTTCATCCGGAGCTACAGTGGGGAATGCATCTATGACCGCTTCCCGTACCGAATCCTATTCATTTGCATTTAATGTTCAATTCAATCGTGCGTGGGCATTTACCCTGGGTGCATACAATAAAAAAATGTCTCAAAATCTGTTTGCTCGAACGAATCGTTCCGGTGTGTATGAATACCAGGTTTTTTCCAATGGTGACTATGGCAGCGCTCGTGGGATAGAATTCACATTAAAGAATCGTGGAACTCGATTCAATACCATGCTTCAGTATACATATTCCATTGCCAAAGGAAACAGCGCATATGACTGGGCATCAGCCACAGGTGTTTACGTAGATGCGCCATCGCAAGAATATCGAATGCCTTATGACCGTCCCCATGATCTGACATTATCGGTTTATACGAAATTGCCTTATGGTATCAATGCTGGAATGACCGCATTTTATGAATCAGGTCCTCCGTACACACCTATGATCTTTAATGGGCGTGATCCACAGATAGATACAAAGAATCTTTATTCAGAACGGCAGCCTTCATACAAGAATGTGAATCTATTATTTACGAAAGCATTCGAGTATTACGGACTCAAGGTGAATATGGGTATGAATATATATAATGTATTCAATTTAAAGAATGACCTGGACATTTATCCTCTCACAGGTGTGGCATCTGATCCCGGCACTTATTATACAGATACAGTAGGCCTACCATCAGAACAGCACGATAAACCCAGTTCTTACTATGACCAGCCATGGAAGTATTACAGCCCACGGCAGATCAATTTTTATATGAGGATCGATTTCAGATAATGCGAAAAATTATTATTATATTGGTCTTGTCCAATTTTCTTTTCCCCAAAGAAGACAAAATAGATAAGCAAAATCAACATCCTCTTCCTAAACGGTCTGTTCCTGGAACCGTGGAAAAGATCGGAGACTATCCATTTCCTACCAATCCATTGAATGATCGTGCAAAAGGGTATCTGCTCCAGGGTAAAGTGAAAAATGCCATCAGCAATTATGGTGGTTTTATCGATTGGGATAACCATCCTGCCGGTCTATGGGGTGATTATACATATTTGCCGAACGTTGCGTTCCTGGCAGGTGTCCCGGGGCAAAAATATACATCTGATTTTAATTGGACCATTTATGAAACCACCATGGAAGGAACAGAAATCATACGACAAACATGGGTCTCAACAGATGCATACGATGGTTGGTATGATGATGGGGATACTTTATTTGTCAGTGTTCTGTTTGAAGCTGAAGATGATAATGGTATTTGGCGACCGGACAGTGTATCAAAAGTTCTGTCACCCAATTTGATAACGGATCATTATCAATGGGGGATCGATGAAACAAATGAACGAATTTTTATCAGTGCATTGGGAACGTCAGATCCAAATAATTCCGGTTCACGTATGGGGCTTATTTATAAATGGGCTTTGCGGCCAGCCTTAAAAGAAAGAGCTGACGATTTTGATATTTATGAATATGGTGATGATAAAGAAGAATGGACCAATGATGACATATTGGATTATTATGGCGCAAACGTAGCAGAATCATGGTTTACTCGGATCGGTGGTCGATCAAATACTGACTGGCAGGCCACAACTAAAGCACGAACCAATACACATAATACTGAAGTATCCGCTGGAGATATTTTTGGGGATACCCATTTTTCAGATGCCGGCGATACCTATCCGCTTTTGGCTCACAGTAATTATTCACAAACCTGGCCTGAAAAACTAAATATCGAAACCGGGGAGATGGAAAAATTTTGGCCAGGTTGGTGGGCAGAAGAATATGTGGAAGATCTCCCAGGATGTACCGGAACCCGTAAAGACCCTGATTGTTGGCAAGAGGTTACAGGGCGATTTATCTCTGATACTGATGTATATATTGAATTCGATGACCGCTGGGCACATCGTGGAAATACGGTCAATACCAATGATGAATATGAAGTATCAGGATATCCCATGGGACTGAAGGTCAAAGCAGAGGGCCATTCTTACGGTGTATCATATGCTGAAGATATCATGTTTGTTACAGTTCGCATCCGCAATGAGAGCGGTGACTGGACCGATGAGGATGGAGAATTCCACGATGGATTGATCATGCCTGACGGAACCAAGCTCAAGCGAGGAAAAGGATTTGATTATCAAGGTTTAACGCTTGGATTCTATATGGATGCCGATGCTGCCAGTTCCGACATCTATGGAAATTTTGGTGTGCATACCAATGAAGATGACTATATGGAATATTATGATGAGCGATTTGAGATCGGCGGTGAATCATTAATCGTAAGTATGGCCATGATCTATGATTATGACGGTAACAGCAATGGAGCAACAGATCTTGGTATTGTCGCTACTCAATTACTTGATACTCCGAAAGCAACACGAGAGATCGATCTTGATCTGGACGGCTTTCCAGATAGGTTTCCCGGGGAAGACCTGAAAATGACCGATTGGCACTGGTTTGACTGGTACAATCGTCCAGGAGTGGTAACCAGGGAAGGGAACGGCAGCTGTTTTGCCGGCAACCAAGGATGCCCACAGGCCAAGAATAAAGAAGAGATAATGTATAAGCTTATGGTTGGCGATACGACCAATGTATTAGAATCAGAGCACGCCTGGCATTTCCACACACCTAACCCGGATACTGATCTGGGATCAGAGTTGAATCCGCACTTTGATTCTTTGGAAGGATTAGAAGATGAAGATGCATTCGATGGCGGGTTGGATTGTGTGTTCATTATGAGTTGTGGGCCTTTCGATTTGGCGGTCGGTGAAGAAGTGCCCTTTTCGTTTTGCATTATTTTTGGTCAGAATAAGCAAGATCTAATCAGCAACGCCAAGTTTGCCCAGATTATGTATAATTCTCATTACCAGGGTTACACACCGCCAACAAGACCGGAAGCGCACGCTGTGGCAGACCATGGCAAGGTAACTTTATACTGGGACGATGCTGGTGAAACATCAACGGATATTGTAACCGGTTACGCTGATTTTGAAGGGTATAAGATCTATAAGAGTATTGATGATGGCGGCACGTGGGGTTCTCCGGACATGCAGATCTTTGATGATAATGGGATCGCAGTAGGATGGCAGCCATTTGCCCAATTTGATTTGAATGCTTTCGAAGATTCTGTTCATTGTATCTACGAAAATGATGAGTGTGCTGAAGGCTCAAATCGCAGCCGTTCGATTTCTGGTCCCGATCCACATGCACCTTGGTTTA
>DKQR01000092.1 GCA_002471805.1 Fidelibacterota bacterium UBA7303 | reverse complement strand
ATTGGAACCCCATCCGGAGGAGGAAGAAACGTAATAATGATTGGATACCTGTCCGATTTTGGTATAGCTGAAATTTCATATCTGGATTGGATGAAATTCGCTTATCCTATGCTGGTATTAGAAATTCCCGTTGCAGCAATTGTTTTATGGTATACCTTTACTCCAGAACAAAAAATAATGGATTCTTCGGTGAGAAAACTAAAAGTCCAAGTTGCAAAAACAGGAAAAATGACAGTAAATCAAATTATGTCAATTGTAATATTTTTTGTTGTTTTTTTGGGATGGATTTTTTTAAGCCCTTTTATAGGACTCGGGATTGTTGCCTTGATTGGCGTTTTTCTATATTTGACATTCGGATTAATTGACTGGCAAGAGATTAGTAATAATACCAATTGGGGCGTCATTATGTTGTTTGGCGCTGCGATATCATTGGGAATCCAGATGAAAGAGACCGGTGCGGCACTTTGGGTTGCGGAAGGTACCCTGCACTATCTGGAGATCATTTTCCAGGATGTGGGTTTTGTACGCTGGTTCGTATCGGTTGTTTTGACTGGAATACTCACAAATTTATTGAGCAATGCGGCAACCGTTGCCGTGCTTGGCCCCATTGTTTTGGATATGGGCGGCAACCCTTTAATAACAGGAATCATGACGTCCATCGCTTCAGCATTTGCCTACTTAACTATAGTGGCATCGCCTACCTGTATGATTATACATTCCACAGGCCTTATTACTTCCAGTGATTATTTAAAAGCAGGTTGGAAACTGTTTATAATTTCCGTTGTATTGCTTTTATTGATCTCAATGTTTTATTGGCCAGTTTTATTATGAAAATACTAATAGCCGTCAGCAGCAAAGAATATTCAGGCCCTACCTTAGACGTGGGCATGAACATTGCCCGCGCACTTAAAGCATCCACAACCATTGTAGACGTGGGTCAAAAGATTAGAGAATTCAGTTCTAAGGACGTTAGTTTGGCCAATGAAGTCATGGAATCCTGGGATTTTGACCGGCCAGGTGTGGATGTGTTGGAGTGGGCCTACACCTATCTTGCGGAGAATAAATTTATAGAACCCAAAACCATAGAAGCGGGTTTTCCAAAAAACCTGCTTGTGGAACATGGATCCAACCGGGCCGAAGTATACTTGAAGGGATCTGTTGTTGAAGATTTAAACCTTATTTTGAGAAACGGTGATATTATTGAGGAGTTGCGTGATGAAGTTCAAAAGTATGGATATGACCTAACCATTATTGGTGGAAGCGGGAAGCGAAGTATGGCTCACGATTTTATACAGTATGTCGACAGTTCCATATTTATCGTAAACAATTTCGACTTGAAGAAAGATTACCGTATCCTGTTAGCCGTAGATGATTCGCCCGGCACAGCCAAAGCAGTAAAATACGGTGTCCGTGTTTCACAGGCATTTGGTATCCAGGTTGATCTGTTGACCATCAGTAAGGATGAACATTTTGGTGAAGGGTATAAAGGGGCTTCGGGTCGTGCAGAAAAACTAATGAGAAGAAGCGGTGTCGAAACGAATACACTTTTTAAAGTAGGTGACCCCGTAAATTCAATTGTTCAAACTGCAGGGGATAATCATATTATCATTATGGGTGCTTCCACTCAATCTCCCATAACAAAGTTTTTTAAGGGAAGTAAACCTTTAAACGTGATCAAAGCCTGTAATTGTCCGGTTTTAATAGTGAAATGATTAATTAGAAGAACCCTATGTTCCAAGATATTGGCTTAACGGTTTTAACCAGTCTTGTTCTTATCATGATATCGGTACCACCGATTCTGTTTATGATCTGGTATATACACGACAGGCGACAGACCCAGCACTCTGTTTTAAGAAATTTCCCCCTCCTGGGTCGAATCCGTTATTTTCTCGAAATGATGGGCCCGGAAATGCGCCAATACATGTTTGACGCTGACGATGAAGGACGGCCATTCAGCAGGATAGATTTTTCCAATATTGTTATCCAGGGAAAATATTTAAAAACAGTTATTGGCTTTGGATCCAAACGGGATTTTGATAAACCCGGGCTCTATATCCGCAATTCCATGTTTCCAAAACAGAAAGAGGAAATGAGGGTTAAAACATCTCCGAAAATTCGGAGCAAGCGGTATGTAGGCACTGAAGGCCTATTTTCAAGAAAAGAGTACTTAGAGGAAGTGGAAGTATCTCCCTGGACTGTGCCGGAGGAGGATGCGATCATCATTGGTCCAGGTTGCAAAGAACCCTGGAAAGTACGGGGACCTGTGGGTATGAGTGCCATGAGTTACGGGGCCCTGGGAGAGAATGCTATTAGTTCCATGAGTTATGGACTAGGGATGGCCACGGGATCCTGGGTGCATACCGGGGAGGGCGGATTGGCGCCGTACCACACTGTTGGCGGTGGCGATGTGATTATGCAGATCGGTTCCGGCATTTTTGGTGTCCGTAATGAAGATGGAACCTTCAGCTGGGAAAAATTTAAAGAAAAAGCCGCAAATCCCCATTTGCGTTGTTTTGAGATCAAACTAGCCCAGGGGGCAAA
>DKQR01000075.1 GCA_002471805.1 Fidelibacterota bacterium UBA7303 | reverse complement strand
TTCAATGGATGGTTTCAAAGACAAGGTAAAACCTACCTTACCCAGTTCAACTATTCCTCAGGCTCGGGGACAGATTCCTCATCCGGTGAATCTCCGGATACACCTTCCTGTTCAGCCTGTTTAGCCTGTTCCAGTAATTCCTCTGGAAACTCCAGTTTTTCACCTGTACCGCTATCCTGATTTTTTAAATAATTCTTTACTTCATCAACTGCTGATGCCGGACTTGTTCCGCCGGCGCCGGCAAGTTCTTCCTTATAAAGAATTACTTTTTTATCCTCAGGAGAAACCTTCATCACGATACCGGAAAGATTCGCGCCAATCTCATATTGGCCAGCCATTGCACGCCGATCCCGTTTCGACATTTTGCCAAAAGGAATGATACCCTCAACATCCATTTCCAATTGGATAATAATGCCCTTTTCCAAAACTCGAATAATCTGGCCGCTTACCTCTTTACCAGCATCATAAAATTCTACGATTTCCGGCCAGGGATCATCCTGGACTTGACGATAGCCAAGTGAAATTCTCCGATTTTCCCTGGATACTTCTAGAATTCTTACCTCCACTTCCTGGGACTTCTCCACTACTTCTTTGGGATGCTTTATGATTTTTGTCCAGGAAAGGTCTGATACATGGATCAAGCCGTCAATACCTTCCTCTAATTCGACAAAAGCACCAAACTGCGTCAAGTTTTGAATTTTTCCTTTTTGGACACTGCCAACCTTGAATTTTTCTTCAATCTCATCCCAGGGGTCCGGCGTTAATTGTTTAACACCGAGACTTATCTTTCTTTCATCTGCATCAATGGATAACACTTTGGCTTCCACCTTATCCCCCATTGAATATTGTTCAGATGGATTTTTTATGTGTTTAGTCCACGATATTTCAGACACATGGATCAATCCCTCTATGCCCGGTTCCAGTTCAATGAAACAACCATAATTGGTAAGACTGACCACTTTCCCTTTGACAACATTTCCCATAGGATATTTGATCTCAACATCATCCCAGGGGTGCGGTGTGAGTTGCTTGAGCCCCAGGGAAACACGCTTACGTTCCTCATCATATTCAATGACCTTCACAGTTATTTTATCATCCATGGCCAACATTTCGCTAGGATGGTTTACACGACCCCAGGATAGATCCGTAATATGGAGTAAACCGTCAATACCGCCCAGATCAACAAAAACGCCAAAATCAGTGATATTCTTTACCCGCCCTTCCAGGATGGATCCAACCTTTAATTCTTTGAATAAGGCATCCCTTTGTTCCTTCAAGCTTTCCTCAAGGATAATCTTATGAGAAACAACAATGTTCTTGCGGGACTCATTAAGTTTGACGATCCGGATCTCAATTTCCTTATCAAGGTAAACGTCAAAATCCTGAATAGGCCTGATATCGATTTGTGAACCCGGCAAGAAAGCTTGTACAATTCCCAGATCCACAATCAAGCCACCTTTAATGCGGCGGACAATGGTTCCGGTAATAATGGTTTCATTCTCAAACGCTTCCCGCAAATCACGCCAACGACGCAAAAAATCTGCCTTTTCCTTGGAGAGAATAGTGTTTCCGCTGGCATCCTCAATAAATTCCAGATACACTTCCACCTGGTCTCCAATGGCCGGAAGTTCTTCCTCATCAAATTCCGAGCGATCAATTATCCCTTCGGATTTGAATCCAATATCAATGAGCACATCCCGTTCATTCATACCTACAACACGGCCGTTAATTAACTGATGTTCGGATATATCAATCAAAGTTCCAGAATAAGCTTTTTCCAGCTCCGGATCAATGACCTCTGGATCAATGGCTTCGGTCATCTCTGATCGCGCAACCACCCGAATATCATCAAACAATTCAGGATTGAGATAGTTTTTGGTTTCAGCTACAATTTCGGCTGGGGCAGTTGGCGTTTCTTCAGCGCTGACATCTTCAGTACTTTCAACAAGTACTTCTGAGGTCTCTTCCACTGCCTGTTCTACTTCTTTTTCTTCAAACATACTATGATGTTTCCTCGTTTTTTATTTTGGTTATTTTGTTCACTATTTTTTCTATCGTCTCATCGATTGTTAAATGACTTGTGTCAATGGGAATTGCATCATCAGCCCGCACCAGTGGTGAATGGGATCTTGTTGAATCAAGTTCATCTCTTCTTAAGATGTCTTTGATCAATTCATCCAGCGACCACGATTCTCCCAAAGCTTCAAGGTCCTTCATTCTTCTGGCTGCACGTACGGCGACGTCAGCCACAAGAAAAAATTTGAACTTTGCCTCAGGAAATACGACAGTACCAATATCGCGGCCTTCCAGAACACAATCATTTTTACTTGCAATTTCCCTTTGTACCTGAACCATGGCTTTTCTTATATCCGGTACGGCACTCACAGCACTGACTTTGTCTGAGATTGCGCTGGAATGAACCTTCGCAGACACATTATTACCATTCAGTAGAATCTGATTATTTTCACCAAATCCAATGACCGTATCAGCAATAAATCCTTGAACAGCGTCTATATCTTCCAGGTCAAGACCAGATTCCACGATGCCCAATGTCATGGCACGATACATGGCACCTGTATTAAGATACATAATACCTAACCGCTGGGCAACACCTTGAGCTGTAGTGCTCTTGCCTGATGCAGCCGGTCCATCTATGGCAATTATCATGATTATCAACTCTCAATAAGCCGGCGAAATTACCTTTCCAGGACCAGAAACCCAATGATGAAACTTTTTTGTATTTTAGGAAGAAAGATGTGATTTTTTCAGCATTTGAATTTCTTCAGCAGTGATAATGCGATATTGTCCGGGGGCAAGATCACCTAGGCCCAAACCTGCAAAACGAATCCTTTTTAAAGAAAATAGTTTTCGTTTTAAGCGGTGCATAATCCTGCGAATCTCCCGTTTTTTCCCCTGCCGCAGTCGCAGTGTGACTGTGGACCTTTGTTTTACCGTATTTTGTTTTAAAACCTCTGCTTGTCCATATTCCCGGTCACCAATGTAAATCCCCCGTTTCAATTTTGCGATTTGTTCAGGTGTTATTCGTCCTTCAATTACCGCATCGTAATCTTTCGGGATTTGGTTTCTCGGATGGGTAAGATATTCATGAAGGTTACCATCATTGCTCAATAGCAAAGCACCCGTGGTATTCTTATCCAATCGGCCCACAGGAACAAGCCGGGCCGGGCCGGAAATCAGGTCCAGGACTGTTTTTCGGTCATGGGTGTCTTTTGCGGTTGTAATAACCCCCCGGGGTTTGTGAAGCAAAATGACAATTTTCTCTTTTTCAGGGTTAATGACCTGGTCATCATATCTGACTATATCGGAATCTTTCACCTTATAGGCTGGGTCCAGGCATAATTCACCATTGACCGTGGTGGTGGCCATTTGGATTAATTCATCTGCTTTACGACGGGAGGCTATTCCCGCCTGGGCGAGAAATTTATTCAGCCTCATCCTTATATGGGGCTGGATCCCGGGGACGGAGAATCTAGATTTTGTTCTGATTCAGAATCAGACTCCTGAAATGCTTCGATCTGCTCACCCAGCGTTGGGTCTGCTTCCATAAGTTCTGTGATTTCTTTTAGTTTGGGCATATCTGACAGTCGATTTAACCCAAAATGTTCCAGAAAATTTTTGGTGGTCTGATATAACAGCGGGCGACCAGGACCTGTACCACGGCCTTTTATTTTGAGCAGATTCCGATTCAGGAGTGTCTTAATAACGCCACTGGAATCAACACCGCGTATTGCTTCAATTTCGTAACGGCCAATGGGTTGTTTATAGGCAATAATAGCCAGCGTATCCAGAGCTGCAGAAGAAAGAGCCAACCTCCCGGATTTATTCAGCAATCTGCGAATAAAATGTTCGTATTCGGGTCGGGACACAAGCTGATACCCTCCTGCGACCTGTTTGATTTCAAAAGCATGGTCTTCTTTTTCATATAAGTAGTTTAATTCTCCAACAACTTCCTTAAGATTTGGCGCTTCCTGGTCGAAAACGCCATTGACCCTGGTTTGGGTTAATGGTTCCGGACTGGTGAACAATAATGCTTCAATAATTTTCTGGTATTCTGAGGATTGCATCAGGCCTCCGTTCCCAGGTGGACCAGCTCAATATCTCCAAATATATCTACTTGTTCTAGTGAACACAACCCTTCCCGCACCAAGTCAAGAATAGCCAGAAAGGTTACAATGATTTCCATTCTGTTTTTTAATTGTTTTAACAGTGTAGAAAATTTCATGCGCCCGTCACCATCAAAGAATTTAAATATAATTTCTTTTTGCTGTTCCAATTTCACTGGTTCGCGGTTTAATTCAAATTGAGATATCACGGGGCGGTTTTCCATGGCATTTTTAAACACCCGGGCCAAATCATAAAGGGTTACATTCTGGAGCAGATGTTCCATTTCCTCCCCTTGAATAGCAGGCAGGGCCTGTTCAAAATGCCTTGGCAAAATATGGCTTTTTTCCTCTGCCATGGACCGTAACATTCCCGCCGCGTCACGGTAACGTTTATATTCAATTAGTTTTTGCATCAGTTCATTCCTGGGGTCCACAACTTCCCCATCTTCATCCAATTCCGGTCGGGGGATCAATATTTTAGCTTTGATGCGCATCAGGATGGAAGCCATATCGATAAATTCCCCGGCCACAACCATATTCAATCGCTTCCATTCCTCAATCACTTCGATAAATTCCCTGGTGATCCTGGAGATGGGGATATCATAGATATCCAATTCATCTCTACGGATAAAGTACAATAAAAGGTCCATGGGACCCTCGAAATTTTCCAAGTGTACTTGAAAAGCCATATTAAAAGTACCCAATGCCAGTTGCCGACCGGACTCGATCTAACACGGATTCAGCTACCTTGTTAGCCTTCTCTGCACCAAAATGCAAAATATCATGTACTTGTTTCTTATTGGCAGTCAATTGATCCCTTTTTTCCCGGAAGGGGCTGAAATGATCCATAATACGGTCAAACAGTTCCAGTTTTATATCTCCATAGCGCAGCCCGCTCCCGTCGTATCTCTGGGCCAGTTCCTTTTGCTCCGTTTCATCCAGAAACAACGAATAAAGATGAAAAAGCGGTGTATCCTTGTTTTTCGGCTGATCAATGGGCGTAGCATCCGTTACAATGGACATCACCTGTTTACGGATCACTTTTTCATGGGCAAAAATCGGTATTGTATTGTGATAGGATTTGCTCATTTTCTGGCCATCGATGCCAGGGAGAAGTTGGGTAGTTTTCTCAATATCCGGTTCAGGAATAACAAGGGTTTTACCATAGGTATGGTTAAATCGAACGGCTATATCCCGGGTTATTTCCAGATGCTGCTTCTGGTCATGTCCTACTGGAACAACCTGTGTGTCAAAACATAATATGTCTGCAGCCATCAGAATCGGGTAAGAAAACAAGCCCATATTTGCCGTGATACCCTGAGAAATTTTATCCTTGTAGGACGTAGCCCGGTCCATCAAACCTACGCTGGTCATGGAGGACAACACCCAGGTTAATTCTGTGACCTGGGGTACATCGGATTGAACCCAAAAAGTGGATTGTTCTGGATCCATCCCTAATGCCAAAAAATCGCAGGCGGCATAAAAAGTGTTTTGTGCTAAAGTATCTTTGTCAGGCAGCGCAGTGAGGGCATGGTAATTGGCGATGAAACAGAATAATTCGTTCTCCCGCTGGTATTGAATCATTCTGGACATCATACCGAAATAATTGCCTAAATGAAGTGTACCAGAAGGCTGGATACCACTAAGCACACGGAGATTTTTCTTAGGGGCCATGGATGGGATTTGGTTTGGAACTGGTCATGTGGATTATAGTGAACCTAAAAGGACTCCATAAACAAATAGGGCCTCCAATCACGTTGGATATCTTTTACAAACCTTTGAAAATAATGAATCCTGTTGGGGCGTTTTGGCATTCGAATCAAGGGCATTCTTGCATTTTCCGGTGTGCGGTCCCCTTTCTTCTGGTTGCAGGGTTTGCAGGCAGCAACTAAATTTTCCCAAATATCCAGCCCGCCATGTACTTTTGGGGTAATATGGTCAATGGTTAAAGGTCCATTTGTTGTATTGCAATACTGACAGATATACTCATCTCTAGCCAGGATATTTTTCCGGTTAATTTCAATGGCCATATTATCATAACGCACATAATTATGAATTTTGACCACACTGGGCAGTTCCATGGTTGTGGATGGACTGTGCACTTTTTCTCTATAATTGGCCAGGACTTCAATTTTTTCCAATACATACATGCAAATAGCACGCTGAGCCGTACAGATGGACATGGGCGTGTAATTGGCATTCAGGACCAAAACAGCGCGGTTAAGCAACTGACCGTTAATTGCATTCGAGACGGGGTTTTTCATGCGCGAAACTTACGTCTGATGGAATGAGTGGACATGTAGATATCTGCAAGTTTTTTATTTGAGTTGAATCGTCCCCCTGCGATGGTTTCTTCCTTCACAAAACCCTGGCAATGGATAACACCCTGCCCTCCTGTGGAAAATCCGACATGGGTCACCTTGTCATTTTTTCCAAAAAAATGTAGATCTCCTGGTCCGGCGGTTCCGCCATCAACAGCATAATCATTTAAAACTGACCGCTGCTGCCAGGAATCCCGGGGCAGCAAGATTCCTGCCGCCAAGCAAACCATTTGTACGAATCCGGAACAGTCAAAACCGAATGATGTTTTCCCGCCCCAGCGGTAAGGGCTGCCCAGCAATCCTCTGGCTAATGAGAGTATTTCATCTGGTTTTGCAACGCTGGTCAGGGAATTTAATTCTTGTTCCGCCAGCCGTGAAGTTCCATCCGCAGTAACGATATTCTGATCTTTTTGCTGCACACGTGTACCAAATGGGATTTTTCCACTTTCAATGATCATGTGGGTAGCAGCAAATGGGACTTTACCAAAACAACCGTAGAATTCCTTTATCCAGCTTTGATAACCATCGTCCTGCTCTACAAACAACCAGTCGCCTTTCTTTTGAAGAACCTGTACTGATTCACCGCCAACGACTTCCGTCACCTTTGATGAATTGAAACCGGGTGCCGCATACGCCGGAGCCAGGGGCGTTGTAATAATAAACCATGAATTTGACCTTTCTGACATAGGTTGAAAATTATTCCATCTTCTTTTGAATAAAAAATGCCATTCTATATTGTCCGCAATGTTGATGACTGGTTAATATTTACTGTATTTTTTTCATCCATTTATGGCAGGGAAACCCGTGAGATTCGGGTACAGTTCCCGCTACTGTGATTGCAGAATACCGGTTCTAATGCCATTTTCGGCCGCCCTGGCCGGGAAGAAGGTGAATCGAGTTGGTACTGCATTAGTCAGGAGACCTGGATAAATGGATTACATAAAAAACTTTCGGGAGAAAAGTTGTGGTACTTCCTGACCCATATTATTCAACCTTGGATCTATCCAGTAAAAGGGAGAATTCACAGTTATAAAACAATTCCTAATCTTTATAATTATTGGTGCTTCTGCCCTGTCTGCGCAAACGGACAATGGCTACGTTTTTTCAAATGAGAGTGATCCGGTGCCTTTTGCATCTGTGATAAACCTGCGGGCAAAAACATGGTCTGTGACCGATGAATCGGGATTTTTCCAGGTACCAGCCGGGACTCTTCCTGGGGACTCATTAAAAGTTGTCAGGGTTGGTTTTTCAACTTCTTATCACCGGATCCAGGATCGAAGAGTACAGGAGATATTACTTGCGCAGGAAGTACTTGCTCTGGATTCTGTTCATACAGTGGGCAGAAAGGCAATTGCAAATGGCGGTTTGGACAAAATCAATCTATTGCAAATAGATGCTTTTTCCAGGAAGAATGCCCTGAACCGGATGCCGGGAACAATGATTAGATCTTACGGCGGTTTGTCAGGGATCACCACGGTAAGCATGGAGGGCGGACAGGCAGTGCATACCAAGGTTACTCTGGATGGAGTTGATCTCACCAATGCCCAGAATGGGCTTACGGACCTATCTGACATACCGCTGTCTATGATGCAAAACATGTATTTAGGCCGCTCACCGAATATCTCTTACGGTTCTGGATCATTTGACGGCGTGATTCACATTCGTTCTCTTCTGAAACAATCCTATATTCATTTTAGCAGCGGTTCATTTGGTTACCTGAATGGTTCAGGCGGCTACAGCCACTCCGCAGCCAATACCAATTTTCAACTGCAGGCTGGACAAACATCATCGCAAGGCAATTATTCATTCAAACAGGATAATTCCACCAGCAGCCGTTTCAATAATGATTATGAACAACGATTTATCAGCGGCCAGTATCAGCGATATACCCATTCTAACCGCCTTGTAAAGGGGTCCATATTAACCGTCGGCCACAACCGCGGTGTCGCTGGAGCCTTATCCTGGCCCAGCCCTAAGGCACGGCGGAAAAACAATCTTATTCTGGCAGGAGTTGAATGCATCCAAATACTCCAAAAAGGTCATCTGCGTCTGCAGGCATTCCAGCGGTCCAGTGATGAGGTATTTAAAGATGTTGATATGGGAACGGATAGTCACCACGAGGTGGGATCCAGGGGGATCAAACTAAACGGAAAATATCGGTTAAAGGAGACGATTGGGGTGAACAGTTTCTTCACTGCAAAATTTGAATCGATCGCAAGTACCGATATTGGCCAAAGAGAAAGAAAAAGCAAAGCACTGGGACTGCAGGCATGGATCCAGCCCCTGACTCTCTTTATGTTCAGGCCCGGTCTAAGAACAGACTTCATCGATAAAACCCGTGTGACAACAATTAATGTTGAATCAACACTGGATTTACAAAGTGTCGGAGAAATTTCCGTCATAATGGGTACAGGATTTCATGTACCATCCTTTAATGACCTTTACTGGCCTGCAGATCCTTACAGCAAAGGGAACCCTGATCTTGAACCGGAAAACAGTAAATTTAGTATCGTTCGCTGGGAAAGTACCCTGGGGGAGTACTTCCATTACACCGTTGAATACCGTGATCGCCAAAGCCAGAATCTCATTGTGTGGGCTGCAGATGAAAACTACATCTGGAAACCGCAAAACCTGAATAAGACAGACCGGAAAAACTTAATCATTTCAGCTTCCCTGCCCGTAAGTATTTTCGGGTGGATCCCGTCAGGCAGTGTAACACGTACAGAGACTGAAGATCTCAATACGGGTAAAGCACTGCAGTATGTCCCGGAATCATCTGCAAATATTACACTGACCTATGCCGCAGGGGATATCCAATTCGAATTCCAGGGCAGGTACACTGGCAAAAGATCATACCAGGCATACAGTGCTGATTTTGAAATTACAGATAAAGTAATTGATCCTTTTCTAGATATAAATGCCGGAGCACACTTCACCCTCCCCGTATTGAATGAGGCTATACGGTTTCACATCATCGCTGAAAATATCTTGGATAAAAATACCGCTTTCTTCCCGGATTATCCTGAACCAGGCCTTGGAATAAAAGCGGGAATGACAATTAAATTCTAGTTCAAAGTATTTTTAATCCAGAAAATGCCAGGAAATGGTCATGCTGGCCTGGCGGCCCATTTCCGGCATTAGCGGGTGCATGTCCAGGGTATTGCCCCTGTCGGAACCGCTGGCATTCAGGATGACCTCCGACAGGTTGTGCCATGTGTAGGAAAGTGTAAACGACGAAACAACAGCCGTTACCGTGGCCTTGACAAACCACAGGTCTTTAAGACTGTTATATTCAAAAGACACGGGCACCGCCTCCACCGGCAGCAAAAAGCCCGCCGGCTGCCTGTTGAGCCAGCCATGGACTTCCACATTGGTCTTCAGATTCATAACACCCTCAAAAAGGCGAAAGCTGCCTTTTCCCGTAATTTTCAGTCTCTGTTTTACACCGTCCGAGATCAGGCTTTTGCCGTCCTGATGAACATAACCCAGGATCAACCCGATAGATCGAACCAGCCGTATATCCAGTTCGGTGCCAAGGCTTAAGTTTGTTTCATTTTCAGGATAGGCAACACCCATTGCACCCGCACCATGATTTGAAACATACCCTGTACGGTTGGCCCAGACGGAGATATCCAAGCGGCCTGTCTTTATTTTGCCAAATGCACTGGCCAAGGATGTGGAGGTAAGGATACCAGGGTTTTTGAAAAAGGGATGTGCCGGCGCAGGTATCTGCTCATAAAACAAGCGGATGGTGTAGTTATTTCTTTCTAAATGGAATGAGAAATCCCAAAGGAGCCTGTTTTCTTCCTCGGCAAAAACCAAGCCCCCGCTGGCATGAAAATTTCCATATTCTGCGCCCAGCAGCCATTGCTGCCAGCGTTCATTTCTCATGGTATCCAGACGTACGCTCCGGGAATGCAGCTCCATTCTGGAGAACAAGTTCAACCGTTCACGTTTCTGCCATTGCAATTCTCCAGAATATTTGGACCGGGTCAGGTAGCGAACCTTTTTGAATGATTCCTCAAATCCGTCCAGGGAATCCGTATAGCTGTAATCCGATATCAGCCGCTGCAAAAAATGATTCGCATAGATCCTGGCTGAGAGGGCTCCCTTTTGTTTTTCCCAGGAGACATTGCTGCTGGTGATCCGGGAATTATAGAGCGCTTTGTCCACAGTATCCGGCAACCCGGAATAGGTGTTGAAATGCCCGACAGCTGCATCGATCTTCTCCAGTTCCTTTTTGGATTGATATTGGATCGTATAGGTTTGGTGAATAGGCCGTGGCAATGTGTTGGGTGGTGTATACTGGTTATATTTACCCGCAAAGGATCGTTTAAATCCATGGAGGCGAATATGGCGTCCATTGCCGCTGTAGTCCACTGCCGTAGAAAACTCGTCCTGCAGATAATCGCCCTGGACATAATCAAAATAAGATGCAACCACCGATGAATCGTAATGGACTGTATCTTCGTGTCCATGGAGAAACCCATCTTTTATTTCGGAGCCCAAAAGCCCCGGGTTATTCGCCCAGGTACCGTCAAAAAAATAAGGCCCCGAATGCCAGTCCCTGTTCCACATCAGCGAACCCTGGCAGTTTACATAGCCAAAATGGCCGGACCAGTCGTAGCCAATCAATTCCGCATCCTTCGCCGGCAGCAGGGACAAGGCCATAAGAAATAAAATAATACTCATCCTATAATTTCATTTTCCGCAAATATCCCGGGACCACAACCGAAAATATGGCTGTATTGGACGCCAGATGCATGGCTGTGAACAAAACACCGGAAATACCATAAGCAAAGGTCTCTTTTAATGAATATCCAGCACTGAGGGGGTACGCCAGATTAGTGGCAAT
>DKQR01000217.1:13992-37559 GCA_002471805.1 Fidelibacterota bacterium UBA7303 | reverse complement strand
CGATTTAAAGAATGTATCCAAATTCGCTTTTAAGAATATGGCATTGGCTATTTTATTCTGGTGAGCATTTTTTTCTGCATCTTCTAATGCGGACCGGATTACTTCAAAGCCATAAACTTCTTTTACCTGATTGGCTAAATAAAGCCCAATGGTTCCCGTGCCACAATACAAGTCAAAAACTATTTCTGACCCGGTTAGTCCCGCTGCTTTTACTACTTCATCATAAAGTTGCTTACCTTGAATCGTGTTTGTTTGGAAAAATGAATTCGCTGATATTTCGAATGTTAAGTCACCTATAGTTTCTTGAATAAATGGCTCACCAAAAACCAGTGTTTCAAATTCACCAAAAGCAACATCTGCCTTTCGCGTATTTACATTATTTACCATGGATGTGATTTCGGGTACTTGCTCTAAGAGCGCATCAATTAGGGGCGATAATTTATTTATATCATCATAGGCAGTAACAAGATTTACCATAATTTGATTTGTATTTACACCAAAACGGAGCATCAAAAATCGTAAGAAACCAATATGTGTTTTCGGATCATAAGGCTTCAAATCGGGGTGAACCAAACAAACATCCCTGGCCACTTTTAAAATTTTATTTCCTATGACCGGTTGAATATGACAATCTTTAATATCTAAAATTTTATCATATCGCCCAGGGATATGTAATCCTACGGCGAAAGATCTGTCTACGCCTTCCGGCTCCGTTTCTAATACCCAGCGATTGGGCGAAAAAGTGAATTCCATTTTATTTCGATAATTGAAAATAGGGTCGGCGCCCACAACATGATCAAGTTTAAAATCTTGAAATCCACCGAGACGTCGAAAAGCATCTTCTACTTGATTAGATTTTTCCTTCAGTTGTTCATTATATGATAAATTCTGGATCTTGCAGCCACCACACACTCCAAAATGGTCGCACGGTGCTTCCACCGAATTGGGTGATTCAGTTATGATATGCTGTACACGAGCTTCTGCATATCCTTTTTTCTTTTTATAAATACGAGCGTTTACTTTTTGTCCTGGGATACCACCTTTTACAAAAATGACAAAATCATCTTTACGTGCCAATCCCATTCCGCCGTAGGCTAAAGATTCAATTTGGAGTTCTAAATCAACCCCACGTTTAATAGACGCAGTGGTTTTCATTTATAATTTATTCTATCAATGATAGAGACAGCAGGATCAGGTGGTGATTCTGAAATAATATAGGCATTTTGAATTGTTTGTATTGCTGCATTCAGCTGCTCTTCTGTCCGGGCATGAATTTCGGCCAAAGGCTGCCCCGCTTTCACATTTTCGCCCAGAGCGACATGGGTATCCAGACCTACACTATGATCAATAGAATCAGTTACTTTTTTTCGGCCGCCGCCCAATTCCACTACGGTTAAACCAACGCTGCGGGTATCAATAGAAGTAATATATCCTGTTTTTGAAGCTGGAACTGGTTTGACGATTGGAGCCTGGGGAAGATATTGATTATAGTTTTCAATGAAATCGGCAGGCCCGCCTAAAGCAGACACCATTCTGTTGAATATCTCTGCCCCGCGGCCGCTGGCAGAGACCTCATTTGCTTTTTCGACACCCTGTTCAATTGTTTTTGTCAATCCAGCAACAGCAAGCATTTCCGCAGCCAGGGCAATTACCACCTCATGAAGCCGTGGATCCCGGTCAGCGCCAGTGAGGTAATCAACAGTTTCTCTGACTTCCAGGGCGTTGCCGACTGTTCGCCCCAGGGGTTGATTCATATCCGTTATCAAAGCAGATGTTTTCACTCCAAAATGATTAGAAACATCAAAAATGCTGTTGGCTATTTTTTCCGCCATATCTAATTGATCCGCAAAGGCGCCGTTTCCCGTTTTTACATCCACAACCAATCCATCCAGGCCAGCCGCCAGTTTTTTAGATAAAATGGAAGCGGTAATCAAAGGTACTGACTCGATAGTCGCTGTTACGTCCCGTACACTGTAAAATATTTTATCTGCCGGTGCTAAATCTGCTGTTTGTCCTATGACAGCGCAACCCACATCCTTAACTGTCCTGAGGAATAATGCATTGTCCGGATGTGTATTATAGCCGGGGATGGATTCCAGTTTATCCAGAGTCCCTCCAGTATGCCCTAGGCCGCGTCCGGAAATCATAGGATTATAGATACCGCAAGCCGCGATGATGGGAGCCAGCATCAAACTGACTTTGTCTCCCACGCCACCGGTGGAATGTTTATCCACCACAGGGCCGTTTAAATCTAAATCGCTCCAATCAAGGACACGACCGGATCTCATCATACATTCCGTCAGGATGGTACATTCATCCAGAGACATGCCCTGGAAATAGACTGCCATGGCAAAAGCAGCTAACTGGTTTTCAGAAAATGTGCCATCGGTTATCCCGGAAATGATAAAACTGATCTCTTTTTCATGAAGCGCCTGGCCATTGCGTTTTTTCCGAATGATTTCCTGAGGAAGCATTTGGATTATACCCAGAAAGGATTATGCGTGACTGTTCTGAAAAAATTCAGACAGCAGGGTTTCAAGATCTTTAGCAGCACGATCGGCATTTTCCATCGTCTGCTCATGACTTAGGGCAGTTGCACTCATACCTGCGGCCATATTGGTAATGATTGAAAGAGCGACTACTTTTAATCCAAAAAATCGAGCCAGAACTACTTCCGGTACAGTTGACATGCCCACCGCATCGCCTCCTAATAACTTTGCCGCTTTTATCTCTGCCGGTGTTTCAAAACTGGGCCCGCAGAACCAGGTATAAACCCCCTTATAAAGGGTGATTCCCTGCTGGTTTGCAATTTCCTGAAATGATTTACGCAGTTCAGGATCGTAAGCATCAACCATATCTACAAAGCGAGCATTGCCCTGCTCGCCAAATAATGGCGAAACGCCGGTAAAATTGATATGATCGGTCAACAGCATTACACTTCCAGGTTTCGCATCGGGAATAAGGCTACCTGCAGCATTGGTGAGAATTAGAATTTCACAACCCAGTTCTGCCAATGTATGGACAGGAGTTTTCATCACATTTGCTTGGCCAGATTCATAATAGTGAGCCCGACCCTGCAGGACAGCAATTTCTGTCCCACTAATTTGTCCAAGAGTTAATTGTCCGGCATGGCCAGCTACACCTGCTTTTGGGAAACCGGGCAAATCATCATAAGAGAAGGAAAGTTTGTTTTCTACAATGTCCGCGAAAAAACCCAAGCCTGACCCTAAAATAATTCCAACCTTTGGGCGGCGGCCTTTTGATTTCGATCGGATCAATTTCACAGATTTATTGACACTCATTAGTTAGGAATGATTTATCTTATATTGGACAAAAGAATAATCGTTAAACACCCACTGGATGCCAAGTCGTTTTCGTTTCCTGTGTTTCTAATATATGATACGGTCCCTGCATCTTTTTATCTGACCAGTTCTGGCCTCGGTAAATCACCGGCCGCTTCACGTTTAAGGCTGAATTGGATTGAACGAGTTCAATTTCTTCCGGGTCATTGCCGCAATACACAACAGCATTAACATCCATATGGCTGGAAAAATGGTCCAGGAGTTCTGAACGTTGTCCTGTAAGTATATTGACAACCCCAGCCGGAACGTCGGAGGTATGAATGACTTCTGCGAATGTGATCGCGCAGAGAGGTCGAGATTCAGAGGCAAGCATTATTGCAGTATTACCGCCGACAATGATCGGGGCCAAAACAGAAACAGATCCAAGTAATGATATATCATCCGGGGCGATGGCGGCCACTACACCTACGGATTCCAGAAAGGAGAAATTAAAGTACGGCATGGCAACTGGATTCACCCGGCTGAATACTTGGACATATTTATCTGCCCACCCGGCGTAATAGATTAGCCTTTCAATGGCTTGATCGATTTCTTTTTCTGCCTGTTTTTTTGTGGAACCCTGCAGGGTGAGTTCGGTCATGAATTGCTCTCGTCTGCCCTCCAGTATTTCGCCAATACGGTATAAGATCTGCCCGCGGTTATAAGCCGTGCGGCACGACCAGCCACTTGCAGCTTTTCTGGCGGCTACAACAGCATTGCGAAAATCCTTCCTGGACCCGCGGCATACATTGACCAGGGTTGTTTCTTTGGGATCCTGCCATTTGATATAACGCCCTGATTCTGTACGGGGAAACTTCCCGTCAATGTAGAGTTTATATGTTTTTTGAACATTGATACGTTTACCCATGAATCAAATCCTTCATACCAGATGAACGTAGGGCATCAGCCCTTCCAGGCCACCCTCCCGGCCCAAGCCGCTTTCCTTATAACCTCCAAAAGGAGAGCTTGGATCAAATTTATTAAATGTATTGGCCCAGATTACGCCGGCCCGAATTGCTTTGGATAAAGCGAATATTTTGGACCCTTTGTCTGTCCAAACACCGCCTGAGAGTCCAAAAGGAGTATTATTTGCCTTAGCAATAACCTCATCTACAGTACGGAATGACTGGATAGCCAGAACCGGGCCAAATATTTCTTCCTGAACCACACGGTGAGACTGACTCACGCCGGTAAATAACGAGGGCGCATGCCAATATCCTTTTTTGGGCAGGTTGCAGGAAGATTGAAAAATTTCACCCCCTTCCTTCTGCCCAATATCCACGTACATTTTAATCTTATCAAGCTGGGCTTTCGAGTTAATAGCTCCAATATCCGTATTCTTGTCCAGGGGATCACCAACGATGAGGGTCTCCATACGATTTTTCAGTTTTGAGATTACCGTTTCGGCCACACTTTCCTGTACAAACAGCCGGGACCCCGCACAGCATACATGACCCTGGTTAAAGAAAATACCTGTGATAATACCTTCCACTGCCTGGTCAAGGGGAGCATCTTCAAAAATGATATTTGCTGCTTTTCCGCCAAGTTCAAGTGTGTATTTTTTCCCCGTCCCCGCCACGGTTTTCATAATGAACTTTCCGACTTCTGTGGAACCGGTGAAAGCGATCTTATCCACATCCGGATGCTCCACAAGTGCCTGTCCGGTCTCCCCGCCGCCATTGACAATGTTTACTACACCTGGCGGCAATTCACATTCTTGGATAATCTCGGCCAGTTTCATGGCGGTTAGAGGCGTGGTCTCTGCAGGTTTCAGGACAACTGTATTTCCTGTCGCCAGGGCTGGTGCCAGTTTCCATGCTGCCATGAGCAGGGGGAAATTCCAGGGAATGATCTGGCCGGCAACACCGACAGGTTGGGTTTTACGTCCAGGAAATGCATATTCCAGTTTATCCGCCCAGCCGGCATAATAGAAAAAATGTGCCGCGGCCAGGGGGATGTCCACGTCCCGCGATTCTCGGATGGGCTTACCCCCGTCCAGGGATTCAATAACAGCAAATTCTCTTGCCCGTTCCTGGATAAGTCTGGCGATACGGAAAATATATTTTCCTCGCTCAGAAGGATCCATTTTTGACCAGATATTTTCATAAGCTTTTTTAGCCGCTCTAACGGCAAGGCCCACATCCGTTTTTTGCGCCTCTGCCACTTGAGCCAATTTATTTTCATTCGCTGGATTGATCGTTTTGAAATATGCGTTCTTGACTGACGGGATAAATTTCCCATTGATAAACAAATCATATCGTTCCTGAATACGGACATGGTCTGCACTTTCCGGTGCAGGATTGTAAACCCAGTCTGTTTTATAGTTCATTTTTGATTTAGTCTTCACAATCGAATTGGCTCTAATCCAGGGAAAAATAATTTGTTGATTGATAAACCCCTGTAAACTGTTTCGTAATTTGCATCAATACGTCATTGGCCAAAGAACTGGCACCAAAACGGAACAGTTCCGAACAGAGCCAGTCTTGACCCAGGGTTTCCCGCACCATTACCAGGTATTGTACAGCTAACTTTGCCTTGCTGATCCCGCCAGCCGGTTTCATGCCGATTTTTTTCCCGGTCTGCAAATAAAAATCCCGGATAGCTTCCAGCATAATCAATACAACCGGCGGTGTTGCCGCCGGAAAAACTTTGCCAGTGGAGGTTTTAATAAAGTCGGCGCCGGAATTCATAGCCAGTATGCTTGCTATTCGAACATTATCCAATGTTACCAACTCTCCTGTTTCCAGGATCACTTTCAAATGAACCTCGCAGCAGGTTTCCTTCACTTTTGCAATTTCTTCCCCTACTCGGTCATATTCACCCCGCAGGAAGGCTCCTCTTGAGATTACCATATCCACTTCATCGGCACCGGCACCCACAACTGCTTTTACTTCCTCCAGTTTGGCCGCTAAGGTGGACATCCCGCTGGGGAACGCTGTAGCCACCGATGCAACTTTTATGCCGGTCCTCCGCAGCGCTTTTTTTGCCACTGGAACCATGGGCGGAAAAACACAGACAGCGGCAACTTTCGGCAGATCCGGAAACTGATTGTGCAGGTGCGCTGCCTTATAGCAAAGCTGCCGCACCTTTCCTGGGGAATCTTTTCCCTCTAGGGTGGTCAAGTCAATCATACTCAGAATGTTATTTAATGCAGCAACTTTGGATTCTTTCTTTATACTGCGTGAAAACAATCTGGCCACACGTTCCTGAACATTGACCTGGTCTACAGTCTGACTGAACATTGATTTATTTGCAAGCATGGGATTTTTACAACTACAGCTAATTTATACCAAATAATTCTACTTTTTTCACATGTTTAAATATTCGTATTTCTTCATCTAAATGCAGGATTCAACTTTTTCTATCAGTTTTTGTGCATCTTCTCTGTATGGACCCTCCGCATAAATTCGCATGATGGGTTCCGTATTGGATTTTCGCAGGTGAACCCATCGGTCAGTCCAAGTGAATTTTATACCATCCAGGGTATTTTTCTCGGCATCATCAAAAAGGGTACAAGCTTTTTTGATCAATTCATCCGGGTCAATCCCTTCCAAATTTACTTTATCTTTCACTATCTCAAATTGCGGCAGTGATAGGTGAATCTCACTTAATGGTTCACTTGATTGTGACATACGATTCAATACCATTGTGGCAGCCACTAGTGAATCCCGGCCCAGATGTGCTTCCCGCAGGATTACGCCGCCATTTCCTTCTCCGCCTAATTTTGAGCCCAGCTCGTTCATTTTGTTCACCACATTGATCTCGCCTACAGCAGAGCGGACCACAGAACTTCCTTTTGATTCTGCCAGCTTATCCAGTGCCAGGGAAGTAGAAAGATTGGTCACAAATACTTCTGTCTCACCAACCTCGTTTAAATAACCATCCGCCGCAAGAACCAGCGAATACTCTTCCCCAAGGGGTTCACCTTTTTCATTTACCACTGCCAAGCGGTCGGCATCGGGGTCCACAGCAAACCCGCCATCAGCATCATTTTCCATCACCGCATCACAGAGACCAGACAGGTTCTCCGGCAATGGTTCCGTTCCCCGCGTGAACTGCCCATCGGGCTTACAATTGAGTTCGATCACTTCACAGCCCAATGATTCCAGCATGGCCGGCAAAGCATGGGCACCGGCACCATTAACCGCATCAATTACAATGCGGAAGTTCCGGCGCTGAATTCGGTTTAAATCAATGCATTTCAAGCCGGCACAGGAAATCACATGTTTCTGGATGGCATTTCTCTCTGGCCAAACGATACCCGTTTCATCTGCGTCGGGTGGATCGTTCTCAGCATCGACCAATTCAAATAATCGTTCACAATCTCCCGCAGGAAAAAATGTACTGTTTTCCCCTACAAATTTTATTCCATTCCATTCGACGGGGTTATGACTCGCAGTGACAATAAATCCGCCAACTGCCTCTGTTCTGTGAACCATAAATTGTACGGTGGGCGTTGGAACAATTCCGCAATGCAGGACCGTCCGGCCCAATCGAGTCAGTTGATCCACCATGGCCTGAATAATGTCTTCACCGGAAGGGCGACTGTCTCGTCCCGCTATAATCACACCTGTTGGTAACAATTCATGCAGCGCCCTAGCATAATGAAGAGCGGCGCCAGGCGTGAGATGGGAGACTGTGAGTCCGCGGACTCCGGATATACTGCGAATTAACATAGAAAATAATTTTTCTTTAAATCAACAAATTGAAATTCGGTCGAAAGGAATAATGTTCCAAAAGAAAAGCCCCGCTTCAGCAGGGCTTTAATGTTGTCCTGACAGTTGCTAACGTCTTACAGGTTTGGGCTTACGCCTACGGTGCCGGTTGGCACGCGGATTGTTACGCAATGCTTCTATTCGCGCATTGCGGGCCATCCTGCGAACGGCTTTTTTTTTCGCTTCACGCTTGGCATCACTGGGCTTGACATAAAAGGACCTGGTACGCACTTCTCTGAGAATTCCAGCACGCTCCCATTGTTTTTTAAAGCGGCGCAACGCCCGCTCCAACGATTCCTTTTCTCTTACCTTTACTTCAACCACTTCTATCACCTCCTCAGGGGCTATTTGTGGTCTTCATTAATTGATAGTTCCCGTATAAAACGGCCGGCGATATTAACGGTTGCTTCTAACACAAACAAGATTTAAACCAAAGCTGCGAATTCCTTTATACTCAGGGTTTCCGGCCGGCGTGTAAAATCGATTTTTTCTTTCACCTCTTCGGGGATTTTCCAACCCTTAAGAGAATTGTTCAGCATTTTACGCCGCTGGTTAAAGGCCGCGGTCACAATCTTGCTGAATTTAACATATTTATCATCGGCCACCAGGGGCTGGTCTTTTTTTATAAAGCGAACGATGGATGATTTTACTTTGGGCCTGGGAATAAATACATCCGGAGGAATAGTAAAACAGTAGTTCGCTTCCAGGTGGGCGCCTACCAACACGGTAAGCCGCCCATAGGCCTTAGTGCCCACTGCAGCAGTCAAGCGCTCTGCCACTTCTTTCTGCATCATGATAAAAGCGTCAGTCCAGTAGTCCAACTGGTCAATCAGCCAGAAAATGATCGGTGAAGTAATATTATAAGGAATATTGCCAATTACGCGTACTGGATTGGATATTGGCAGATCTGCGATATTCTGTAAAAGTATATCACCCTGGATTATTTTCAAATCATCAAGATCCGAACGATTCATTAAATGATCAATGAGCATGGGGTCAATTTCAATAACCACCATTTCTTTCACTTCCGGCAGTATCTTTTCAGACAACGCTCCTTCCCCGGGACCGATCTCGAGGATTGAATCTCCAGGTTGGGGCAACACGGTGCGTACGATTTTCCCCAAAAGATTTTTATCCGTTAAAAAATTCTGACCCCATTTTTTTCGGAATGGATGCGGGGTTTTATCAGTCATGACAAATTTTAAAAAGGTAAAAGAAAAGATATAATATTTTCATAATATCATATAATAGGCTTAATGACTAAGATGGCAGATTAAAAAGTGCAGTTGCGTTTTCAGAGGTTTTTTTTGCAATAACATCTAATGATACATTGTGGATTTCTGCCAGTTTTTCGGCCACAAATCTTGTTCTCCCTGGTTCATTGGGCTTTCCACGGTATGGAACCGGACTCAAATAGGGAGAATCTGTTTCCACAAGAATACGATCAAGGGGAAGTCCCTTTGCCACCTCAGGCAAATGGCTGTTCTTAAAAGTCAGATTCCCGGCAAAAGAAATGTAATACCCCATATCCAGAAAATCTTTTGCTGTTTCCAGGTTGCTGGAAAAGCAGTGGGCTACTCCGGTCACATTAGGAAAATCTGATAAAACTTTCAACATGTCGGCATCCGCATCCCGGTTGTGGAAAATGACAGGTTTTCCCAATGATTGGGCTAATTCCAACTGCTCCCGAAAAACCCGGTTCTGAATTTCCGGTTCAGATATATTTCTATAATAGTCTAAACCCATTTCTCCTGCAGCTATCATTTTATCGGATTTCAGCAGGTCACAAATCTGGTCAAGATAATCCTTTGGCGTATCCTTTGCATCATGAGGATGAACTCCTGCCGTTGCATATATTTTTTCGTGCGCATTGGCTAATTCGAGACATTTCCTAGAATCCTGTATATTTGTTCCTACACAAATAAACCGGTTTACGCCCAGTTTTGCAGCACGGTTCAATACAGCCGGGATGTCATTTCTTAGATCTTGGTAATAAAGATGGCAATGTGTATCGGTCAGCATGGTCAAAACATTTTATATCAATAATGATAGGCAAAGGTATAATAAAATTTGATTATTGTTTTCATCTAATCTTCTTGAAGATAGAATAAAGCATTAAGCCATCGAGGGCGGTTGCTTAGGCTGGAGAGAAAAAGCCTGACTCCAAACCACCACACCACGAATAGAAATACCAGCCAAAGGATATCAATCATATTGCCAAAATGAATTACGTAGGTTTATACCTATCAAGTCATTGCTTGCCATCTGTCAGTGTTTTCAGTGCTGTACTTATATGCGGGGGAAAAGGGGCTGATGATCCCTCAGTTGATTGCCAGGTGTAAGGCCTCCCCATTCCAGCGCTGCATCTGTTGCATTTAAAGCCTCAATCAAAATAGCGGACCTGTTGGGAATCACAGGGGATAAGAGCACAGCGCCAATCCGGAGCGCCTCCCCGGCAGTATACAAAACCCGCGCTGCAGATTCTTTATCTTCTTTCACCAGTTTCCAGGGAGCCTGCTCTTCCATATACTTATTGACCCCGCGGATAAATTGCATAATGTCCTCAAGGGCCTCGTTGATTTTCATTCCCTTAATTTTATTTTCCAGGTTGCTGATTAAGGCCTGCCCGGTATTTTTTATTTCATTTTCTGCAGCATTCAGTTCACCCGGCTCAGGAATTTTGCCATCATAATTCTTTTTCATTAAGGTTGATACACGACTTAATAGATTGCCGAAATCATTGGCCAGGTCACTGTTGTACCTTTTAATAAAAGATTCCATGGTAAAATTCGCATCCTGCCCCAGTACCATTTCCCGCATGAGGTAATAACGAACCGGATCGACGCCATAATCATCAATCAAATCCATGGGGTTTACCACATTGCCCTGGGATTTACTCATTTTTGCATCGGCCATAAGCCACCAGCCATGGGCAAAGATAGCTTCGGGAAGCTCCAGGCCGGCAGACATAAGCATGGTGGGCCAGTATACAGCATGAGTGGTAAGAATATCTTTCCCAATAAGATGATAGGATGCGGGCCACCATTTCTGGAACAAAGTTTCATTAGAGCCAAACCCGGAAGCGGTGATGTAATTGATCAGAGCATCAAACCAAACGTAGGTCACATAATTCGTATCAAAAGGCAGTTCAATACCCCAGTTCAAGCGCGACTTGGGCCGGGAAATACATAGATCGGCCAGCGGTTGCCTTAAAAAACCCAGAACCTCATTCTTACGGTGTTCCGGTTGAATAAATGTTTTGTTGGTTTCAATATGATCAATAAGCCTCTGCCGGTAACCACTCATTTTGAAAAAATAGTTTTTTTCCTTTAGTTCCTTGATATCGCGAAATTCACCGCTTTCGGCCTCTTTTTCCGTAATGAATCGTTCCTCTGAAACAGAATACAGACCCTCATATTCATCCTCATAAATATCTCCCGCATCGTGTACCCGCTTCAGGATTTCCTGGACAACCTTCTTATGCCTGTCTTCAGTGGTACGGATAAAATCATCGTTTGAAATATGCAGTTTTTTCCACAGTTTCATAAAACGTGGTGCCATTTCATCACAATGCTGCTGTGCTTCAACCCCCCGCTCTGCTGCTGCCTGCTGAACTTTCTGTCCATGCTCATCCAACCCGGTTAAGAAAAAAGTTTCCCTATTAAGATTGCGATGAAACCTGGCCAATACATCTGCTAGAATGGTCGTGTATGCGTGACCAATATGAGGTTTATCATTGACGTAGTAGATTGGGGTGGTAATGTAGAATGTGTCTTTCATGAATGTAAGGTTTTCTGAACATCCAGCAGGAGATTTATTAAAATCAGCGGCATATACAAATTTTGCGCTATGGCACTGGCGGTTTCTTCAAGAGACAAAGCAACCTCAAATAAGTCAGCATGCGGGTAAGCAGTTACAAAAGTATCCATTCCAGGTTTCAATTCTGTTTTATGGAGCAAATCCGGCATACCTCTCATAAGCCGGCAGGCACTGCGGAACCAAAGGGAAAGCAGCCTGAAATGAAATCTAAAGGATGCGGGGTCCTGATTGGCCAGCTTTGCATAGGTTTGAGTAAAGGAGCGCCAACCGTCAGGATTTTCACTGGTGACGGTTTGAACCAATTTATCTAATAGTGCAATGAGCTCGGCAAGCGGTTGCTCCAGCAGAAAACGAGCCTGGTGGATATTTCCTGAACTAAGCCCAATCATCAAGGAAACATTATCACCATTAGCACCGTTGTTGAGTAACCATTCTCCCACAAAATCGTCATTCAGTCTGGGGGCACCCAGATGCTGACAGCGGGAAAGAATTGTAGGCAATAACAGTTCTTTATGATCAGTTACCAACATCAAAGTTGTAGTTCCCGGCGGTTCCTCCAGAATTTTCAGCAGTGCATTTGCTGCCTCGCCCTGCCCAGCAGACAGCAAGTGTGCATCAAAGAATAAAACCATTTTTCTACCGGTATTATCACTTTTCAGGTATAAAGTTTTTCTGAGATCCCGAATCGATTGAATCAGAATACGGTTTGCTTTTGGGATCTGGATTTTATAAAAAGGGTCATCTGCTTTTTTTTTAATCGCCTCTGCCACCAATCCCAGAGAACTGCTATCAAATTCTGCTTCAGTTTCTGTTTTTTTCTTTGGAGCCGGCAATGGGAATACAAGTTTCAATTTTTCATGCTGCAGCTGTTTGAACCGCTGGCAGGAGGGACAGCGATCACAAGGTAAAGTATCAGGCGCCTCACAATTCAAGTACCGGCCAAAAGCCAGGGCCAGCGCTTCTTTCCCACTCCCCGGAGGGCCGGTAAGCAGATAGGCGCTGCCTACCTGACTGGATGAGGCAATCAGGGACAGTCGTTCCCAGACTGTTCTTTGCCCGATCAAAGGATCAAATGCTGTTACTGTTTTTTGGTAAGCCATTTTTCTGGGTCTAGTTTTTGCCCTTTACCCCAGATTTCAAAATGAAGTTTTGATCCATTAATAGAACCAGACTCACCCATGTAAGCAATCACGTCACCGGCACGGATTTCACTGTCCACACTGGTTTGAATATTGGTCACATGGCTGTATACAGTATAAAACCCGCTGCCATGGTCAACAATGATTGTTGTGCCATACCCGCGGATATAAGTGATGGTAGTTATCACACCGCTTAGAACCACACGGATAGCGGAACCTGGTTGTCCTTTGATATCGATCCCAGGATTTTCTGTGGTCGTTTTCAGTTGTGAGTTCCATTGACGTCCAAATTTGGCAGTGATTCTTCCATCCGCGGGCCAGGGCAATTGCCCTCTCAGGTTCTGAAAACTTTTTGTTTTCATTGCTTCCCGCTGTCTGCGGATTCGATCTTCTCTTTCAAACCTGGATTTATCTTCAAGGATTTTCTTAATGATACTTTCCAGCTGTTTGACCCCGGCAGTCTTTTCTGAAATATAGCTGCCGAGGGATTTTTTATCTGTGCGAATCCGGGTTAACTCTTTTTGGCGGTTGATTTTCATATTTCGTAAGGATTTCATTTGTTTTTCCTTATCGCGCTTTAAATTGATATTATCCCGCAATGATGCCTCAAGCTCCAGTTTTTGCTTGCTGATTTCGACCAGAAGATGTTCAATCTTTTTTGTCATTTCCTGCTCAATCTCAGAAATGATCTTCAAATAATGGGTGCGGTACATAGCCTGCCGCCAGGATGTGGATGACAGTACTTTTTCCAGGTCAGTCAGGCGGCCTTTCATGAAAGCCTTGACCACCCGCTGTTCATATCGTATGCGTAAAGCCTCCAGTTCCTGTTCATTAAGCTGTAAATCCTTTTTTAAGATTTCGATGCGGTCTCTGGTTTTCCCCTCTTCCTTGCGCAGGGATTGTATTAATCTTGTAATCAGTGCAACTTCTTCATCTAGGGTGGAAATACGCCGAATGGTGGAACGTTCCTGTGATTCCGTTTTTTTGATTTTTGCCCTCAGGGTTTGAATCTCATCCTTCAAGGAATTAATCGCTTCATTTTGGTACCGCAGTTCTTCATCATAATCCCGCTGTCTGTTTTGGGCAGCAAGAAATGAGACGGATAGAATTACTACCAGGATGTTAATTGTAGACTTCACAGATTCAAAAATACCTAATATCATCTCCGACCTCCAATGATGATTTCACTTTATCAATCTGAAACTTGATTTAAGGCATTTACAGGTCTAAACTGCACCAGTTATCAGGAGATAAATTAAATGAAACCCCTTTGGGAAAATTATTTCAATAAAAAAAATGCAGATAGCCCTGTTATACACGCTTTACAGTCTGTACCTGTTTTCAACGAACTGACTCCTAAACAATTCAAAGAAATATCGCGCTTGATTCATAAGCGGAATTATAAAAAAGGGGAAATTATTTTTAAGAAAGGATCCCTCGGCGAAGGCATGTATTTGATTTTATCTGGTTCTGTGGTTATTAAGGATCCCGAATCAGGAATTGTGTTCGCCTCATTAACCAATGATAATTTTTTTGGGGAAATGGCGCTCTTGGATGAAGAACCCCGTTCTGCCCAGGCGGAGGCAACAAGTCCATCTCATCTCATCGGGTTTTTTCGAACAGATCTCATGTCCCTTATTTCCCGTTTCCCTGAAATGGGCAATAAAATTTTATTGAATCTTTCCCAAGTTCTGACGGAACGACTGCGGGAGGCCAATAAACTTTTAATGGAAAAACCCCAGTAATGGATGCAACTCTAAAAATATATCGCTTAATGGTGGGGCTGGTTATGGCGGGAGTTATCTGGATTTTATTCCCTTTTATTTCTTTGGTTTTGATCATGCTGGTTCTTTCATTCATTTTCACTTCCATATTTCTCCCCGCAGTAGATACCCTGGAACGTAGGATTCATAATCGTGGACTAAGCGTGTTGCTGATTGTAGGATCTGCCATAGTGGCTTTCACCTGGTTTTTAGGAAGTTTTATGTCAAATTTTGGTCAGCAGATCAAAGAATTTTCGACAAAACTTCAGGAGCAGGAATTTTCAAACAGTTTGATTGCTTTATCGGATAAAATTCAAGTCATGATACCCGATTCCATGCTGAATCTAATCCCGGAAAGTTCAGAGATCATTACCGGGTTACAGGGAAAACTAAGCAACGTTTTTCAAAATATACTTGGCCTGCTGAGCACAACCGGAAATATTATTTTTATTATAGTTATGACCTTGATCTTTACCATTATTGTACTAGTGGAGTATTACAGTTTCAAAAGGTCCATGGTAAGATTCATACCAAACAGATATTTTGAGATAGGATTACGGTTGATCTACAATGTGGAACAACAGGTATCAAAATTTTTAATGGGCCAGCTTTTCGCCGCAGTGACTGTGGCTTTACTTTCAATTCTCGGCTTATTTATTTTAAACCAGGTCGGGGCGAATCTGACCTTAATCGTATTTATCGGTATCATTGCAGGATTTGCGAATTTAATTCCCATGGTGGGGCCATTCGTTGGTATGATTCCTGCCATTTTGATCGCTATTATGAACAACCTAGGCAACAGTGCTGCTATGGGACATTATCTTCTTGGCGCTGTTCCCTCCCCTTTTTTCATCTTAGATATTATATTGATGTTCATCATTGTTCAGCAGATTGATAATAATTTTGTGACACCCATTGTTGTGGGCGAGAGTACAGGTTTACATCCCATGATCGTTATGATCGCATTATTGATAGGTGGAATTTTAATGGGACCGCTTGGCATGTTATTCGCCGTGCCGGCTGCTGGAATAATCAAAGTTGTCATTCAGGAGATCAGTTTTGCCTCCCAGAATTCCCATTTGATTTAGGGATCTATATTTCTTCTATCTTGAAAAGCAAATAATCCTGAAAGGACAGCTGCAGTGTTTTCTTATCTACAAAATAGATCCAGAGTTGTTCATTTGGATCCTCCCCGTTACCTCCAATCACCTTTTCGTGAGGATCACCCATGAGTTCCTGAATCTGGGGCAGGGTCATCCCCAGCTCCAGACGTTCAGAGCGGGCCAGGGCTTGTTTTTCTCGAGCCAGATTCATTCGTTCCTCAATACGTAAATTCGCCTTGTATTCATCATAAGCATCTAATTTATTCTGCAGGTCCGTCAGCAGTTTCTCATTTTTATTGCCAATTCCTCCAGAAAGTTCCCTGGCATACTTCAGAGATTCTATGGCCAGGTAAATTTCATCAAATTCATCAGCTTCCGCAGCAAGATTTACCATTTGAATCCCTGCCTTGTACTGCAATGCTTTTACCATAAACAGCAGTTCAGGATTCATACTCAATGCTTCAGCATACTTGCCCATGGCTTTCCCGATGAATCCGGCTTTTTGCAGTTCCTTTCCATTCCCTAATATTGTATAGGACTTGAACCGGCGAAGCGCCTTGGAACCATGGCCAGAAAACTTGGCCACGCGGCGAACAATGGCCATGGCCTCATCGTAACGTTCAGCAGGTAAAAGCATTTCTGCTTCATTCATCCAGTCTAGTGCAATCTGATCCAAACGGCCATCCAGGGCGAACATAATAATGGTATCGTTCTTTACAAGTGATTTGGCTTGCAGATATTTCGTCAGGGCCTGCTCCGTTTTGCCTTTATCGTCCAATACGATACCTTCTTCCATGATTACGTATGGAATTTTTCGTTCACAGATCTCCAGGTATTCAAGGGCCCGGTTGCGATGGGCATGGGAAGGGTACTCTCTCAGAAATCGGTTAAATTCATTCCTGGCACTGATATAATCCCTATGATAGTATAATTTTTTCGCTTCATCGCCAATAGTTCGCTTCCCGCCGTAAAATGCAGAAATGGTCAGATATAATCCATAATTTGCAAGATCAAAATCGCGGATCGGGGTCAGGTCTCCCGGATCCTTGATAGTGTTGATCTTGGTGTACGAATGGCGAAAATCCAGTCCAAGTGTAAATCGATTGGATTTTCCAGGATCCAGGATAAACCGTATTCCCACGCCCAGGGCCATGGATGTTCCTGAGCCTGTAGGGGCTTCATCCCATATTTCATTATTGGTTGTATAAAATTTCGCGGTTGCAAAACCATAGGCATAGCGAAAGTTCAAATACCAGAAGTTGAAGGGTTGCCATTGCAGAGTATTGGTTATCAAGAATTCGTTTATCAACGGGGAAAATTTCTTTTTTTCACCCCAGCTTGGTGTTGTATTGCCCCAGACTGAATAAGGAAGAAAGGCTGGGGAAAATATACTGCTTCTTCTGTAATTAAGTCCTGTCATCATATTCATCCAGCTGGTTCTAATTATATAATGGGGTAAATTCACCAGCCCAAGATCTAGATCAATTGCTGATCCCCAAATATTTGTAAACCCCTGATCAAGTTGTTCAATCGTATCATCTTCATACTTAATGTTCCCTTTTTCATCTTTTGCGGAAGGATTTGATATGCTTCCGGAAAAAGCGCCATTAAAACCAACACCGTATCGTAACTCGATGGGGATAAGGGTTACAGGAGCAGCAAATTCCCGGGATCGAAACCATTTATCAAACCAATATCCGGATTCATAAGGTGATTCTTTATCAAACTTGATAAGGCCAAATAGAAATGTTCGGGGTTCTTTTTCACCAGGAACCTGGCCAAAAAGTATCCCCGCGAAAATAACCGATATAAAATAGCGACTATGTTTGTGGACAAACATGTATCTTCAAAATTCCATGATTCCTGGGTTTTTTACAAGAAGAGACTAATAAATTCCAGGTTAACTTTCGCACCTTGAAAAAAGGAACATATCTCCTGGTAAAAACATTCATAGGCTATGGTTAAAAAATCAATATTTATTTTTTCCCTCATGAGCATTCTTTCTGCTCAAAAATTTACCATAGCAAGAATTCATTATAGTGGCGGTGGTGACTGGTACAGTGATCCCAGCAGCCTTCCCAACCTGCTCGAATTTATACAAACTCATACACCTATGTCTGTAAACCCGCAAGAAGTTCGCTTAAAATTAACGGATGCGGATGCTGGATATTATCCATATCTCTATCTTACTGGACATGGCAACATCCGTTTTACGAATGACGAGGTGATTGCACTGCGGTCCATGCTTATGAACGGTGCTTTTCTCCACGCTGATGATAATTACGGCATGGATCAATCATTCAGGAGGGAAATGAAACGGGTATTCCCCAACAAGGATTTTATTCCCCTTCCCCACACTCATTCTATTTTTTCATCCTATTTTATCATGAAATCAGGATTGCCAAAAGTGCATGAACATGACAACAATCCTCCTCAAGCCCTGGGCTTGTTTGATAATGAAAAATTGATCGTGCTTTATACATTTGAATCTGATCTGGGGGACGGCTGGGAAGATGCAAGTGTACACAAGGATTCTTGGACCATTCGTGAAGCAGCGCTAAAAATGGGTACCAATATCATTTATTTTGCCCTGACCCAGTAGATGAAAATACGCAGCTATCTTCTCAAAATCCGCAAAATCAAGTTCATCCAGGATGTTCTAATAGGCGGAATGACGGTTACAATCGTTTTCTCTATTTTATTTCTGATTGCACTGCAGCTGGAAACAGTTTTTTATTTTTCACCAAGCAGTAAACTGGCTATGATTTATACTATACTTGGTGTCACAGGCTTTATATTATTTTTTACCACGGTTACCTGGTTGAGCGCTCGGATAGATAGGGTAAAAAGATATCAAATCAAAGAACTTGCCGATAGGATAGGGGATGCTGTCTTCCCGGAAAAACCGGATACAATTTTAAATGCAAATCAGTTGGATGAGGGCAGGTATGATAATCAGTCTCAGGAATTAGCAGAATCTTATATTTCATCCATCAAGGCAAAATTAAAAGTGCTTGATTTTAAAAAACTCATTTTTGATCCAAAGATCATTATGCTGAAAATGGGTGTCCTGTCTGTGTGGATCATCATTATTTTGCTTTTTTCGTTTCGATACCAAAAGACCGCAGATGCATTCTACCGCTGGGGGCATCCAAATTTGGAGTTCCCTGCACCCAAGCCTTTCTCCCTAATCAGTCTCAGCAGAGATATCCATATTCTAGGGGGAGAGCCAGCCAATGTAAAAATTCATTCTTCCGGCGCAAAGCCTGACTCTGTTCACCTGCGCCTGGTTCCCTCCCAAGCAGCGACCCAGGAACGGGATTCATTATCATTGCAATTTTCTTCAAGCCGCAGCACTTCCGGCTTTTACCTGTTTAACCTGCCGGAACTATTCCAGGACTATGTATATGAAGCATACGTACCAGCCACGCATTTTTGGGAAGCTTGGATGGAAGTGGCTTCAAATCCGGACACAATTTTCGTAACAGACCGACCTGTATTTGAGTCTTTCCAGATCACAGTTGTACCGCCGGATTACAGCAAACTTCCCGCAGAAACGCAGGAGGGTAATATTGCTGTGGTGCAAGGTTTAAAAGGTTCTGACATACAGGTAAATCTTTCATCCAACCGCACACTTAAATCCGCCTATTTCCATATAAACAATCAACAGAGACCCTTGTTGACAATGAACAAAAAAGCAACGGGAAACTTCAAATTCATGGAAGAAGGGGAATTCACCATAAATCTCGTAGACACCCGGGGCATAACCAACCGGGATCCTGTACCTTATGCCCTGGAAATTATTCCTGACCATAAGCCCTCTATGATGATCGTAAAACCCGCTCCCATAACTGAATTGGGCAGCAATATGTCCGTCCCTTTTCATCTGGAGATTGAAGACGATTATGGATTTTCAGATTTACAGGTTGCCTATGAGGTTCGACGGCCTGCTTTCCTGGAAGCAGATCCCTACGTTGCCATGTTTACGATCACAGAGCTGAACGCAGATACCATTATTCAATCAATTAAAACGAATTGGGATCTATTGGATATGATGCTGATGCCGGAAGATGAGGTCCATTTCCATTTTGAATTATCTGATAACGATGTCATTTCCGGACCCAATAAAACAATCTCCTCCACATTCGTAGCCCGGGTTCCCTCTTTGGCTGACCTTTACGAATCTTCCGAGGAAAATGAGTCCCAATTTGTAGAAGATCTGACAGATAACATGGATGAATTCCAGGAACTCCGGGACCATCTTGAAGCACTGAATCTGGAAGCACTCAAGGCAACAGACCTCAAGTGGGAGCAGCAGCAGGAAATGAAAGATGTGCTTGAAAAAGCCGCTGAAGAACTGCAAAACCTGGAAAAAATGGCGGAGGCGCTTAACTCGATCGTGCAGGAGGGTGAAAAGCATGATCTTTTTTCTCCAGCCCTGATGGATAAATTCAAAGAACTTTCGGAATTGATCCAGAATATCCTGCCCGAAGAAATGATGAATTCCATGGATGAGCTCCAAAAAGCCCTCAATGAAATGGATATGAAATCAATCCAGCAATCCCTGAGTGATCTGGCGGACAACATGGAACAGATAGAACAGGATTTAGACCGTTACCTGGAAATATTCCGTAGATTGCAAGCTGAACAAAAGATGGATGAACTTGAAACCCGTATGCAGCAGTTAATGGAGCAGCAGAACGCCCTTGATCAGGAAATGAACCGACTGCAAAATGAAGATGCATCTACTCTCGCCCGACTGGCTCAGGAAGAAAAAAGGAATATGGAAGAATTAAATGCTGTTGAGGATCTCATTGAGGAAGCAGCTGAAATGATAAAACCTTTTAGTGAAAAAACAGCTGAGGATTTAACGGAGTTTTCCCAGGATCCTATTTTGGAAACCACGGAAGAACTTCTGGGGAAAACAATGAAAAACCTGGCCAAGCAAAACAGAGCCCAGGCCCAGAAAACCAGTGAACAGTCCTTGAATAACATGCAAACAATCATGCAGGAAATAACCGACCTCAAGCAACAATTCCAGCAGGAAACAGTATCAGAAATGGTGGAAAAATTCCAAGAGACCATTAGAGACCTCCTCTATCTTTCCAGTCAGGAAGAACAGTTGAAGACGAATGTGAAAACAACATCCAGAAATTCTCCCCGGCTACGCGATTTTGCTGTTCAGCAGCAGGTACTGCAGGACCAGCTGAAATCGATCATGAGCCAGATGATGGATCTGTCTAAACAGACATTTGCTATAACACCGGATATTGGTCAGGCCATGGGCAAGGCCAATGCCGGGATGGAAGAGGCAAAAAGAAATCTGACAGAGCGCCAGGTTTCCCAGGCAGGGAAAAAACAAGACCGGGCTATGGAGGGTCTGAACGAAGCCGCAATGGGAATGTTTAACAGCATCCAGCAAATGGAAAGTTCAGGATCATCCAGCGGCTATGAACAATTTTTGCAGATGATGCAGCAGATGGCCGGTCAGCAGCAAGGCCTTAACCAGCAGGGAATGCAGCTTGCTCTGGGTCAGATGGCAGCTACAGCACAGCAGCAGATGATGCAGCAAATGCTTCAAAAACAGCAAGGGATAAGAAAATCCCTGGATCAGCTCATGAAGGAAATGAAGCAATCTGGAACCCATGGCCAGGGTGATTTTTCCGGAATGAGAGCGGATATGGACAAAGTGATTAAAGATCTACAAAAAAATAGATTTACCCCCAAAACACATCAGCGGCAGCAGCGAATCCTGTCTCGAATGCTGGATAGTCAAACCTCTATGACCCAGCGGGGTTTTAAAGAACAAAGAAAATCAACTACTCCAGATCCGGCAATTGTATTTGAGGGACCGGGCGGACTGCCTGCAGATATGGGACAGAGACAAAACCTCGCGCTACAGGCATTAAATAAAGCGATCAATGCCGGTTATTCCCGGGAGCATCAGAATATGATTAAGCGTTATTTTAACTCATTAAGCCAAATACAAGTCGAGATAAGACCAACAGAGGCTGATATCGTTGAATAATACATATTTATATATATTTGTAATTATTTTTACCGGTTACTCCCTGCTCCCGGCTCAACAAAAGCAGAATATCAATGCTGCTTTAAAAACAGCCCAAATGCTGGAACGGAGGGGTGACGCGGATGGAGCCCTTGCCATCTATTCTGATCTTTATATTAAAAACCCAAGGAATCATACCGTCATCCGCCAACTGCGAACTCTCTATCGGAAACATAGAAAATATGAAGAGGGAATTGTTTTTTTAAGAACTCAGCTGAAAAACCAGCCCAATGACATTCAAACCTATATTGAGCTGGGGGAATTTCATTTTTTAAATGATGAAATAAAGCAGGCCAAATCTGTCTGGACCGCTGGTATAAATCAATTCAAGGATAATCGCTCCTATTACCGCATGATGGTATCCATTTACGGCAGATACAATCTCGATAAGGAATTAGGCCGCCTGCTGACAATTGGCCGGGGGAAATTTGGTCCCACATTTCTAACTTACGAGGCCGGTACATTTTACCAATCGAGGCAGGTGTATGATAAAGCAATGGACGAGTATCTGCTGAATATGAAAATGGACTCCCGACGGATTGGGATGATCCAGAGAAGTATATTAAACATGAGCGATGATAAGGATGCAGTAGAAATTATCCTGAATAAACTGGAAAAAGCTGCTGCGGAAAAACCCAAGGTTGTTCTTCCAATATTGGCAGATCTCCATTTCAAACAGCAGAATTACATTGATGCATTTAATGCTTATAAAACCTGGACTGCAACGGGGCAATGGAACGAAAAAAAATGGTTGACGTTTGCCAACGATCTCAGAAAAGAAAGAGAATATATTGTTGCTATCGATGCCTATAATTTTATTCTAAAACAGACGGCCATCTCAGAAACAGCCGGGAAAGCGCTACTTGGGCTGGCCAAGACATTTGAGGATCAGGTTATTCCCATACACAAATCCAATCTGATACCTTACTTTTTTGATCAAAATCTTTTCTTTGAAGATCCATTTCAGGTAAATACCGCTGTATCTCCTGTCCACCTGGAAGCCAGCCTGGAAATATATGATTCTCTGTTATACTCCTTACCCGGATCTCATCTCCTGGCTGAGGCTTACTTTCGTCTTGGGGAAATACAATACAGGATATTGCAGGATTTCGACCGGGCACTGGGATTATTTCAATCCGCCCAGGGGAAAAATCCAGACAATCTATTGAATCAGAAAATAATTATCCGGATTACAGATGTTTTGATCGCCCAGGGAAAATCTGAGAATGCGCTTGAGCTTCTCAATAAAGTTTTATTGAAGCAGGATCAAAGGGCCCTGCGCCAAAAACGGATCCTTGTCCACTTCTTAACAGGGGATCCAGATTCCACCTTGACCCTGATCGAGGCGGAATTAAGTTCCATTCCACCTGCTGAACCATCTTTTAATGATCTAATGGAATTAAAGGATATTCTCACTCAGTACTACCGCACGAATCAGTTGGAAGAACAAAAGCTGTTTAAACATTTTCTCAACGCGGAACTGTTGATAAGGCAGAGAAAAACCAGTGAAGCCATTGAAGAGCTGAAATTCCTCGTTGAACAAAATCCGGATGCAGCAATCTCGCCCCTGGCCATTTTGCGTCAGGCATTATTATTTCAGCGGATCCAAAGATATGACGA
>DKQR01000217.1:0-13620 GCA_002471805.1 Fidelibacterota bacterium UBA7303 | reverse complement strand
ATTATACTGAGCGGACAGATCTATGAACTGCATCTGGGCGAGACTGAAAAAGCACTGGCAGCATATATGAAAATCCTGAATGAATATCCATTATCCATATTTGCAGAACCTGTTCGATATCATATTAGAAAAATCCAGCAGACGAAAAGCTGATGAAAATAATCTATATTCTTTTCCTGGCATCCCTGATCTATGGGCAAAAAATATTGATCCCCATGGATCAGACGCAGAATGACCACCTGAAAGCCTATGGAGTTGCCTATCATACGCTCACAAAAAATATAAACATAGAATGGCTTTTAAATTATCGCGGCGGATCTTTCCTCATGGATGCCCATGAGTTCATCCATACAGAATGTCGATTGCGCGGAGTGGGTTTTGAATTGATTTCACCAGATAAAATGCTAGCCATCTATACAGAAATTGAACAGGGCAATATGGATATTGTTCTCCTTGAGAAATCTCCGAAAATTGCCATTTACACGCCCCCCAACAAACAGCCCTGGGATGATGCCGTAACCCTGGCACTTACTTACGCAGAAGTGAATTATGAAACACTCTGGGATGAGGATGTTTTACAGGGGAAACTGTCTGAATACGACTGGCTACATCTGCACCACGAAGATTTTACCGGGCAATACGGGAAATTTTACCGCAGTTACCATAATTCACAATGGTATCGCGACCAGCAGCGTCAATATGAAGGAATGGCGCAGCGCTTGGGATTCTCCAGTGTACACGAAGAAAAAAAATCTATTGCCCGAACCATCAAAGCCTATGTGGGCGAGGGCGGTTTCCTTTTTGCTATGTGCTCCGCTTCAGATTCATATGATATTGCCCTGGCCATGGAAAATAAAGATGGGGCCCACGCAGTTTTCGATGGTACGCCTATTGATCCCAAAATACAGTCGAAATTGGATTTCAGCAAAACATTCGCCTTTACAGAATTCAAGCTGATCAGTGATCCCATGGTCTATGAATTCTCTGATATTGATTATCCGCCCAGTCATAATCCCGTCACCCGGGGTGCCGAGGCAGACTATTTTTCGCTGTTCGAGTTCTCGGCTAAATATGACCCCGTACCCACCATGCTGACCCAGAATCATGTTTCCGTCATCAAGGGTTTTATGGGACAATCCACTGGATTTCATAAGAAAAGGATCAAATCCCACATTGTTATCATGGGCGAGGACCCTGCTTCGGACCAAGTAAAATACCTACATGGCAATTTTGGCAGAGGGACCTTTACTTTTTACGGCGGACATGATCCGGAAGACTACCAGCATTTTGTGGGTGACCCGCCAACAGATCTCAAACTCCACCGCAATTCCCCTGGATACCGTCTTATTTTGAATAATATCCTCTTCCCGGCGGCACGAAAAAAAGAACGGAAAACGTGATTCAGATTCGGTCAGGCAATTTTCAGGAATGCATTGATCTATCCAACCAGATTCCTGAATTCGATTTTCCTTATGAACTGACTGAATATGAGCAGCGCTGTGCGGGAGATCATCTATCGTTGATTGCTTTTTTGGATAAAAAACCTGCGGGGTTTAAGGTTGGATATGACCGCTTCAAGGATGGCAGTTTTTACAGCTGGATGGGCGGTGTACATCCTCAATTCAGAAGACAGAGAGTAGCATACACGCTGGCTGATGAACAGGAAGGCTGGGCCAGAGAAAGAGGTTACACTGTCATACGATTAAAAACATGGAAAAAGCATCAAGCCATGTTAGAATTCTGCATCCAAAGAGGATTCGAAATCATAGAAGAAAGACCAATAATCCCTGAACCAGAATCCAGCATCTGGTTGGAAAAACAGTTATAGAATATGTGGGTACAAAAAGAGATTACACTCTCCAGGCATCCGCGGGGATTTCATATCATCACAGATCATATTATAAGGGAGCTGCCGCAGATCAAAGATATTTCCGCTGGATTGCTCCATATCTTTATCAAGCATACATCTGCATCATTGACCATCAATGAAGACGCGGATCCCACTGTGCGAATAGACTTTGAATCCCATTTTAATGAAACTGTGCCTGAAAATGCCCCTTATTACAGACATACACTGGAAGGCCCCGATGACATGCCGGCTCATTTGAAATCAGCTATCCTGGGGTCTTCAGTGAGTATCCCCATCGGTGGTGGAAAGCTTATCCTTGGTATCTGGCAGGGGATTTATCTCTGTGAGCACCGAGACCATGGCGGAAGCCGCAGAATTGTACTTACAGTAAACGGCGACTAATTCCCACAAACATAAAACCCCACGGATGTGGGGCTTTATGTTGTGAAAAGGGTAGATCTATTTTAGCAATACCATCTTCTTTGTTTGGATGAAATCTTCCACTTTTATTCTATATAGATAAATACCGGCTGAAACTGCGTCACTTTGATTGTTCGTAGCATTCCATTGAATAGATTTATATCCAGCAGTTTGTGAACTATTCAATAGTGTATTTATCTCCCTCCCCATCATATCAAATATTGTGATATTCACTAATCCATTTTCTGGTAGTATATAGTCAATTGTGGTAACAGGATTGAATGGATTAGGATAATTTTGGTTTAAAGAATATTTCATAGGTACGTTATTTACTATTTGTCCAAGTACAGCGTTATTAACGTAGATATAATTTTGAAAATTTTGGTTTTCTAAATCATTTGGCCCAATGTTTGTAACAGCATCAAGATCATCCCTTAAAATAATTCTAATATTCCATTGACCTTCAGTTGAACCCATAGGTATTTCTATAACACCCGTAATAGAAGAAGACATTAAACCTGCATAAAAGCTATCAGAACTTTCCAACATTTCTCCTCCATTAATAGGGCCACCATTGATTATCAACCGAAGGATATAATTAGATAAATAATTATCGCTATCTTCAGCTTCTATTACATAACCAACGTTAACAGACTCTTGACTTGTATTAACCGTGTCTGCATAGATAAAAAAATTGATCAGTGAAGGACCAGTATTTCCTGAAGCACAATCTACCGGACAATTATCTTCAGTCTCAGGACCACCACAAACACCATCCCCACAGCATGGATTACCAGGAGGCACGTCCTCACAGTCAGGAACGCCTTCGCCGCCACCGTCAAAGTCACCTTTTAGGCATCTTGAGAAGTATGGAAAATCATCAGTGACCACATAATAATAAATGCCTTCAGGAAATTCAGGAGTCACTCCTATTCTTCCATTACATTCATCTAAATCACCATAACCTTCTTCATATTCAAAATCTTGAGTAAAGGCCCCCATTGGAATAGGAATATTGGGATAAGTTGTACCTTGCCCTGGGCCACCTTCTAAGGCAGTTAAGGTATCTGGACGCCCTTCATCTGGATCGGTTTTCAACCTCCAACTTGGCTGAAGAGAAATAAGTTCACTGCTAGAGTCATTTACATCCGCATAACCATATCTTGCATATACAGGAAAACCATCTGAAGCCCATCCAACAAGAGTCATACTTTGGTCATCTCCTAAAAGGTCTAAAAGTAGTTCTGGCATGCCGTGGTAATGATATACACCTGTGGGCTGTACATGAGCATGGTTCATATCATCTCCAAAATCAAATGTTTCATGTCCAAGGGCTTCTATATTCCATTGGCCTTGTCCTTGGGCAAGACTACATACTCCATCATCATCACATCTCCCTGCTGTAGCTGGATCAAATTTCACACTATTTATAGCATAAGCTGATGCCCCTAAAGGACCACCAACTCCATAATCTCCCTCCTCAGAAACTAATAATGGACAAAGAGTAAATGTTTGATTTACATTTTGTTCACTAATGGTATTCGGACAGTTTGGATTAGGAAATGTACCTACTTCATGATTTGGGATGCCATTTCCAGATAGTATTCGATTTTCATCATCTGATGTCCAAGAAAAAATACTATAGGCATTAACCGATTCATCATCATTATAAGTTTCTTCACTTAAATCAGTTAAGATACCAACAGTTGAATATTCTTCTTCACATTGACCATAAATTGTATTGATTGTCGTTATAATCAATAATACACATATTTTTTTCATTTCATAACCTATCTTGAATTCGAATAAAGTAATTAATTATTTTTATTATTGTATAAGACATATGAATTATAAAAAGGTTAAAAATTATACACCGGGTTATGAACCTCACGCATCTTCTCCTATTTTAAATTAGCTGAAAGACAAATAGGCGTTGATTTATTCCACAAATAAAAAACCCCACGAGTTTGGGGATTGATGATGCGAAAAGGGTAAATTATTTTTTATTATATATTATATCAAACATTTTACCAACTTCAGTATTACCGTTAGCTCTATATCTCTGCCCAGTTTCTAAATCTTCGATTATCCATTTAGTTGGACATTTAGTTTTTATAATTAAATTCATTGGGGAATTCAATTCTTTTGCCTTTTCACCATTTTTTAGGTTTCTATATTTGTTCATATTGTTTTCTCCGTTTTTTTACATTGCGGTGGTAAAATCATGACGGGGCAAAATATTACTTAACGGACTATGAACCCAGTTGTAATTTTTTTATTTTATCAACTTTCGTGTTTTTCACCGCATTCCAGATCTCATCCATTTCCTCCAGTGTTGATTTATCTACGGTTTTTCCCCGTTTTTTTAATTCTTTTTCCACCTGGGCAAAACGGTCGGTAAATTTCTGATTGGACTTGCGCAGGGCATCTTCAGCAGGAAGTTTCAAAAACCGCGCCAGGTTTACAATCGCAAAAAGTACATCGCCTATTTCCTCTTCAATATATTCCCTGGTGTTTTTGGTTTGGGCTTCTTTCAGTTCCTGGATCTCCTCGTGGACCTTGTCCCAAACTTCTTCCACTTTCTCCCAGTCAAAACCGGCATAAGCGGCTTTTTCCTGAAGTCGCTGCGCCCGAACCAGAGCTGGGAGTGCCGCCGGTACACCATCCAGTCGAGACTCACGTTTCTTTTCTTCATGTTTGGCTGCTTCCCAGTTCTGTTTTGCGTGAAAAGCGGCATCAGCCTTTTTTTCACCAAAAACATGCGGGTGACGATGGACAAGTTTCTCATTTACCGTATCAAGAGAATCAGAAATATTGAAACCGGAATTTTCCCTGGAAATCTGGGCCTGCAGTACAACATGAAGCATAATATCGCCCAATTCTTCCTTAAATGTATCCTTGTCCTTGCGATCAACACTTTCCATCAATTCATAGGCCTCCTCTAAAAAATAAGGCAGGAGTGATTCGTGGGTTTGTTCTTTATCCCAGGGACAGCCATCAGGACCTCGCAATGTTTCCACGATTTCTAAGAGTTTAATAAATTTTTCAGCCGCTAGTTGTTTATCCATTCATTCTCCAAATAATAATTCCCAATCTACCAGGTTCAAATACTTCTCCTCTGTCTTGCGCATGGTATCTTTTTGCTTTTCTGTTTTATCCTCAAACCCCAGCAAATGCAGGGTACCATGCACGATGAGCCGGGCAACTTCTTTTTCAAAAGATTCGCCGAATTCTTCTGCGTTTTCTTTCGCTCGGGGAAGACTGATATAGATTTCTCCCTCCACATGGGTTTCTTTATAGTCATTCAGGCGGAATGCGATAACATCGGTCCAATGATCCTGTTGAAAAAATTCTTTTTTCAGTGATGCCAGCAATTCATCCGACCCGAAAATAAATGATACATCGCCGTCCTGCACTTTATGATCGGTCAATACAGTTTCTGATATTTTTTTTACCAGATGTTTTTCAGGCGATGCTAACTGAGGATCACAATTCTGTTTACATTGGATCATACCGGGGCAGGATTCTTTGGATCATCAGGATATTCGATGCGAATATGATAAATTCCTCGCAGAACAGGAAGCATCCCTGTATTGCCGTCAACAGTGCCGACTATTTTATCCAATTCATCCAATGTCAGGGGACAGTCGTCCAGCTGACCATCTTCAATCCGGTTTTTAACAATTTTATTTATCATAGATTCTATTTTTATAATATCCGGATTTTTGATAGACCGGACTGCTGCTTCCACGGCTTCGCAGATCATCAGGATTCCTGTTTCCCTGGTGTTGGGTTTAGGACCCGGATATTGGAATTGAGTTTCATCCACCTTGCTGCCATCCTGCTCTGCTTTTCTCATAGCCATTCTATAAAAATATTCCACACGGGTTGTACCATGGTGCATGGGAATAAAATCTGAAACGATTTTGGGCAGGCTATATTCATCAGCCAAGGCTAACCCCTCTTTTACATGATTGCGGATGATTCTGGCGCTCATGGTGGGTGTCAGGTTATCGTGCTGATTTTTTCCCGTATACTGATTTTCAATAAAATACTCCGGTTTTACCATTTTTCCAATGTCGTGGTAATAGGCACCCACTCGGCACAACAAAGAATGGGCACCAATGGCACCAGCACATGATTCCGCCAGATTGCCGACAACAATACTGTGGTTAAAAGTACCATTGGTCTCCTGCTGTGCCTTTTTTAACAAAGGATGGTCATAATCCAGTAATTCCATTAATGTCAGGTCTGTGGTCACTTCGAATCCAATTTCAAACAAACCAATTAACCCATAGGTCACAATTGGAGCCAGCAAACTGTTTATCATTAACGATTGGATATCCACTACCATGGACGCCCAGCCATGCTCTTTGAACAATCCTATTCCAGCAACCACTAAAATGCTTGCGCCCATGAGGGCAAACATGGTAATAAAGAGCTGACTGCGATTACGAAGTTCACGAATATTATAGACCGCAATTGTAGCAGTGAACAATGATACAATTACAAAGTCTATATTCTGACCCATCATTAACCCCATGGCAATGACCACAGATATGGTAGCCATAAATCCAATTCTGGCATCAAATAAAATGGTCAGTGTCATGGCGCCTACAGTGACCGGGACCAAATATTCAGACCATTCAAAGCGAATAACAAAAATGTAGGCAAGGCCTATTTGCAGTAAAAATACAATAGTAATGAGCAGCACCATTTTCCAATCCTTGAATGTTTGAATACGATAAACAATCAAATAGGCGAAAAACATAGATACAATTATGGACAGCAGGATGAATTTCCCGGTAAAAGTGAAAAATGTCTTGCGCCATCCTGACTCAGGTCCCTGTTTGACAACTGCGGTTGAAAGAGAATTTAATTTTTGCAAAATATCTTCGGTAATTCTCGTATTGGCATCAACAATCATTTCATTCTGCAAGATAACGCCCTGACTTCTGGGCACATTGTTTAAACTTTCCTGCTGGCGTTTTTCCGTTAATTCACGGTCGTATATCAAATTGGGTTTCATAAACCTGACAATAAGATCATAACCCAGGTCTTTGAAAATATCCTGTTCTGTATACAGCCCCAGCAGTTCTTTCCTTGCGGATGTCCAGGCTGTTTCTAAATTGTTAAAATCCTTTGGTGAGGCCATCTCAGGGACTTCACCCTGATTAATTGTTACCTCATTGCTTAATATATCTTCGTAGGTGATATCATAAATCCCCTCTGACCATCTGTTGCGGCAAATACGAATGATTTTATCCTGGTCTACTCTCAGGTCTTTCATATTTCGAGGGTCTTGATCAGGAGTGGAATAGGTTCGCCAATTTTCTTTGGTCTCTGCAAAAGAATATAATTTGTGAAACTCACTGGTCAGAATGGTTAGGTTCGCACTGTCTGAAATAAACTCCGACCTGGCTTTTTCATATTGTTTATGATACCGGCGTTCGTAAACAAGACGTTTAGATTCATTGAATCTCCAGTTAGCAAAGCGGATTTCATTTACCATGGAAAAAAATTCAGATATTTTTTGGGACTGGTCCGTAACAATTTTATCTTGGCGGTTAAAAACAAAAGGCACGGATTTCAACTGCTCATCTAAATCAGAATTTAACTGGTCCTGCGTTTTCAGTATTGAGAATGTAAAAGGTGCAATAATAGGTTCCCGGGCAATATCATTTAACTGGAAGGAATACCTAAGCGTTTTCCCCCGTGGAAAAAGAAAAGCAATAATTAAAATAAGACTTAGGATTATAACATATTGAGGCCAGTAGATATAAAACTGGAGAAATCGATTAAGAGATGTGGTTTCTCTATTTTCAGAGGGCATTATGCTGTAATTCTTTAAGTATTTCGCGAGAAATGATCAATCTCTGGATTTCACTTGTCCCTTCCCCAATTTCCAGTATTTTGGCATCCCGGAAGTAACGTTCAACATCATATTCTTTTACATAACCATAACCGCCGTGTATCTGGATTGCATCCGTAGCTACCCGCATGGCTGTTTCACTGGCAAACAATTTGGCCATGGCAGCTTCTTTCACAATGTCTTTATTCTGGTCTTTCATCCATGCTGCATGATAGATCAGTAATTTTGAGGCTTCAATATCTGTTGCCATATCTGCTAATTTGAAACTTACGGATTGGAAATTATTGATCGGTCTACCAAATGCTTCACGTTCGGTTGAATACTGCAGGGCCCGTTCATAGGCACCCTGGGCTGTGCCTACAGCTAGTGCCCCAACGGAAATCCTGCCGGATGTCAGCGTTTTTAAAAACGTACGAAAACCATCGGTTGGGTCACCCAGCATGGCCGAGGATGGTATTTTCATATTATGAAAAAACAGCTGTCGAGTATCGCTCGCCCGCCAGCCCATTTTCTTTTCCTTCGGTCCAATTTCCAGGCCTGCCGTGGCCGTAGGAATTACAAAGGCGCCAATACCCAGTAATTTGTCCTCATGCTTAATCTGAGATGTGAAGGAGAGTAAACCGGCCTTACCTGCATTGGTAATAAATATTTTCCCACCATTAACAATATAGTCATCGCCTTTTTTCACTGCCATTGTTTTGGTCGAGCCGGCATCACTGCCAGCTTCTGGTTCTGTAAGTCCAAAAGCACCAATGACCTCGCCGCTGGCCAGTTTTGGCAAATAGGTTTTTTTCTGTTCATCAGAACCATGGAGCAAAATGGGCAGTGTTCCCAGTGACGTGTGGGCCGCCATGGTGATGGCAACTGAAGCGTCGGCACGGGCGAGCCCCATTACCGCTGTCGCATAGGCAACCATATCCAAGCCGGATCCGCCGTATTTTTCCGGAACATTGATGCCCATGAGACCCAGTTCACCCATTTGTTTAACCAATTCAGTGGGGAATTTTTCTTCTTCATCCAGTTCCCTGGCTATGGGCATGATTTCTGACTCCGCAAACTCACGCACCATATCTTGAATCATTATATGGTCTTGATTAAAAAACAGATCGTCCATTTATTCTACTGCCCTTTTAGGTCGCAATTGATATTGAATTTACAATTGATCGGATTCAGAATGTGAGAGCCGAATGTCCCTGGCGTTCAGCTGCATGGTCTCCTGTCCTTTCCAGCGATTGATTTCTAAAACACAGGCAAGATCAATGGGTTTATCCTTGATCAAATCCTGGTAATGATGAGCCATATTAAATCCAATTACCTGAATGGCAATCTGGTTTTGTTTTACCTGAAACCGCAGATGGTTTCCGTTGCCAATGATCCGCGGATTCCCCGATATCTGTACATTTCTGACAGCAAATTTGGGTCTCATATTTCCGGGACCATAGGGACCCATTTTTTTTAAGAAATCCATGAATTTCTTGTTGATATCCGACAGTTTGATCACTCCATCAAGGTAAAGGGTAGGTTCCAAATTATTTTCCTGAAATATTATATTGGCATAAGCCAAAAATGATTCTCGAAATTCAGCCAGCTGGGACTCCTGTATTGTGAGTCCCGCTGCCATAGCATGCCCTCCGTAATTATCTAAATATTTTGCAGTGGCATTCAGGGCTTTATATAAATCCAGGCCTTTCACACTTCGTGCCGATCCTTTCCCATGGCCTTCTTCATCAAATGAAATAATAATGGCAGGCCGATTGAATTCCTCTTTGATTTTTGATGCTACGATACCCACCACACCTTGATGCCACCCTTGTGACCCTAAAACGATCGCTTTGTCCCGGTTTAGATCAACTTCCGCATTCACCATAAAAAGGGCCTCATCCACCACAGACTGTTGAATGGTTTGCCTCATTTTATTCTCCTGATCCAATTCTTTAGCAAGTGTCTTTGCTCTTATTTTATCCAGAGTGGTAAAAAGTTCTACCACTCTGTTGGCATCACCCAATCTTCCGGCAGCATTAATTCTTGGCGCAATGTGAAACACCATCTGGGTGACACTTAAATCTCTATCCAGGTCCAGGTTTGCAATCTTTAACAATTCACGTAGCCCCGGTCTGCGGGTAGACCGCAATGTCTGTAATCCGTAGTGAACGATCACTCTGTTCTCATCTGTCATGGATACGAGATCGGCAGAAGTCCCCAAAGCGGCCAAGTCCATGAAATCGGTAATGAGATCAAATGATAACCCCAATTTTTCAACAATTCCTGAAAGAAGCTTTAAGGCAACGCCGGCACCGCATAATTCTTTGAACGGATACCTGCAATCATTCTGTTTGGGATTGAGAATCGCAAAAGCATCCGGGAGAATATCGCCTGGAATGTGATGGTCGGTAATGATGACATCCATACTTTTTTCATTTGCATAATTAACACGATTTATTGCATTGATCCCACAATCGCAGGTTATAAAAAGATCAGCGCCCAATTTCCACGCTTTATCAATCCCCAATTCAGATAAACCGTAGCCTTCTTTTTCTCGATTCGGGATGTAAGTTCTTACATTGGCACCCAATGTGGAGAGGCCCGCATATAGTAGTGAGGCTCCAGTGGTGCCATCTACATCATAATCGCCAAAAACGAAGATTGGGGATTTGGATTTTATGTTTTTTATAACCCTGTCAGTTGCTCTGCCTAAATGTTTCATTAAAAATGGATCGTGTAATTGAGAAATATCCGGCGAAAAGAATGTTTTTACCTTGTTGGTTTCATACAGGCCGCGAGCAGTCATGAGTTGTGCAATGACTTCAGGAATCTGGTATTTTTCCATGAGTTCAATCATTATTTCAGGGTCGGGGCTTGGGAATATCCAGCGCATAATAAAAGGAAAATTATTGAGTCGGTCTATAAGCCGAGTTCTGTCCTTTGGCTTGATATTTCAACACCAAAAGGATGGTCATTTATCTAGCCCAAACGTTTCCGCCTGGGTCAAGCAACCTACCCGCTCCTTAGTTGACGCGAAACACGTCTCGAAGCCTATTCGGTCTTGCACCGGATGGGGTTTACAAGCTTCCCGGTTCTCATCGGGGACTGGTGGTCTCTTACACCACCCTTTCACCCTTACCGCGAAATAATTTTGCGGCGGTTTATTTTCTGCTGCACTTTCCATATTCCGCTCAGGCGGAACTCCCCACGCTATGGGGCATCCTTTTCTGCGGTGCCCGGACTTTCCTCTCTCGGGCTGCTGATGCGGTCCGAGAGTAACCATCCGACCGACTCAATTATTTAAATAGTAATCTAATTTACAGAATTATTTTCACTATAAAGAAATCGACCGCAGACATCACAGCGATGCATGACGATATTTCCCCGGATTTCTGTGACAATCTGGGCTGGAATATAAGCGCCGCAGCCGCCACAGGCACCGCCTGAAAGGTTCACTACGGCCAAGCCGTCACGAGCTGCAAGTACTCTGTCATATTCAGAAATAAACTTTGCATCTATTTGATTGACTTTCTCAGCACGGTTTTGCTCTAAGTTTGATTTCTCATCTGCAGATTCTGAAATCGCTGACTCAAGTTTTTCTCTCCTCGACGAAAGATCTTGAGTCAATATTTCCAACTCTGCCGCCATTTCATTTATGGAATTAATCAATGTTTCTTTTTCTTCCATGAATGATAAGGATTCTGATTCGTTGGATACACGTTCTTCTTTCAAATGATCAATTTCATGCATTAATGCATCGTATTGTTTATTGTTCGTCACAAGAAAAAGCTGGTCTTTATACTTGTTGATCTTATCATTGATTTCAGCAATGCGCACCTCAGCTCTATGCAATTTTACTTCCAATTCCTTTAAGCGGGTCTGGTCCTTTTCTAGATTGGCTTTAATTGTATCTTCCTGCTGATCCAATTCTTTCACTCTTGAAGGCAGATCTCCCAGCAGGTCATTTATATCCTTAAGTTTTGTATCAATTGTTTGTAATTCAACCAGTTTATGAATCAAAGTCATTTCCTCATCGTAAAAAAAATGCACCGCAAGGGTGCACTCTTATATTTCTATTCATGTCCAGACATGGCTGTCAAGCCTGGACAATTTAATTTTTCCCAGGGGATTACCCTTTTTTGAATGAATTAGCTTTAATCTATCCATTTCCAGCCAAGTAGTTTACCAAAATAATTCTGCAATTCGAATGAAAATCCCCATACCTTGAATCAATGAATTTTATTAATCTTGGGTCTTGCAGTTCATAACATTTTCTCTTTTTCAATTATTATGATAAATCAATATTCATCATTCAAGGACCGCCACATCGGGCCTAGCAGCGATGAATTAGAATTCATGCTGTCCAAACTGGGTTTCCAATCTCTGGATGAATTTTCCGATGCTATCGTTCCGGATAAGATCAAACTGAAAAACCCTCTGAAAATCGCTGACGCAGAAAATGAAACCGAGGTATTGAACAGGTTAAAGAGTTTTGCCGATAAAAATGATATTTTTAACTCTTATATTGGGTTGGGATATTATAACACAGTGGTACCAAGCGTCATCAAACGCAATATTTTAGAAAACCCCGGATGGTATACGCAATACACACCCTACCAGTCAGAAATCAGCCAGGGGCGTTTGGAAGCGCTCTTGAATTTTCAAACCATGGTGTCTGACCTTACTGGGCTGCCATTAGCCAACGCATCCTTGCTGGATGAAGGCACAGCAGCGGCTGAAGCTATGGTCATGTTTTTCAATGCAACCCGGGATCAAAACAGGACCAGGTTCCTGGTCTCAAGGACCTGCCATCCACAAACCATTGACATATTAAAAACACGGTCTGAACCTTTAGGAATTGAATTAGATATTGTGAATCATGATACTTTCAGTTTCGATGATACTGTTTTTGGCATTTTGGTCCAGTATCCGGACACAGAAGGATCAATCCAGGATTTTTCTTCCCTTTGCCATACGGCACATGAAAACAAATCCTATTTTTGCATGGCGACAGATCTACTGGCACTCACTATACTAAAACCGCCGGGTGAAATGGGAGCTGACGCTGCTGTGGGCAATGCCCAGCGATTTGGCGTTCCCATGGGCTATGGCGGGCCCCATGCAGCTTTCTTTTCAGCTACGGAAGAATTCAAACGAAAAATCCCGGGACGAATTATTGGTGTATCCCAAGACGTACATGGAAACCCTGCGCTTCGGATGGCGCTCCAGACCCGAGAGCAGCATATCCGTCGAGAAAAAGCCACATCCAATATTTGCACAGCCCAGGTTCTATTGGCTATCATGTCCGGGATGTATGCGGTCTATCATGGACCAAAAGGACTCACCCAGATTGCACAAAGGGTGAACAAAATCACGAGTAAACTTGCGAATTCTCTCAAAAAATACGGCTATGAATTGATCCATGATTATTTTTTTGATACGATCCGTTTTACAGCAAAATCCGGATGGCAGGCAAAGGCAGAAAAACTAAAAATAA
>DKQR01000190.1 GCA_002471805.1 Fidelibacterota bacterium UBA7303 | reverse complement strand
GAAGAACTTGTAGAAAATACGGAACAAAAAGAACTTGCAATAAAATTGCTTGCTGATTGGGAATAGTTTCATGAAATGCCTGATCACAGTAACACTGATTTTACTTTCCTTTCTTAGCGCCCAAGAATCCATTATCTATTGGAACAGTCTTTCTACTTCTGTAAAAGTAGATGTCCCCATTGCTGAGGATGAAACCCTGGAAGGCGGCCGTGTTCAGATCCGAGTCAGCTTTGATGGCGGCGACAATTTTAAAGACCTGGGACAGCCTTTTCCAATCGAGGGAGGAGACCTTAGTGATTTAAAGGAAATACTGATTCCCCGTCAGGATTTTGTTTCCCTGGATGGTTACAGTGAAGGCGGGACTGCTCAGTTTATCGCTGAAATCTGGGATCGGGCCGGCAACAGCGTAGTGGGGACTGTAAGCGACAGTGTATTGACTATTGATGAAACCATTCCGGTATTAAACGAGGTCACGGTTACTTCTACAAATGTGCAGAATAATAGCCTGGCCAAGCCTGATGATATGCTGACCCTGACCATCACCGCCAGCGAAGGGATCAACATGCCCGTAGTTGAGATCAATGGAGACGAATTTCCAGCTACTGGTGAGGGAAATTCCTGGAAAGTAGAAAATGTTTTTGAAGATGAAGATGATGGATTGGTCACCTTCAGTATTGATTTTAAGGATTATGCCCAGAATCCGGGGACGGTAGTTACTGCTACTTCCGATGAGAGCAAAGTTGCTTATGATGGTACAGCGCCAGAGTTGGATAATATCAGACTTTATTCCAAAAACTCTTACGATCAGACCCTGGCTGTGAAAGGAGATTCCATTTTTCTGGATTTTATGGCCAGTGAGACGTTGTTTACAATAAATGTGACCCTCAATGGCAATGAAATATCACAGCTGACCAAAACAGAACTTCAATACCGGTATCTCCATGTACTTACCGAAAAAGATGCCGAGGGCTCAATCCCTTTTACTATTGATTATAATGATTTGGCCGGCAATTCGGGGGAACAGGTACTGGAAACATCGGATGGAAGTGAGGTACTGTTCGATATGACACCTCCCGCGACCTTTAAAGTTGAAAGTGTAGGTTCTTCCACTAAGAAAAGCAAGAGTGCTGCCCCAGTAGAGGCGGGAAAACCATCCAGTTCAAAAGGACAGACAGCCCTGCCTGCCTTTTTCACGGGCACGACCTTGATCATAGCAGTCGCAGTGACAGGTGTTTTATTTTTATTGATGGTATTATCCTGGTGGAAGATATTTTCCAAAGCCAATCAGGCCGGGTGGAAAGTGCTGGTGCCATTTCTGAATCTTATTGTGCTGACCAAGATCCTGAATAAACCCATATGGTGGATGGTGATATATCTGATTCTGCCTGTGGGACATATTCTGGTATCCCTGCAGCTGGCAAAATTTTTCGGGAAGAAAATAATTTTTGCTGTTGGCATGATTCTGCTGCCATTTGTTTTTTATCCATTACTGGCTTTCAGCAAAGCCCAGATAGCAGAACCTGCTGCCGCTCCTGAATAGAATTCATTATCTATTCTATATTATTACATGACTGAATTAATAGAAACCAAACTGTCATCTGAAATCATTTTCCAGGGCCGTTTCCTGGATGTACGTCGGGATGTAGTGGAATTGCCCAACGGCAAAACAACGACCCGGGAATGGATTAACCACCCTGGTGCTGTTGTAATCCTGCCCATTCTACCTGATGGCCTGATTGGGCTGATTCGCCAGTACCGCTATGCAGCACAGGGTGAATTTATTGAACTGCCGGCGGGGAAACTGGATTCCGGAGAAAAACCCCTGGCCTGTGCGGCCCGGGAATTGAAGGAAGAAATTGGCTATAAAGCGGGAAAACTCACCTTTCTGGCCCAAATTCATCCAGCCATTGGTTTTGCCAATGAGGTCATGAGTGTCTACCTGGCGGAAAACCTGGAGAAAACAGACTGTAATCCGGATGCGGATGAATTTCTGGAACTATTGCCTACGCCCCTTGAAGATGCGGTAACCATGGTCTGGAATGGAAAAATTACCGATGTAAAAACAATCATCGGTGTTTTATGGCTGAATAGACTATGTCAACAACATCGCCAATAATAGAATGAAACCTTAGATTGGATCCTGCTCACTTTTTCCTAATCCTATTTATAGATCAATGATGAAAAGAATTCTGTTTTTTCTGTTCATTAGTGTTTTAGCCCATGGACAGGCGGACAAACAGCGTAACGGTTTGTTCTCAAACACCCGGTTTGGAAAAGGGATGGGCGTTTTTGTTAACGGCGGCAGTGAACAGTTTGAAATTGATGGCTATATGGATGCTGATATGGATGGTCTTTTTGGTGATCTATGGTTCAGTCAGGTAGACTTTGATCAAAACACGAATATAGAACTGAATACAAGTTTAGGATACGCACTGCAGATAAAACCAAACACTGCAGTTGGATTAGGGTACAGTAAGTTTTCTTACCTGGGTGATGAGGTAAGTTTTCTGCATGATGAGGGGGAGTTGTTTTTTGGGGCGGTTATTGGCCCAGTTACTGGTGTTGTTTTTATCGATTCTGAATCCAATAATCTGAACTATCTGGGTAAGATAGATATGAATCATGGACCTCTAAAAAATGTTCCTGCTGATATTTTTCTGCAAAGCTATTTTGAAGAAGAAAACTATGATGTCAATATTTCCATCATAAAAAATATTCATAATCATTTCACTGTGGGATATATGTTATCCAGGGAAAAATATGATTATGAACAACCTCATAAATTTATGAAAAACGGACAAACCTATATGAAAAATACAATAAAGAAGGAAGAAGGATTTTTTCATACAATCCATGCTGGTTACATATTTTGAATAATATCACCAATCAATTTTACGATACAGTTATATCCTGATTAATATTTGGATAATAATATATTTAACTTTATTAGGTATTTGTGGGAACTTTTGTAGCAAAAATTTTATATATATCTCTCTATGGAACAAAAAGTGAATTATAAATGAATGTCCTGGAATTCATTAGGGAAAAAAGGGAAGATTTTCAGGAAAATACGGCCCAGTTCAAAGCTATGCTGGAGCCTACATTCCAATCCTGGTCCAATAAACTCAACAACCGCATCACCAATACCCTGAATAATCCCTGGATTGCGGGCCTGAACCCTTTTGAAAGCAGCAATCTCTTTATTACAGGACAAATCTTCCAAAATGAAGCAGCCGCACAGACCTACGAAAATTTAAAAAAGCAAATGGGTCAGGAAACCTACGTGGGCCAATGGCAAACAATTGACCAGGACTGTATTAATCAATTTGCTGATGTAACCGGGGATCAGCAGTGGATTCATACAGATCCGGATCGGGCCAAAAAAGAATCACCGTTTAAAACCACCATCGCACACGGCTTTCTTACGCTGGCTTTATTGCCAAAACTGACTGATACAATAAATGTAAAGATGAA
>DKQR01000220.1 GCA_002471805.1 Fidelibacterota bacterium UBA7303 | reverse complement strand
ACTGAATTATAAGTCGTCGTTGCTGGGAACTGCTGGCCCGATTCCCAAACAGAAACTGCCGAATGAGCGTTCCAGTAGGCCTGGCGCTCGCTGTACGAGTCTGCTCCCCGATTTAATGACAGTGTTACGCGAGTGGAAATAGACATGATAATAACAGCCAGTATTAGTATCATGACCACGGCAAACAAACTCATCATCCATCCCCGGTTATATTTATTCGCAACAATCACGAGCCTAAGTCCACTTTATTTTCCGGATATACAATGGTGATCATTTTTGTCGTGGCCCCTTGATAATTTATGACCAATTTCAGGCTAACATACTTTATGGTGTTGATGTCGCCTGGATCTTCTTCAGAGTTCCATCCTGGCCCCACTGCTGTGTTAACCTCTACAAAACCACCGTCATAATATTTGATTACTGTATTCGCGTCAATTCCGTTAGTCAGTTCATAAAAGTTTGCTGGATAGCTGTCACAATTTTCGACACACAGTTTCAGGGTATTATCGTCGTTATCAATCTTATATACGGTTGTATTTTCTGGTGTTACAAACCTAATGTTTTTGTCATCTGCAATCTGCAAAGACGTCATTTTATTTAAATCTTCTGTCACCCGATCTAAAGTAAAATCAAACTTTTCCGTGACAGATTGGATTTCCCGCATCTTCCGGTAGGACTCCAAAATATTTGAATACATGAGCGTCATAGCCGGCACCATGATGCCTATCAGGGTGATAACAACGATCAGTTCAATCAGAGTGAAGCCCTTCTGGTTGCTGGAATTTTTAAATTTTAATAACTGAATCATTTTATTATTGCACACCTTGAGTAAGCAAAAAAGAACCTATTTTTTTGGCACCATTACCGCCTGCATAGCCTGACCCATATGTCTGTGTACTATCTGGTGCGGATAGGCTCATTCCACCATCATCATTCTATTCACCTCCATCATTTATTATGGTCTTTAAAGTGACAGAATTGTCTGACACATTATTATTAGCTGTCACGATTATTTTTTTAAAAGACGTTTCCTCGGCACTTGCCACGATGTTATCACCATCAATCGTTACATAGTTAACTGTCACATCAGCTACAAGTCCAGAGTATGGTGTAAATTTTTCATCATTACTTATGTTAGCTGCCTTAATATCTGCAAATTCTTTACCGCTGTAATATTCCATAACACTATTGGCCAGCCAAGTACTCTGCACCCGCTCGTAAGCATCTGCGGACCGCTGAAAAAGATTGGATAATACACCCCCAGCTGAAATAGAAATAATTGCTAATAGCAAAATACCGACAATTAAATCAATCATCAAATTGCCGGACTGGCGGGCAGCTGGTTTCATTGGATACTGACCCTGCCGGTAACTTGATTAATAATAATGTCCTTTGACAAGTCTTCCTGGCTGTTCGTCAACGTAATTCTAATCTCCTCATCTGGCCGGCCTGTATCTGTAAAGGTCACATCATCAGGGTTCGCAGTTACGATAACATTATCAGGAAAGGGGATCTCAACTGTTGGTTCCGAGGGTAAAACAATGTCTTCTCCATTACTGTCGACCTCATTGAATCGATAGGAACCGGTGGTTCCATTTGGAGCTGTAATTGTCAATACACAGGGAATGGAGCGAGCGCTTGCATAATCACGGATATAACGCAACTCTGCGGCCACTTTTTCTGTTTGTTCCGTGATTGTGACCGTTTTAAGAAAATTAAAATAATTTGGAACTGCAAAGGCTGCTAGAATAGCAAGGATGGCAACTACAATAATTAGTTCAACAAGGGTGAACCCTTTTTTTATCACGGCTAAGTGCCCCCCTTATTGAACTAAATATTGTATCAAATCATAAAGATGGATGATTCAAATGAAAGGAAAAGAAATCTAATGATTGTCTACGGTAAAGCAGCTCCCTGTTGTCCAACTTCTGTCTTGTTCAAGCCTGAATTTAAAGAGTATCCTACTGCAAAAGTAGCGCTAGACTGATAGTAATAAACTATATATTTCGTATCAGAATGGGTCCATTTAGCAGCACAAGTAATATGGGCATCATTGCCACCATCACCTGCAGCATAGGTCCAGTCTGGGGGTAGGCTTGCTATAAGTGCAGCGCTTGTTGCAGCTTCATCGCAATCAGGAAGAGCTGTGGAATTAAGAACATATTGAGCATAAGCTCCGGTCGCTCCTGCAAGCACACTGGAAGCCATAGCTTTTGTGGCAGCTTCTTTTGCTTCGGTTTGAGCGTTAAAAATTGTTGGTACGGCAATAGCAGCCAGTATACCAATAATTGCTATTACAATTATCAATTCAATTAACGTAAAACCCTTATTGTTCTTCATTTTTTCTCCTTTGGTCTTATTGAATGTTATTTTAATCTATAACGTATAAAATCATTATGCAAGAGAAACGATTTTACAGGCTATACATCTGGAACATGGGCAAAAATATGGCGGCTACAAAGCCGGCAACGAAAATTCCAATCAGCAGGGTGGTCACTGGTTCAATGGCACTGGTCAGGCCATCTAGCTTTTCATCCAACTCTGCAGAATAATAAACACCAACAGAAGTCAGCATCTCATTTAAGGCTCCAGATTCTTCTCCTACCTGGACCATGTTTACAATCACATCTGGAATATAATCGTGTTTGAGGGCAACATGAATAGGTTGTCCTTCAATTATCTTGTCTCTGGCAGTGTTTATAATATTTGCGTACACCCGGTTTCCAATAGTATCCTTCGCGATTTCCAAGGCATCGGTGATTGGCACACCACTATTAACCAGCGTTTTAAGTATCATTGAAAAGCGAGACATGGCCAAAACGACCAATACATTTTTTACAATGGGAAGTTTCAGTTTCAAGTGGTCCCATTGATAAGCACCCTTTTCTGTTTTTATATAATATTTAATTCCCAAGAAAGCTCCAATAAATCCACCCGCAATTAATAAACCATAGGATTGCATTACGTCACTTATCCCCATCAGCATTTTAGTAAGAAAAGGTAGCTCACCTCCACGAGCTGTGATCATATTGGCAAACGTTGGAATAATCTTGGCTATAGCAAAGCCGCCCCCCATCAATAGCACCCCCATGACAATAATTGGATAACGCACTGCTTTTTTAATACTTTTTTTTGTTGATATGTCGATTTCCGTGAATTCTTGTAGTTGTTTCAAAATCTCATCTGTAGCCCCGGCGGCCTCACCGGCGCGAATCATATTCACAAATAGATTATTAAAAACAGTGGGATGGCGAGCCATGGAGGCAGAAAGCGATTCACCCGCATTTATATATTTGATGAGATCCTTTATCACATTTTTAAATTTATTAGACGCAGCTTGCTGTTCTAATATTTCCAGAGATCTCACCAGGGGAATACCGGCACGAAACATTACTTTCAGTTGATTGGTGAAGATACTCATTTCTTTGGGGGTTACTTTTTGAAACCGCTCAAAATACTTACCTAAATCCTGGGTGCCGCCCACTTTTTTAGCAGAAATCAGTTCTTCGTTCTGTTCTTCCAGAAGTACAGGCAGTGCTTCCATTGAATCTGCCGTAATAGTCCTTTTCAGTATTGTACCCTGGGCAGAAACGATTTTACATATATAGTCAGGCATCTCTTACAAAACCCTCACTAACTCTTCGATCGTTGTTTTGCCATCTAATAGAAACTGATGACCTTCTTCCTCTAATACAGACATGCCTTGCTCCACGGCAAGTTTCTTGATTTCAATATCACTTTTAGAATCTTTTACTAGATCTTTAATTTCTGGAGTAGGAATCAAAAGCTCATAAAGCCCGGACCTGCCTTTATACCCCGTTTGACGGCATTGGCGGCAGCCCCCGGTGCTGGCCTTGTAAATCTGGCGGTCTACTGTTTCCAACCCTACAGAAAGCAGTTCTGCTTCGCTGGGCATATACTCTACCTTACATTTGGAACATAAAACCCGAATCAGCCGCTGGGCTAAAATAGCTCTAACTGTAGAGCTCAACAAAAAGGCGTCTGTGCCCATGTCAAATAATCGAGAATAG
>DKQR01000123.1:774-4851 GCA_002471805.1 Fidelibacterota bacterium UBA7303 | reverse complement strand
GTGCCAACATTTCCCATGAACCAATGATACTCTGGGCATATAAGGTGGATAAAAGGAGGAATAATGGCACTCCATATCTCATAATCCAAATCTACTCACCATCCCGCAAACAAAAAACCCCACGAATGTGGGGCTTGATGTTGTAGAAAGGATAATTTTATTTTAGAAGTACCATCTTCTTAGTCTGCCTGAAATCACCAGCCTGGATAACACAAAAATATATACCAGCAGATACCATAGCACCCAGTTCATTGGTCCCATCCCAAGATAAATTATGGTGCCCAGCTTCTTGTTGCGTATTTGATAGCACGGATACTTCACGGCCTATTATATCATAAATTATGATTTCTACTAATGATGAATGTGGAATACCATAACGGATCTTTGTAGTTGGATTGAAGGGGTTAGGATAGTTCTGAGCAAGATGGAAATCGACTGGAATTGTTGCTCCATCGATTGCTACGGTTGCATCTTCTACAGTCAATTGAACATCTACTGTATCTCGGTGTTCTGTAGTTATACTCTCCACTACAACTTTGGATTCATATAGGCCAGGTTCCATACCATTTGCATTTACTGCAATATCAATTTGTGATGTTTCCATATAATTGACATATCCAGAGCCATCAGAGTTAATCCATGTTGGTATTACGCCTAAACGTATATCATCCAAGGCCAAACCGGATGCCCAGTCACCGTTATCATTAGAATGGAATGCAATTTGAATAGTCTCACCTGCATAGTCAGTTAGATCAATTGTTTCATGAACCCACTCACTATTATTAGAGCCTTCTTGCTGGGATAAGGTCAAAACTTCATCATTATTCTCCCAGTTATCTGTTGATACTAAAACATGACCAGTATGGCCGAAATAATTATTAAAATAGCGCATGAAAGATAAGGTAACGAAAGCATCTGGTAGGCTTATAACTGACATGTAAAGATAATCAGCACTGCCATCACTACTTGATCCGCAGGCATCGTCATTTGTAGCAATATAGTAACCATCCCCAGGCGGAATAGTAAAATAGGAGCTTGATGCATCTTCAGAAATAAACCAGCCCGGATTATCACACTCGGCATTTGTGCTGGTACTCCAGTCATCGGGAAGATTTCCATCATCAAAACCAATATCAAATTGAAAATCTGTACCTGTATATGATTGGTAACTAAGTACTGACCCTTCTTCACCATTATTGGTTACACCGATAGAAATAGTTGAAAGGCTATCATTAGGCAAACTTAGTTCTATCATCTCATCCGAAAGTGATATGGAAGGTATATTGGCATTTTGAATATTTATTTTTCCATTATTTATATCAAAAAATATATTATCGGATGCGCGAATCATTAATCTTGCAGAATCTGTAGGTATAGTTGGTGAAATGGTAAAAGTATATGATCCAGTGTTTGGAACAGATTCAGCAATAATAAAATCAAAATTCTCATTCCCATCTAAAGAAAGAAGAATATCAACTGTCTGGCAGTTTACGCCATCAGGGTCATCTGTATTAGCAACATCCCATGTTATAGTCTCATCTGAACCAACTTCCCATATAGTAGAATCAGACTGTGATGTTATTCTAAATGGTCCTGCTGTTCCATCGACGTAAAATTTAAGATTTTTATGATTGAGAGTTCCAGCATATGGATCATTTGTTCTCACAACAAGTCGCATATTCATTTCTCTTGTTGCAAAAGGTAATTTTTCAACAATTTGATTTATTGATGTATAAGGATCAATACCATATTTTTCGTATTCATTGTCCAATAATACATCCATGTCTGGAAAAACTCTTTTATACCCATTTGGGTGAGGGGTAATCGGTGCGGATAATGAACCTTGATCTGGCAAGAGAAATGGAAAATCAGTACTGTTTGGATCTGCTGAATAAGGTTCATCAGCGCTGTCGTTGGACTCCCAGTTGTACGTATAACTCTCATCCATGGGCTCACTGCTGCCCTCCAATACATATGGTGTTTCGCTGGGGATTGTAAAGCCGCTCTCAGGTAATAAAAGTTGTGGAATGATATTGTTTGTTAATTCTTGGGTGTAGCCATTATGGTACCACCAATTGCCGTAAGGCCCGGTGGTCTCCTGATAGTTCAAGGCATATTCTGTGCTGTGGGTAGAGAACATATTAAAGGTTTCATTCACCCTGTGGGCCATAATTGTACCGCCAATTGATGTCCGAATTCCTCCTTCACCGCAATAATTATGGGGAGATCCAAAATTATGCATAACCTCATGAGAAAAAACCCACATGTCCGGTACCTGCGCAGAAGTAGGACCAGGACAATATGCAAGACCACCAGGATGTCCATTATCAAATAATGCACCATAATCCCAAACTCTTACTTCATCTTCCGCATTCCAACCACCAGGACCAATCCTTGCATCCAGTACTGAATCGACCACATTCAGTTCACAGCCAAGTGTTTCCCATGGGCCGCCGCAATCTTGATTAAAAACATCAGGTGCAGGGTTATCATCAGTGAAGATCAATTCATCGTTATTATCCACTATTTGTAATTGAAAAGTTATATCCCGTACATAAAATGCATTAACATATGCGACTGAGCCAACCAACCATGTTAAGCCACCTTCTACTGTCCCATCAGCAGCATCATTAGTCACAGCTTCAGTTAACATTGCTGCAAATCTATATGTGACTAATTCCACTCCAGCAGGATAACATGGGTCATCTGTACCGAGACATTCTGGAAAATCCCTAGTTTGATTTACATGATCATTAAATGGTTTGCACACCAGATCCTGATAGTTCCTGGTTTCGCTGTAAACCAGCAATTCATTGTTTGCAGAATATATATCAAACGATTTGAAGTGTGATGTGCCATTCTCAGATTCTACTGAACCTATAACTATATCATCATTGATTACGATTGTAGCTCTAAAAGCGGGGTTTTCAACACCGACGCCCACAAAAGTGCTTATATTGGGGTAGCGTTTTGCCAGATTAGGATGCATGACACTATTCTTGTAAAATTTGAAATAAGTCTTTTCGCCCGTAAAAGTTGGCATATTTATGTAGGTCTTAGATTTAACTCGTTCAGATACTTTTGGTGTATTGGCAAATGAATGATTCAATTGATCTATGTCTACCATAACTGTGGTACCATCTGAACTAGTATTTATGATAGTCCATGGATCATAAGTTGGGTGTAAGGATTGCTCGAATGCAAGAGACTGCTCTTGTAATAGGACTGAAAATATCGTTAATAGTGTAGTATTCAGAGTTTTGAACATTGTAATATTTTAACTTTTTCTTATATCAATTTAGAATGTCATCTATAGAATAATAGTACTGCAAAAATACTCATTTTATTTATTAGACGTTTTTTCACATGAGATTTAAGGAATAATTTTGTAGAAAAAGCGATAATCCTGCCAATCCCATAAAAATATCCTTGTTCCGAAAAAACATTCTTGTACCATAATTGGCCCGCTGCTAACCAGGAACTAAATAGCGGCAAAGATCATCTGAGCTCCGAAATAAAGAGGCGTACCTATGATGCGGTTCCAAGCCTCCTTCTTAACAAACCGGTCACGAGCCACAAAAAGGTCGGAGACCAGGAAAAGGCATGCCGCCACCGGTATCGCCGCATTGGATAAATGGTGGTGCGTGGCAAAAGCGAGAATGACCATCACTACAATGGCCGCCATATAACCTAGTACCGGCAGCTTCATTTCATGCTCTACATGGGGCAGCAGCCAGTAACTGATAATAAGCACCAAAAAACCGACACCTGCGCCCGGAAGCAGCAGATGGCCAGTATCAATGCCGCGCTGAATAAAACAAAGAGCGAAGGCAATATGAGCCAGAAGGAAACTGACTAAACCGTAAAGAAACCACCTGCTTTTACCGGGCAGCAGTAATAGATCACCAACCCAGGAGCAGAGCAAGGCAACCATCAAGGCTTTCCCGTGAACGCTCTCGAGCGCATCCAGGTACACAGCAAATAAAACGAATACGGTAGACGCTGACATCTTTCCACCCCATCGCCCCACCTGATTATTTATTCTCTCCGAGGCCAGGAATACCAGCACACTGATGA
>DKQR01000123.1:0-392 GCA_002471805.1 Fidelibacterota bacterium UBA7303 | reverse complement strand
GTTCATTTTCAGTAAAAAATAAATGTTTTAACATTTTATAGATCACCTTTGAAAAAATATCCCAGGTAACCCACCAGTTCGTATAAACAACCCATGCTGGATTTAAGCCCTGTATGGCTCGGCACATAATTTTTCAGTTTTTTCAGTTTCACTAGGACCGAAGGAGTTTTTACTACAGAATACAGGTCAGGGGATAACCCCTGTTTCCTGAACAGTGCTGCCGCCCGACGCATATGCGATTCACTTGTGACCAGCAATATGTCCCGGATTGAATTCTTTACTGCATACGTTTTCAATTGCCTGGCTTCATCAAGCGTCCTTTTTACCCCCTCACCATATATAATGAATTTTTCTTCCGGAACACCGTGCTGAAGTGCGAATTTTTTCACCAG
>DKQR01000096.1:1488-3931 GCA_002471805.1 Fidelibacterota bacterium UBA7303 | reverse complement strand
GGAAGCAATATATGTGCCGATTTGGCTAATTCCGTCATGGCATAACCCTGGACAATTACAAAATCCATCTTTGCTAGAATATCTTTCCATCTATTGTCCAATTCTCGATCAACTCCATCATCCAAAACATATAATCCACAAATATCACGTGTTTTAATTATGGGAAAAAAATCTTCTTCTAACTCACCGCAAACATCATTCATACCCCTCAGATTAGGTGAACGGTCAGCACTGATCCGAAATCCTGCTGGATAAGTAATCTCATCTCCAGTTATAGGTGGTAAAAAACCCAGGGTGTCCTTCATCATCAGTCCCAGCAAATAATTTGATTCATTTGTATGGAAAGGAGAAACAATACCTGCAGTTTTATCTTTAGATTTTCCTATTAAATCTGCTGTTTTCTGAATTGCTTCTTCCCAATCTAGCATATCAAAAGATTTACCATTTCGCACCATCGGTTGACTAACTCGCTCAATTTCTTCAAATCGATGAAATCCATATCGTCCGATATCACACATGAAGTAACCATTTACGTCTTGATTCTCTCTTGCAGTCAATCGAAAAATCTGATTTTTCTGAGAAAACACATCTACATTGCAACCAACACTACAATTCTGGCAAACAGAAGGTTTTTTCTCCATATTCCATATTCGGTTTTTATGGATATAATCCGTACTTAGTAATGCTCCAACTGGACAGATATCTGCCACATTACCTGCTAAAAGATTATCTAAAGGCTTGTCTTCAAGGACTGCAATTTTTGAGTTGTACCCCCGGGCTTCTACAAACAATTCACTCGTGCCTGAGATTTCCTGAGTGAAACGAACACAACGACTGCACAAAATACAACGGTTCTGATTAATAACAATCTGTGAGCCTAGATATTCTTTTGGACGTACTCTTTTATCTTCATCGAACCGACTATGTGCATTTCCAAATTTGAAAGAATAATCTTGAAGATAGCATTCACCTGCCTGGTCGCACACAGGACAATCCAATGGATGATTTAATAAGAGAAACTCCAATATATTTTTTCTCTCTTGTACCACAAGATCATTCTTTGTATGCACTACCATATCATACTTGCCTTCTACTTTACGATCTGGATGCACATCCCCAACAAAGGTGTTGCATGATGCTTGCAGCTTACCCATTCCTTCTACCTGTACAAGGCACATCCTACAGCTTCCGACAACTTCGAGAGCCGGATGATAACAATAGTGAGGAATTTCTATACCATTAGACTCAGCCGTTTCCAAGACCGTGGTACCACTTTCAACTTGGAACTCTTTATCATCTATTTTCAATAGGGGCATCAGGCAACTACCTTTTCTTGAGGCAAATATGCCAGGAATTCATCCTTAAACTTTTCTACAAAACTTCTTACAGGCCAAGCCACTGCTTCACCAAACGGACAAATGGTCTTGCCAAAACTTCCTTTTGAAAAATCGATAAGACCTCCAATGTTATCCGTTATCTCAAAAATCATGTCAATATCCTTTGGAGTACCACCTCCATTAACCAAACGGGTAAGCATTTTTACCAGCCATGCAGTTCCCTCTCTACAAGGAGTGCATTGCCCACAGGACTCATGGGCATAAAACCGGGCGATATTGAGACATGCTTGCACCATATCTACTGTTTCATCCATAACAATGACACCAGCGGATCCCAGCATGGTTTTCTTTTCTGTTAATTCGTCAAAATCCATATTCACATCCAAGGCTTCCTCAGATGTCAGGATTGCAGAAGATGAACCACCAGGGAAAACAGCTTTTAATTTCTTGCCATCAGGTATACCGCCTGCCCTATCAAAAATCAAATCTTTAAGAGATATACCCATAGATTCTTCAAAAACGCCGGGATTATTAACCCGGCCCGAAATACAAAATAACCTCGGCCCAGGTCCTTTTTCAGGACCGATAGATTTAAACCAACTTGCACCACGAGTGATAATATGGGGTACACAGGAAAGAGTTTCAACATTATTCACAATCGTAGGGCTTTGTAAATAACCCTCGATTGCTGGAAAAGGTGGCTTTATCCTAGGCCATCCTCGTTTTCCTTCAAGAGATTCAATTAATCCCGTTTCTTCACCACAAATATAAGCGCCTGCTCCACGGTGGATAACTACATCCAGATTATAATCTGACCCAAGAATATTTTGACCTAAAATATTACCATCATATGCTTCAGATACAGCCATCTCCAGCATTTTAAATTCTTTGTAAAATTCTCCTCGTATGTAAATGAAAGATGTCTGACAACCGATGGCATAGGCAGCAATAATCATCCCTTCCAGCATTTGATGAGGTGCTTTATTCATGAGCAGTCTGTCTTTAAATGTACCTGGCTCACTTTCATCCGCATTATTGATCAGGTATTTTGGTTTATTTGTATCTTTTGGGATAAATCCCCATTTTACACCAGCTGGAAATCCTGC
>DKQR01000096.1:468-1103 GCA_002471805.1 Fidelibacterota bacterium UBA7303 | reverse complement strand
TCATTTTTAACACTTTCTCAAGAGCAGAGTAGCCTCCGACACTTTTATAAAATGAAAGTGTATGGCAATCTTTCTGATGAATATGTTCAGTCAGTACTGGTTTAAAGACACTCATTGATGGGTTTCCAACAATTCATCAATTAATTTTTGGGATAAGCCCTCATGATATTTTTTATTTATCTGTACAACAGGTGCTGTTCCACAGGAACCAAGGCACTCTACTTTCATGAGAGTAAACCGGCCATCTTCTGTTGTTTCACCAGGTTTTATCCCGTATTTATCTGTCACATGATCTACAAGAGCATCAGCCCCATTGAGGCTGCATGAGAGGGTCTGGCAAACTTGAATTATATGCCGGCCTTGAGGTTTTGTATAGAGCATGGTATAAAATGAAACACAGTCCATGACAACAGCTGGATGGCAATCCACCAAATCAGCTACTGTATTAATCACAGCACCAGAAATATATAAATTCTCTGATTGAGCCAGGTGAAGCAAAGGCAAAGTTGCCGACTTTTTATCGGGATACTGAGAAAGAATTCTTTTCACTTTTTCCGTATTCTCAAAAATGAATTTTTCATTAGATGAACCGTTGGAACTCATCGGTCTAATTCTCCTGCAATAATATTTATACT
>DKQR01000096.1:0-135 GCA_002471805.1 Fidelibacterota bacterium UBA7303 | reverse complement strand
CCAAGTATGGCTGGTGCATCGGAAAGCATATGGCCTTCAATAAGTTTTGAAAAAATCGAATAGTTAATCAATGAAGGCGGCCGCGTACGAACACGATAAGGAGTTCGATTACCATCACTCACAATATAAAAACCC
>DKQR01000076.1 GCA_002471805.1 Fidelibacterota bacterium UBA7303 | reverse complement strand
AAACCCTCTATCCTATCAAGCTCAGATGATACTTTCACCGGGACAGATTCAATTCCAAGCCTCGAAAAGGTCTGGTGATGCAGGGAAAAATCACCCTGGAGTTCTAGGACACCAACTTGAATTACCAGCCTCGTTCCTGCAATCGTTCCTCTTCAGGTATTTCGGACATATCCAGACCCTTCATGGCTTTTTTAAGCCCGGAGCTTGCCTCGGCAACACGAGTTGCATCTTGATAATGCGTCGTAGATTTTACAATCGCATTCGCTCTCGAATCAGGATCATCACTCTTAAATATTCCGGAACCTACAAAGACAGACTCTGCTCCAAGCTGCATCATCAGGGAGGCATCAGCAGGTGTAGCTATACCTCCTGCGGCAAAATTTGGAACCGGCAGTTTCCCCAGTTTGGAAACCTGCTGCACCAATGAAAGGGGCGCACCCAGATCTTTCGCTTCTGCAACCAATTCATCTGAACCTAGGGTTGTAAGTCGTTTAATTTGCGACATCACTGTCCTCATGTGTCGAACCGCCTCCACAATATTTCCGCTTCCGGCTTCTCCTTTTGTACGTATCATGGCCGCACCTTCAGAAATTCGCCTAAGTGCCTCACCAAGATCGCGGGCACCGCATACGAATGGTATTTTAAAATCGTATTTCCAGATATGATGGTATTCATCAGCCGGTGTCAGTACTTCACTTTCATCAATAAAGTCTATTTCAAGTGTTTCCAGCACTTGTGCTTCTGCGAAATGCCCTATTCTACATTTTGCCATTACCGGGATAGAGACAGTATCCTGAATTTTCTTGATCATCTCCGGGTCGCTCATACGGGATATGCCGCCATCTTTGCGGATATCTGCCGGAATACGTTCCAGTGCCATGACCGCACAGGCACCGGCATTTTCAGCTATTTTGGCCTGTTCGGATGTTGTTACATCCATAATTACTCCGCCCTTTAACATTTCGGCGAGGCCTACTTTTACTTCATAGGTTCCTTTACTCATAAACAACTTCCTTTTCGGCTACTTGGCCGATCTCTTTTATTTTATTGACTACACCTTTAATGATGTCATCTGGTGTTGATGCTCCGGCGGAAATACCCACTTTTTGCTGATCGTGAAACCAATCCGGGTCCAAGTCATCTGCACAAGTTACCTGGTAAGACTTTTTATTGCGCTCCAGGGCCAGCTGCGTCAATCTCATTGAATTGGCACTGGTGAACGATCCAATCACGATCATAATATCACAAACAGTTGCCAATTCCTTAATCTGAGCATGGTTGCGCCGGGTTGGAAAACAAATTGTATTTACAAATCGTAGATCAAATACTTTTTCCATAAGAACATTTATAATTTCTCGCACATTCTCTATCATCTGGGTGGATTGGGTGACCACGCCAGCCTTTTTCATTTTACGAAGCTCCATCGCTTCTGCTGCATTGGCAATAATAACGGCGTCTTTTACCTGGGCGGCTATTCCCACGACTTCATCATGATCATGATCACCAATAATGATACAGCAGCGTCCTTCCGCTTCAAGTTTTATAATTTCATTATGTATTTCAGTCACCAGCGGACAGGTGGCGTCAATAATATCCAAATTCTTTTCCTGCGCCTCTTTCCAGATTTCTGCAGAGGTACCATGAGCTCTAAATAAAACAGGTTTATTATTGGGTACATCTTCCAATATGTCCACAACCCTAGCACCAGCCTTGGATAAATCATCAACAACATTTTCATTATGGACGATGGTTCCCAGCATATAAACACCTTTATTTTCTTTTGCAGAGTTATAAGCCAGGTTAACAGCATCGCGGACACCGAAGCAGTAACCCGCGTCCTTTGCCAAAAGTATCTTCAAACTCCACCTTTCATTTTTTTCTCCAATGAATCTATGGTATTCGTCACCGCAAGATCACGAACTCTGTCCAATGACCCTGCAACGATTGCACCGGCTGCAAATGCATGGCCGCCGCCGCCCAGGGACCCTGCAATATCATTGACACTGAATTTACCCTTGGATCTGAAATTAACCCTACAGGAATCAGCATCATTTTCCATGATCATCAGTGCGACTTCAACACCTTTGATGGTACGCACCATATCAGAAAACCCATCCACATCACTTTTGGCTGCTTGGGCCCGTGCCATCATATCACGGGTCACCACAAACCAAGCAAATGTGTTATCCAGCTCATAATGCAGGTTTGAAAGCAACTCTCCCAGTAGTTGTATTCTGGCATGAGAGCTGTTTTCATAGACCTGCTGGTAGATTTCATGTGTTTTGACTCCCTTTGATAAACTTTCGATAGCGATTAAATGGCATTTATTGTCTGTGTTGCTGTATCTGAAACAGCCTGTATCCGTCATCACCGCTGTATATAAACCATCGCATATATCCTTACTTAAAGGTATTCCACGAACTGCCTGTAAATAATCATAAACCATGCATCCGGTTGCGGCAGCTTTAAGATTAACAATATTATGGTTAAAGTAATTTTCATCCGGATGGGGATGATGATCAATATTCATGGTAACAAGATTGTATTTTGTTATTACATCCGCAAGGGTCCGCAAGCGTTTAAAATCACCCACATCAAATACAAGAATCAATTGAACAGCCTGTAACCACTCATCATGTTCACTGGGCTCATATTGTTCAAAAATCATTCCCTGATTTAAAAACTCATATACCTCCGGGAGAGCAGAATAATTGATGATGCGGACATCTTTTCCAATTTCGGTCAAATGATGATATAACCCGCTTTCAGAGCCAAGTCCATCTCCATCGGGATTTTCGTGAGTGGTGAGCATGATTCTTTCCGCAGCACTGATGACCTCATGTATTTGATTCCAGTTGATTGGTGTATTATTAAAATTCATATTTATTTTTTATTCTGCCACATTTTTTCTTGTTTTCCAACCTTAGACTGCACAACTCTCGCCAATACAAACAGATAATCAGATAGCCTGTTCAAAAAAGATAAATGAAATTCTGGGACAGTTTCTGTTTGTGAGACAGCGACTAAAATACGCTCTACATATCTGCATTCAGTTCGTACAAGATGGAGCCTGGCAGAAAATTCTGTACCACCAGGAATAATAAATTCATCTAAAACCGGTAGATTCTCATTCATTTTTTCAATTCTCATATCCAACCAATCCAGGCGATCCTGTTTCAATTTTTGCCCTTTCAGGCTGGGGAGAGCCAGTTCCGCACCAAGGTTAAACAGATCTTGTTGAATCTTTTCCAATTCATCTACAAGATTATCAGTACCAGGAACAATTGCCCAGCCTAGAATCGAATTAAGACTGTCAACTGCTCCAATGGCCTCAATATAAGGATGATTCTTCAAAACACGCCGGCCATCCGCCAATCCTGTTTCACCCTTATCACCGGTCCTAGTTACAATATCAGATAACCTCATTAAATAAAAATAAGGCCAACAACAATAAAAAGCGGGAATAAGATTGGTAAAGACCATTTGAATAAATAACCAAAAAAGCTGGGCATTTCAATCCCTGCTGATTCTGAAATTGATTTTACCATAAAGTTCGGGGCATTGCCTATGTAGGTATTTGCCCCCATAAATACTGCTCCTGTTGAAATAGCCAGAAGTGTTTGGTATAATTCTCCCATCAACAGGCCAGGATCACCGCCCGCTGTATTGAAAAATACTAGATAGGTCGGAGCATTGTCTAAAAAACTGGATAAAATTCCAGTAAGCCAAAAATACATAATATTAACAGGACCATTATCGTTGGAAACAGATTCAACCACTGTGGCGAGAGCACCTTGACTTCCCGCTTTCAAGATTGCAATTGCCGGAATGATGGTTACAAAAATACCAGCAAAAAGCTTTCCGACTTCAACGATTGGAAACCAGTTAAACTCATTTTCTTCACGAATGGTCATGGGAGTCATCGTCCAACTTAGGTACGTAAGTGAAAGTAAAAGAATATCCCGCACAATATTCTGCAGTTCCAGATGTACATGATATACATATAGTGTTACATGGGGTTTCCAAAAACCGCTGAGCAGAACTGCACTGATTACCCCTAATAGCATACCCAGGTTCAATGTGCCTTCTAATCCTAACTTATGGTCTGCTGCAGGTTTAATGCCCGGCTGGATATTTTCCTTTTTATAATAATACGAATCAAGCATAAAAAATATACCCAGCAAACTAACAACCATAAACAGCATTGGCAGCAGCATTGCTTTTGTAGTCCAGAAAAAATCCACGCCCTTCAGAAAACCTAGAAAAAGCGGAGGATCTCCCAATGGTGTCAATGATCCCCCAATATTGGCCACCAGGAAAATAAAGAAAACAATCACATGAACCTTGTTTTTACGATCCATATTTGCTCTTATCAGAGGACGGATCAATAACATAGCTGCACCAGTTGTTCCCATCCAACTGGCTAGAATAGTACCTACCAAAATAATCAGGGAATTCACAATAGGGGTTCCTACCAAAGTTCCAGTTAGCCGTACCCCACCAGAAATAGTAAAAAGTGCTAGTAATAAAATAATAAACGGCATGTATTCCAACAGGGTTACATGAAGGAGTTCATATACTGTTATTTCTAAACCTTCCTTTAGGAGAAAGGGGCCCACCAAAGATAATGCCCAAAAAAGAGACACTTTACCAAAATGGTGGTGCCAGAATGTAGGAGCAACTAGTGGAAAGACCGCAATAGAAAGCAAAATTCCTATAAATGGGATTACCCAGAATATGCTAAGATTTTCAATGCTGCCATCCAAATGCGGAGCATGCCCATTACCAGCGTTTCCAGCGAAGATTACTGCAGGAAATAGTATCACAACCAGTTGTAATATTTTGTTTATCATGTTAATCAGTATCAGTTTTATTTTAACATTTAATTTAAAGAATTAATTGTCAGGAAAGGAGCCTGAATCAATGACAATTAAATGGTGCAAAATCATATTTTCCCGTATACTAAAACGTGGAAATTATACTCAGTATTATTGTTTTGACGACAGCGGTTTCCTGTATGGCAATTGGTATCATTATTAGCGACAAACTGCTTTCTGGCTCTTGCGGAAACACAAATTCAGGCGGGGTTTGTATCGGGTGCAGCGGTAATAAAAATAATTGTAAACATCTATAAACACTCCACTGATTTAGTACCAGGAATTTTCAATATTAAACCCGGGTGTTCTCTTTATTATACACATACCATCCGACCCAGATAAGATCCAGCAGACCTGTAAGCTGGTTTTCTGTAATACCAGTTCTCTTCCCTTATTATAACCCAATACCATCAATGCAGTAGCCCAGCCATCAGCTTCCAAGCAGGAATTTGAAATAACGGAGACAGATAATACATCCTTCTCAACCGGTCGGCCGGTCCTTGGATCGATTGTATGGCCAATGATTTTTCCATCTTGTTCTATGAAATTCCTATAATTCCCTGATGTGGCCATAGCTAGATTTTCAAGTGATACAACACCAGCCAATTCTGTTCCACGAGATCCTCCAATATTGGGATGATCAATACCAACCCGCCAAGGCAATCGATTTTTATTCATTCCTGAGCAACGGACTTCACCGCCAATTTCAACAAACACGTCTGCGAATCCCCTGGAAACAAGCCAATGAAAGACCTGATCTACTCCATAGCCTTTTGCAATGGAATTAAGATCGACTTTGGTTCTGGGATTTTTCTTTCGAATGCCCTCCGGCTCAAGAACAAGGTTATGATATCCTAAATTTTCTATGGCATGTTGAATATCTTTCTCTAATGGTTCCCTTTTTTGAGGGTCAGGACCAAAACCCCAAAGTGCCATTAAATCATATACAGTTACATCAAATGCACCTCCTGTAGCTTCAGAGATCTCAATACTCTTTTTAATAACATATTTAAAGTGATGCGAAACTGGAATTACATTCCTGCCCTGGTTTCTATTGAACCGGGAAATTTCGCTGGTTGGAATCCAAATCGACATGTGCGTATTAACTACAGTTAAAACGGAATCGATGCCCTTTTGAATTTTGGAAGGGTTTGGAATCGGGTTTTGTGAAATGATCTTAATAGAATAGGTTGTCCCCATGGTCTGACTAGAAAAGGAGTTCTCCACCATTGGTGAACTGCATCCAGCCCATAGGAGCAAAAAGCCCAACAAAAGTTGGGCTTTCAATTTTTGGTATTGTTTTTTCATCCCAGGTATATCTACCATAAGAAATCATATGAAAATATTAAGATGCACCAGTTGCCACATCAATTGTGATTTCCAAAAGATATCCAGGAGTTATCCCAAGTAAAAATACAGC
>DKQR01000026.1 GCA_002471805.1 Fidelibacterota bacterium UBA7303 | reverse complement strand
TATGCCGTCATTTTTACGTCCCAACATACGAATGTGAATTGGGAAGAATATGAAGCAACCTCGGTCAAAATGGTAGAATTAGCTCAAGAGATGCCTGGATTTCTGGGTGTTGAATCAGTCCGAAATGAAGACGGGTTTGGCATTACATCAGTCTATTGGAAAGATAATGAGTCCATAGATTCTTGGCGGAATCATGGGGAACATAAGAAAGCGAAAAAGCGCGGCCGCGCTTTTTGGTACGAGAAATATTTTTTACGCATTGCGAAGGTAGAAAAGGATTATGGCAAAATTTGATTTAGCTATTTTAGGCGGTGGTCCCGGTGGCTACGTTGCAGCAATCCGAGGTGCCCAGCTCGGACTCAAAACCTGTGTGATTGACCAAGATAAATTGGGCGGGATTTGCCTGAATTGGGGTTGTATCCCCACAAAGGCGCTTTTAAAAAACGCGGAAGTGTATCATTATATCAAAAACGCCGATACCTATGGTATCAATGTGGGAAAAGTGTCCGTTGATTTTAAAAAGAACATCAAGCGCAGCCGGGATGTGTCCAATCGTTTAAGCAAGGGTATTGAATTCCTGATTAAAAAGAATAAGATCACCCATATCCAAGGAACGGGGAAACTCACTTCTAAAACATCTCTTGAAGTGAAGAATAAACAAAAGACAGACACCATTGAAGCGGATAAAATCATACTTGCAACAGGTGCTAGGCCTAAATCATTTCCTGGGATGGAGTATGACCGGAATCGCGTCATTAGTTTCAAAGAAGCCATGATCCTTGATTCTCCGCCGAAAAAAATGATCATTATCGGTTCCGGTGCCATCGGCAGCGAATTTGCATATTACTATAATGAATTCGGCACGGAAGTGCATTTGATAGAAATGATGGATCGCATTCTTCCCGTTGAAGATTCAGATGTGTCTAAAGAAGTAGCAAAAAGTTTTAAAAAATCAGGAATCACAATTTCAACCGAGACCAAAGTTTCCAAGATTGAAAGCCTGGAAACTAAAGTAAAAGTCCATACAGAGAAAAACGGGAAAGAAGAAATATTGGAAGGGGATGTGGCGTTATTGGCAGTGGGCGTGAAAGGGAATATTGAAAATATTGGATTAGAAGAGTTGGGGATTATCACCGACCAGTGTGCAATCACCATTAATGAATTTAATCAAACCAATATTCCAACTATCTATGCCATTGGTGATGTGTCCGGGCCGCCTTGGCTGGCCCATGTGGCATCGGCGCAGGGACATGTTGCGGCAGATCATGCGGCAGGACACGAAACAAAACCGGTGAATTATTCGAACATACCAAGCTGTACCTATTGCCAGCCGCAAGTGGGATCTTTAGGCATGACGGAAGCTCAGGCTAAAGAAGCAGGACATGGTGTAAAAATTGGAAAATTCTTATTCCAGGCTAGTGGGAAAGCCATGGCGGTGGGGAATACCACTGGTTTTGTAAAACTGGTTTTTGATTCAAAATACGGGGAATTGCTGGGTGCCCATATCGTTGGTGCGGAAGCAACTGAACTCATCGCGGAACTGGGTTTAGCTAAGGGATTGGAGGCTACCTGGGAGGACATTGCTATGACGGTTCATGCCCATCCAACCTTATCGGAAGCGATCATGGAAGCGGCATTGGATGCATTTGGGTCTGCCATTCATCAATAAAAAATGATTGAAACACAATTAGACCAAATAATAATCCAGGATCTCGGACAACGTCCATATCAGGAAGTGTGGGCTTATCAAAAGAAGATACAGTCAAAACGCATTGCCGGAGAAATTGAGGATACGCTTTTAATGGTGGAACACGAGCCCGTTTATACGCTGGGAAAAAATGCGAATGAAAATCACCTCCTGCAAAGCCGCGACCAGTCTGTGGATGTTTTCAATATCGAGCGTGGAGGCGATATTACTTTTCATGGCCCGGGACAATTGGTGGGATACCCGATATTGGATCTGTCCCATTATAAAAAAAGTATAAGCTGGTACATGCGAACTTTAGAGCAAATTATTATTGATACAGTTTCTGAATTTGGCATCGAAGCAAAAAGAATTAAAGGGCTCACAGGCGTTTGGGTTGGCGATGAAAAAATAGCTGCACTGGGAGTGCGGATCAGACGTTGGGTCACCATGCATGGTTTTTCGATCAATGTGAATACGGATTTGACCTTTTATGATGGAATTATTCCTTGCGGAATTTTCGATCACGGAATCACTTCCATGGAACAATTATTATGTCGGCCGCAAGATATGGAAAAAGTAAAAAAAGTTGTGCGAAGCAAATTTAGGTACTATTTCAAACTGGGAGAATCATAGTGCCCCGGCTTCACGGATTTACTAAAAAACAGATTCTCGACGTGTTTGAGAAAATGGTGCTTGCGCGAAAATTGGATGAAAAAATGCTAACCATGTTAAAGCAGGGAAAAAGTTTTTTTCATATGGGAGGTTCAGGGCATGAGGCGGCACAGCTGGCCGCCGCCGCAGTCATGCGCCCTGGAGAAGATTGGATCTTTCCTTATTATCGGGATGCGGCTCTTTGTATCGGCCTTGGTATGACAAGCCGTGAGCAGTTGCTATCCTTTCTCGCCAGAGCTGATGATCCAAATTCAGGCGGACGGCAAATGCCGCACCATTACGGACATAAAGATTTGAGGATTGTGAGTCAATCAAGTTCAACGGGTACACAATTCTTACAGGCGGTAGGTTGTGCTCTGGCCCGAAAAATGGAAAAGACCAAAGAAATAGTTTATGTCTCATCGGGAGAAGGGACTACAAGTCAGGGCGATTATCATGAAGCATTAAACTGGGCCAGCCTGGCAAAGGCTCCAGTGATTTTCCATATTCAGGATAATGAATATGCGATCAGTACCCATAAGTCGGAACAGATTTCTAGCTCTGTTTTTACCATGGCATCGGGATATAAGAATTTGGCCCGCTATGAAGTAAATGGGACCGATTTCTTCGAAACAAACCTTGCTTTTAAACAAGCTGTAGAACGGGGACGAAGAGGAAAAGGCCCTTCATTGGTAGTATCTAATGTGGTTCGTTTGCTGTCTCATTCCAGTTCAGATGATCATCGGAAATATCGATCGTCAAAAGCTTTGGATGAAGATAGAAACCGCGATCCTATAACTATTCTTAAAAGTCAGTGCGCTAAAGAAAATTTTATCTCTTCGAAAGAGTTTGAAAAAATTCAAAATAAAATTGATGCCCAAGTGAACCGGGATGCAGATTGGGCAGAGGCGCAAGATCATCCTGATGCCGATACAGCATTAGATCATGTTTATAGCGGAGATGTTTCAATCGATGAGACCGATTTTAATGCTATAGCAGACAAAATTGTAATGGTAGACGCTATCAATCATGCTTTGAAAGAAGAAATGGAACGGAATGATAAAATGGTTATTTATGGAGAAGATGTCGCCGATCCAAAAGGTGGTGTATTTAATGCAACCAGAGGACTCACTGATGCATTTGGTAAAGAACGTGTTTTTAACTCTCCCCTTGCTGAATCATCTATTATTGGTACAGCAATAGGTATGTCTGTGGCAGGTTATAAACCAGTGGTTGAAATTCAATTCGGAGACTATATCTGGACGGCCATGATGCAGTTGCGAAATGAAGTAACTACATTGCGTTATCGATCCAACAATGTTTGGAGTTGCCCAATGGTGATTCGGGTTACTGTAGGTGGATACATCCATGGCGGTTTATGCCATAGCCAGTCCATTGGCGGATATTTTATTCACATGCCTGGAATCTATTTGGCCTATCCATCCAATGCTGCTGATGCTAAAGGACTTTTGAAAATGGCATGTCAAATGAATGATCCTGTTCTTTTTATGGAACATAAAGGACTGTACCGCCAGGGATATTCCGTTACGAAAGAACCCGACAAAAACTATATCCTGCCTTTTGGCAAAGCACGAATTGTTACTGAAGGTAATGATATTTCCATTATTACCTGGGGTGCGATGGTCCAAAAATCTTTGGATGCTATAAAATCTCAGGAATTACCTGACGGGATTGTTGATGTTATTGATCTACGTACCCTAAATCCATTGGATATAGACACAATAAGAACATCCATAGAAAAAACCGGTAAAGTATTGATTGTGTACGAAGATAATTTAACCAATGGTCCTGGAGCAGAAATCTCGGCCATAATCGCAGACAGGTTTTTTGAACTATTGGATGGACCAGTGTGCCGAGTCGCTGCCAAGGATGCCCCTATTCCGTTCAGTCCTTTTTTAGAGAAAGCAATTCTACCTCAGACAAACGATATTATTGAAGCCCTTTTGGACTTAATAGAGTATTAATGTTAGTAGATATTGTAATGCCAAAAATGGGAGAATCCATCACAGAAGGAACTATTCTGGAATGGCGGAAAAAGGTAGGAGATTTTGTAGAAAAAGACGAGTTATTCCTGGAAATAGGAACAGACAAGGTAGATTCAGAGATTCCTTCTGTTGTATCCGGAACCCTGGTGGAGATTCTTGCTGCTGAGAACGATGTAATTGATGTGGGCAACGTCATTGCCAGAATAGAAACCGATGCAAATGATGCAAACAAAATGAAGCCGGCGAAGGAAAAAACAGTTGATTCTGAGTCCAAAAGCGTACTCGGACCTATCAGGGAGATGCAGGATCCAAAACCAAAAAGGGAGCGGCCTGCGGGGAAAATTTTTTTCACCCCTGTCGTCTTTAAGATTGCCCGAGAAAATGATATTCCCCTAGGTGAATTAGAGTCGATACCGGGCTCAGGCCGGGGAGGCCGGGTTACCAAAAAAGATATTATAACTTACATTGAGCAACGCGGTTCTTTACCGCGAGAAGTTGCTGTGCAAAAGGTGTCGCCCGGTCCTGAGCCACGATCTGAAAGCCGGAAATCATCTTTGTCACCGCAATCGTCTGCCATACCAGGCAAAACGGAAGAAATGCACCACATGCGGAAGCTGATCGCCGGACACATGCGGGCCAGCCTGGATACTTCTGCCCATGTCTATGTGATGACAGAAGTGGATATGACATCTATCGTGGATTATGTAAAAACACAAAGCGAACCATTTCTGAGCAGGGAAGGTTTCAGCCTAACCTATACACCTTTTGTTGCAGATGCCACGGTAAAAACGCTGCAGGATTTTCCTGAGATGAACGCGTCTATTTTGGGCACATCGGTTACATATCATAAAAATATCAATATTGGCCTGGCCGTTGCAGTAAAAAATGGACTCATGGTTCCGGCTATGCTAAACTGCGAGGAGAAGAATTTTCTAGGGCTTTGCAGAGCAGTGAATGATATGGCTGTACGGACGCGCAACAAACAGATCTTGCCGGATGAATTAACAGGTTCCACTTTTACAATTACCAATTTTGGGGTCTTCGGCGTCACTGTAGGAACACCCATCATCAATCAGCCCAATGTAGGTATCCTGGGTGTTGGTGCGGTCAAAAAACAACCTGTTGTGGTTGAATCGGAGCAGGGGGATGGGATTGTTATCCGCAGTATTATGATGATTTCACTAGGCTTTGATCACAGGCTGATAGACGGCGCTGGCGGTGCAAAATTCATTGAGCGTCTTCGCCATTATCTGGAAACAATGGATTTATCACAGAATCTGTAATGCCGATCGACCACGTTTTAAAACTATACTCTGATACAATCCGGTCCGACTATCTCCATTACGGATTCTGGGGTGAACCGAATTCCGTTGAAATAGAATCGATTACGCTTCAAGATATAAAAAATGCTCAGAATCGTTATATTGAACATTTGGCATCCTTTATCCCCAATGAAGTGAATTCCATTTTGGATGTGGGATGCGGTATTGGCGGCAATGCGGAATATTTGATTAATCAAGGGTACGTAGTTGAAACATTATCACCGGATGATTTCCAAAAATCAACCATTGCGGAAAAATTTAATAATCAAATTACGTTTCATCATTGCAAATTTGAAAAATTCCAACCTGAAAAACAATACGATCTCATATTGGAAAGCGAAAGCGCCTGTTATATCAGGATTAATAAAGGATTTGAAAAAGCGCAGGAAACACTTCGAGCGGGCGGTTATTTGTTGGCATCGGATTATTTTGTTCATTATTGGGATGACTCTAAGAATCTCCATTTAAGATCGTCTCACGATATGGAAAAATATTTGTCCAGCGCTAAGGCACACGGGTTTGAACTTATTAGAGAATATGATCAAACAGACAATACCATGCCGACTTTGGATTATGGTAAATATTTTATTGAGCGATTCATCAACCCAACTATTGAGTACAGCGTTCATTCAGCAAAAAAAAATTATCCAAAAACAGCCGCACTGATCGGGAGATTGGTGGCTCCAAAACTCGAAGCAAAAAAAAATCAACTGGACCTGCTGGACAGTACACTTTTCAGGAAATACCGTAAATACATGATCTATCTTTTTCAAAAAAAAAATGACTGAGACGATTATTAATCCACGCAAGCCTAAAATTCGTCTTCAACGAACCGATGGATTTAAATTCGTAAATGATGTAGTCCAGGCAAACCAACTACATACGGTCTGTGAAGAAGCGCGCTGTCCCAATATTTATGAATGCTGGGATTGCCGCACGGCTACCATTATGATCTTGGGTGACATCTGTACCCGGTCCTGTGGATTTTGTGCAGTACAAACCGGAAAGCCAACCTGGAATGATCCCCAGGAACCCTACCGTACAGCCATGGCGGTGAAAAAAATGGATCTAATGCATGTGGTGGTCACTTCTGTGGATCGGGATGATCTGAAAGACAATTATGGTTCCGAGGTCTGGGCGGAAACTATCAACCAGATTCATGAGCATGTACCAGGTTGCACGGTAGAAGTGTTAACTCCTGACTTTAAAGGTCACCAGCCGGCTTTGAATACTGTTTTCGCCGCAAAACCGGAAATTTTTAGTCACAATGTGGAATGCGTGGAAAGAATAAGTAAAAAGGTGCGCAGTCAGGCTGACTGGCAGCGAAGTATGGAGGTGTTAAGACTGTCCGTGGATTGCGGATTACATACAAAAACAGGTATGATGGTTGGCCTCGGGGAAACATTTAATGAAGTTGTAGCCACAATGAAACAGGTGCGGAAACTGGGAGTCGCTATTTTTACCCTGGGACAATACCTCCAGCCGACGAAGAAGCATTTCCCTGTACAGCGGTATTTGTCTGACCGGGAATTTACCGATTATAAAAAAATAGGCCTGGATCTAGGATATCAAGTTGTGGAATCAGGCGCCCTGGTGCGTAGTTCTTATCATGCCCATGAGCAAGCCAGGATCGTTATAGGTAACAAATCATGAATCCCAGATATATCCTGGTCCTGTTCTCAGGCATTGTGGTGTGCACCCTAGAGTACTATATCTACATTTTAGAAGCGCAGCCTGAAAATACAATATCTGCTCCGCCAATGAAAAGACCCGTACTCCAAATCGGAAACCTGGCGAAACACAGTACAGAAATTGTTAATGAAATGCAGGTAACATTCGCTTATCTGGAAGGAACATTTCTAAAATCTGCCATGGGCATGGACGAACTCACAACAGAAATGCATAACTACGCATTACTGTCAGACATTGTTTCAGCATCTGGTGGACCATATTATTTTAAAGATACGAGGATGGCAGCAACCACGATTGAACACAAAAAGATGTTTAAATCTTTTATGGATTCCATAGATGTTCTTCATAAGTATGACATGATTGCAGATTTATTGCAGATGAACAGCCGAAAGATCATTAGACCAGCGTTGGCATGAAACTTGCGGGACAGAAAAAAATAATCTCAAGGAATACAAATGACTGATAAAATGACAGAAAAAGAAATCGAAAATTTTTCCATAGAAGATACAGATCAGTATCCGGTCATGCCGTTGAGGAATACGGTCCTTTTCCCGCAGCAGGTTATTCCCATTTATATTGGGCGTGAGCGTTCCCTGAAACTGATCAACGAACTGAACCCTAAACGGAAATACATTGTTGTGGTGGCTCAGGAGGATGGTTCCATCGAAGACCCGGAGCCCAAGGATCTTTATTCCTATGGGACTCTGGCCAATGTACTGAAGGTCTTTGATATGCCGGATAACAGTAAGTCGGCCATTGTTCAGGGTATCTCGCGGGTCAAGATTTTGGATTATACCAGCGTAGATCCTTATTACAGGGCTGCAATTCATACTTTGGATGATGAACCCCTTGAAAATGAACTGGAACTGGAAGCATTATCCAATAATCTGCGGCAATCGTTTTCAGAGCTGATGAATGTGGCGCCCAATCTAACGGAAGAGCATACAGGAATGCTCAGCAATATTCAAAAACCCAACCGATTGACAGATCGAGCCATTTCCTTGATGACAGTTCCCAATAAAGAGAAACAGGAAATCCTCGAAGAATTGAATATCAAAATCCGCATTGAAAAAGCACTTACTTTGATCTCCCGGGAAATGCAACGAATCAAACTGGGGGAGGAGATTCAGTCGGAAGTCCACGATGAAATTTCAAAAACCCAGCGAGAGTATTATCTCCGTGAACAGATGAAAACCATTAAAAAAGAACTGGGTGAGGATGAAGGCAGTGTTGAACTCAAAGAAATAGAAGATAAGATAAAAGCGGCGAAGATGCCAGAAGATGCAGAAAAAGTAGCCCTGAAAGAGCTGGATCGTTTATCTCGAATCCCGACCCAATCCCCAGAGTATAATGTTTCCAGGACCTATATTGAATGGTTGGCTGACCTCCCCTGGAGTGATTCAACAAAGGACAGGATTGACTTAAAGGAAGCCCTGAAAATATTGGATGAAGATCATTATGGTCTGGACAAAGTCAAAGAAAGAATTATAGAATATCTTGCAGTTCGAAACCTGAAGCAGAAAAAAGACCCCAACGGATCTGTTCGCGGGCCCATTCTGTGTTTTGGCGGTCCTCCCGGCGTAGGGAAAACATCCCTGGGCAGATCCATTGCCCGTGCCATGGGTCGTGAATTTGTAAGGTTATCCCTGGGCGGGATTCGGGATGAGGCGGAAATACGGGGTCATCGTCGTACTTATATTGGAGCGTTGCCCGGACGTATCATTCAGAGTATAAAAAAAGCAGGAAAAAATAATCCTGTGTTTATGCTGGATGAGATTGACAAACTCGGTGCTGATTTTCGCGGTGATCCCTCCTCCGCGCTGCTGGAGGTATTGGACCCGGAACAGAATCACTCCTTTAGTGATCATTACTTAGAGGTCGACTTCGATTTAAGCAATGTTATGTTCATTTCTACTGCCAATTATCAGGACGCCATCCCTCCCGCACTCCGGGACAGGATGGAAATATTGGATTTCTCCGGTTATATCGAGGATGAGAAAGTCCAGATCGCAAAACGACATTTGGTTCCAAAACAGTTAGAAGAAAATGGATTAACCAGTAAGGAAGTGACCTTCCACGAGGGTTCTATAAAAGAATTGATACGTTCTTACACACGGGAAGCGGGAGTTCGTAACCTGGAACGGGAAATTGCTAATGTTTTACGCAAGGTAGCCCGGAAACATGTAGAGGAAAAAACAAATAAGATCAAAATTACCAAAACAAAAGTCAGCGATTATCTTGGTGCACCACGTTTTCATTCAGAGCTGGCAGAGCGCACTACCAAGCCTGGTGTAGTCACCGGTCTGGCCTGGACGGCAGCCGGCGGAGACATTCTGTTCGTAGAATCTACCTTGATGAAAGGCAAAGGCAAATTAACTCTGACGGGACAACTAGGCGATGTAATGAAAGAATCTGCTACAGCAGGGTTGACCTATGTCCGGTCACACGCGGAGGATTTTGGCATTGACCCGAATTTCAATGAAACTTCAGATATCCATGTCCATGTTCCAGCAGGAGCAATACCAAAGGATGGTCCCTCTGCTGGTGTCAGCATGGTCACGTCCCTGGTGTCATTGCTTACAAAAAAACCTGTAAAGGAAAAAGTAGCCATGACCGGCGAGATCACATTACGTGGTAATGTATTGCCCATAGGTGGTGTGAAAGAAAAAGTTACTGCGGCCCATCGTTCAGGTATCACGGAGGTGATTCTGCCGGATTTGAACCGGAAAGATCTTGAGGATGTTCCGGAACACGTGTCTAAGGACTTGACCTTCCATTTTGTCAAAGAGATACGGGATGTGCTGAAAGTGGCTATCCCCGGTGTTTTGAACGGCAGCAAAAAATCATCAGGCACAAACAGGAAATAATGTAATTTCGCCGCCGCATTTACAGGGCGATTAGCTCAGTTGGTTAGAGCACTGCGTTTACACCGCAGGTGTCGGCGGTTCGAATCCGTCATCGCCCACAGGAGACCTCGCGAAAGCGGGGTTTTTTGTTTATACGTTCCATCCTTAAACGTAAAATCCAACACAATGAATGTGGTGATTCATCAGGACATAGTAAAATCGGCGGGGCGTATCCGGCCCTACATTCGAAAAACACCGCTCATTTCTTCCACTGCTTTTTCAAAACTAATAGATGGAAAAGTATGGTTCAAACTGGAAAGTCTGCAGGTAACGGGATCTTTCAAGGCCCGGGGAGCTATGAACAAACTTCTTGCCCTGTCAGCAGATGAGCGCGAGCGCGGCGTAGTTTCTGCGTCTACAGGGAACCACGGTGCAGCCGTGGCCTGTGGTGCGCAAAAGCTGGGTATCCAATGTACAATTTATGTTCCGAAAGATGCGTCGCCGGTGAAATTGGAAAATATGAGCCTGTACGAGGCGGATATTGAATATGTTGGCAATGACTGCATCGAATGTGAAACGAAGGCCAGAGATGTATCTGGTAAAACAGGCAAAACATATGTCTCTCCCTATAACGATCCTTTCGTGGTTGCTGGGCAGGGCACTATCGGTGTGGAAATAGAATCCCAATGTGATGGATTGGATGCCATCATTATCTCTGTTGGAGGTGGCGGCCTTATCGCAGGAATTGGAAATTATTTAAAATCTGTTTGGCCTGATATTCAGGTGTTCGGCTGTTCGCCGGAAAATTCCGCTGTAATGATCCATTCCATGGCAGCGGGCAAGGTCCTGGACCTGGAATCAAAACCCACTTTATCGGATGGTACCGCCGGTGGAGTGGAAAAAGATTCTATCACCTTTCCCATTTGCTGCGAGGTGATCGATGAAACAATACTGGTCACCGAGAAGGAGATCAGGGAAGCCATAATCCTGTATATGCAGCATGAACATCAGTTGCTGGAGGGAGCAGCGGGAACGGCCGTGGCCGCAATGATCCAAATGAAACAAGAGCTGCAAGGGAAACGAGTAGGCGTTGTGATCTGTGGCGGGAATATCAGCTTGCATACACTAAGGGAAATATTATGAAAATTCTATACTGTGATGAAATAAAAACCATAGTCAGGGGACTGGACCTGCTACCACTTATCAAGAAAGGATTTGTTGCCTATTCTGAGGGGAGATCCGTTGTGCCTCCAGTGGGTGAACTTTCTTTTAAAGACCCGCCGGGAGATGTGCATATAAAATACGGGTATATTACAGGAGATGAATATTATGTGATCAAGATCGCCTCGGGTTTCTGGAACAATGAGCAGTTGGGCATTTCCAATGGTCAAGGAATGATGTTGCTTTTTAAACAGCAAACAGGGCAATGTGAAGCAATACTGCTGGATGATGCTTACCTTACGGATGTCCGCACCGCCGTTGCCGGGGCCATCTGTGCGGAATTATTCGCCAATGAGGTCAATTGCATCGGTGTTCTGGGAACAGGGTTGCAGGCCCGCATGCAGGTGCAATATCTGAAAAATATAACATCGTGCCACAAGGTACTGGTTTGGGGTAGAAACCGGAAAAAAATGGAAATATATCAAAAGGATATGGCCCGGCTGGGTTTCCAGGTAGATCTGAGTTCTGCGCCAAAGGAGGTGGCAAAAGAATGCAACCTGATCATTACGACCACAGCATCTACCGTGCCACTCCTAAGCAGTATAAATATCCAACCAGGTACGCATATTACTGCAATGGGCTCCGATACCCTAACCAAGCAGGAATTGGAAGTGGATATTTTATCAATGGCGGACCTAGTGGTTGCAGACAGCATTGCCCAGTGCAAAGAAAGAGGCGAAATTTTTCATGGTCTAACATCAGGATCAATTACAAAAGATGAAATCGTAGAACTTGGCAGTATATTAAATGGATCACAGGCGGGAAGATCATCACCAGACCAGATCACGGTTGCAGATCTTACTGGGGTGGCTGTACAGGATATCCAGATCGCTGCAGCAGTCCATAAAGCGTATAAGGAGAAGAACAAATGAAATTTGAGATATTTGAACTGGAACGAAACCAGTCTCTATTTGAAAATGAAGTGGATTATAACCTGTCGGAAAGCGGGGTTCATCCCTTGGCACTCACGGAGATATTAACCAAAGAGGAACAGCAGGAAATCTTAAATACTGAATTATTCTATGGCTATACCAACGGAACGCCGCAGTTGCGCAGGCGCATTGCTGAAATGTACGGTGATTTTTTTTCCGCGCATAATGTGCTGATTACATCCGGGTCTGCGGAAGCAAATTTTCTGTCGGTCATGACCCAGTTGGAAGCAGGAGACGAACTGATCTATATGGTGCCCAATTATCCCCAGATTCTTGGCCTGGCCAGGAGTTTTGGTATCATATTGAAAGAACTGCCTATACGTGAAGAATTGGGTTGGCAATGGGACTTGGATGAACTCAAGGCCATGGTTACCAAGAAAACAAAAATGATTGCAGTATGCAATCCCAATAATCCTACAGGAGCGGTCATGTCTGATTATGTGATGAATGGCGTGATAGCCATCAGCCGAGAAGCCGACTGCTGGCTGCTTTCTGATGAGGTTTACCGCGGAGCAGAATTGAATGGCGTTGAGTGTCGATCCTTCGCTGGTGCTACGGATAAAACGGTGGTGAATGCCGGGCTTTCCAAAGCATACAGCCTGCCGGGCCTCCGGCTGGGCTGGAGTGTAGGCTCCGAAGAATACGTCAATAGAGCATGGTCATTCCATGATTATACGGTGATTAATGTAGCCTATTTAAGCGACTGGGTGGCATCAAAGATCATGACCTACGATCGCAGGATGAAAATTTTAAACCGGACCAAGGAACACCTGAATCATAACCTTGATATGCTGTGCAAATGGGCAGAAGGCGTGTCAGACCTTACGGTAACACGTCCCCAGGCCGCAGCGATCACGTTTGCTCGGCTCAATATTGATATGCTCTCAGAAGATTTTGTATACCAGCTGCGGGATAATTTCAGCGTATTGCTTACGGCGGGGAAATGGCACGGCTTGGAGGGATTTGTCCGTATCGGTTACGGAACGCCGGCGGACTATGTTCAAGGCGGACTTGAAAGGATTGCAGATTTCTTGAACTCACTTTAACGATAATGTTGAAAGGGATCCCGTTTTTTATTCTTTTTTGCCTTTGGTTTTGTCTTGGGGCAGAAAGAAAGTATTCAGAAGATCGGATTCCGGACCAGTTTCATTCTATGTCCACTGCAAAGATCGGTGACAATCCTTTTCCCACAAACCCCATGAATGACCGCGCCTTGGGTTATCTGCTGCAGGGCAAGGCTCAAACCGCCGTGTCCAATTATGGAAATTTTATTAATTGGGATGAACATCCCATGGGTGTCTGGGGAGAGTATTCTTATTTACCATCCGTAGCATTTTTAGCCGGAGTACCAGGCCAGAAATATTCTTCAAAATATGCATGGAATAATATTGAATATATTGTGGACTCAGACGGTGCAGTTCTGTATGGTATATGGGAATCAAATGATGCATATGATGAATGGTTTGCAGATGAAGATACAAATTTTGTCGGCATAATATTTGATGTAGATGAAGATGATGGGCGCTGGGAGCCAGACAGTATTGCCAAGAAATTATCTGTGGATTATATAGATGGACCTTATCAATGGGTCATGGACGATTTAAATAGAAAAATAATAATCAGTGCTTCGGCAGCGTTGGATCCCAATCGATCTTCATCAAGGATCGGCTTCATTTATCCCTGGGCATTGCGTCCGGATTTAATTCGCCGTGAAGAAGAATTTGATTTTTATCACTATGGTCCTGACCTTGAAGAATGGACATCCGATGACAAATATTCTTATTTTGGCGCCAATGTGGCAGAATCCTGGCTGACGCGGATCTCAGGCTCTATCAACGGCGAATGGCACGCATCCAATATGGCACGGACAAAAACCCACAATACAGAAGTTACAAATGGAGATTTATTCGGGGATACCTATGTGACCGACCCAGGGGATACATACCCACTTTTGGCTCACAGTGCTTATTCTGATACCTGGCCAATCCGATTTAATCCTGAAACAGGAAAAGAAGAATCTTTTTGGCCCGGGTGGTGGGCCCAGGATTATAATATTAACCTTCCTGGCTGTGATCAATCCCGGAAAGATCCGGACTGCTGGGAAAATGTACCTGGGAGATTCGTTTCTGATATGGATGTATATATGGAATTCGATGATCGCTGGGCTCACCGGGGAAATAATGTCAATACCAATAATGAATATGAACAGACTGGATACCCCATGGGTCTGCGCATCATGGCTGAGGGTCATTCCTATGGTGTATCTTACGCCGAAGATGTTTTATTTGTCACAGTAAAAATCCGCAATGAAAGCGGGGACTGGTGTGCCGAAGATGAATTTGGGAACCCTGTGTATAATGATTTCGGTGAACCAAAATGCGGAGAGGGAATGATCATGCCTGATGGTACAAAATTAAATCAAGGAAAAGGGTTTGATTACCAGGAGACGACACTGGGATTTTATTTTGATGCGGATGTTCTTGTGGGGGATAAAAGCGGATATAATTCGGGGCTGCATACGAATGATGATGATTTTATGAAATACTATTGGGAAATTTTTGAACTCAATAATGAACGTATGCTTATTTCCATGGCCATGGTTGGAGATTATGATGGTTTCAGTGGTGCAGCCGGGTATTCCATGGATCCGAATGAACCAAACCTGGGAAACGATTTCGGGATCGTGGCAACACAACTCCTTGATTCTCCAAGAGCCACGGATCCAGTAGACTTGGACCAGGACGGTACTGTGGATATTTTCCCAGGCGAACCTTTAAAAATGACGGACTGGCATTGGTTTGACTGGTACAGCCGTCCGGGAGTTATCCAGGCAGAAAGCAATTCCAGCAGTTGTTATGCGGGCTCAGCAGGCTGTCCACAAGCAAGGAATAAAGAAGAGATCATGTATAAAATAATGGTGGGGGACACAACAAATCTTCACCAAAATGAAAAGGAATGGCATTTTCATACAGAAAACCCGGGCCTGGATCTGGCTGCAGACCTGAACCCGCATTTTGATTCCCTGGAAGGCTTATTGGAAGAACCGGCATTTTTACGGGAACCTCCCGGGCTTGACTGTTCAATTTTTATGAGCTGCGGTCCATTTGACCTCCCTGTGGGAAGGGAGGTCCCATTTTCTTTCTGCATTATTTTTGGCCAGAATGAAGATGATTTGATCAACAATGCACGATTTGCCCAGGTCATGTATAATTCCCGGTACCAGGGATTTACAGCGCCGGTGCGGCCTACAATATACGCGGAGACAGATACCGGTACTGTTCGAATCTTTTGGAATGATGCTGCCGAAAATTCAACCGATGTATTAACTGGCTATTGTGATTTTGAAGGGTATAGGATTTACAAAAGTACGGATGGTGGTAAGAACTGGGGCAGTGCTGCTGATATGATCTATGATAATAATGGATTATTTGTAGGCTGGCGGCCTTTTGTCCAGTTTGATCTGTCGCGAGAAATGGATTCTCTCCATTGTATTTATATCAATTCTTATGATTGCGGCAGAAAAGACAGGAGAGGGCATGGAATTCAAGGCCAAGATCCATTTTATCCATGGTTCAACCTGGGGCATAATACAGGGTTGGACAGGGTAATGCTGCCCGAAGCCGAGTGGAAGGTAGTGAACAGTGATACCTTTAAATATATGTATGAAGATCGTGATGTAATAGATGGATTGGAATATACCTATTCCATAGTGGCCTATGATATGGGCGTGGAACCAGCATACTCCACCCGATTTATCAATATTGGCAATGGTGAATATGAATCTGTGATAGATACCAATTATTCCAATCCCGGGGAATGGGCTAACCCTGAAGGGTACGCTTCTATTGAAAATTCAAAGGGCACTACAATACTGGATCGAAATTTTATCCATGTATATCCTGGCATTCAGCCAGTTCATGACCTTAAAAGGGTATCTGTTGTGCCTAATCCCTATATCGTGCGGTCTGAATACAAGGAAACGGAATTCCTGAGGAGAATAAGGTTTACCAACCTTCCTGAGAAATGCATCATTAAAATATTTACAATCACTGGAGAACTTGTGACTGAAATTGAACATGAAAATAAAAATAGCGGAAATGCCTGGTGGGATATGAGGACAATAAATAATCAGGAAATCGCACCGGGTCTTTACTTGTATCATGTTCAAAGGATCAATCAAGACAATGGTAAAAATTTAGAAGAAATCGTGGGTAAGTTTGCTGTTATACGCTAATGATTATGATAAATTAACCTAGAAAAATTGTGTCCCCGAAATTCCACATGGCCTTTCCAATTCATAACATTGAACTATCCCGGGAATTTTATATAAAAGTTATAGGATGTACACTGGGACGGGAATCAGACAAGTGGATTGATTTTAATTTATATGGTCATCAGGTTTTAGCCCACTTGTCCCCAGAAGATTGCACAATCCCTAAAACCAATCCAGTGGATGGTGACCAAATTCCCGCAAGACATTTTGAAAAGATCCTGCCATGGGATCAATGGGAAGATTTGTGCGGAAATATCAAGAATGATGGTGTTAAATTTTTAATAGACCCCAGGAAGAGATTTAAAAACAATGCAGGAGAACAGGGAACATTCTTTATTCAGGACCCTAGTGAAAACGTACTGGAGTTCAGGCCATTTTCAAATGATAGTGATATATTCATAAAGTAAATAAAATATGCCTAAGATAGATTTTTTACCGGACAATAAAATTTTTGAAGTAGAGCCAGGTGAAACAATACTGCAAACTGCATCAAAAAATGGCATACCTCACGTAAATGCGTGTGGAGGAGAGGGAAAGTGTACGACCTGTAGACTACTTATTTTAGAAGGTATAGAAAACTGTTCTCCAGAAACAGAGAAAGAATTGTCTTTAAAAGATAAAGCTCATACAACAGAAGAATTTAGATTGGCATGTCAAACTACCATCAATGGGGATGTAGTTGTGAGGAGATTGGTCTTAAATAAAGAAGACATCGAATCAGTCTCTGAGAGAAGTGTTTCAGGTAGGTTGGGTGAAACAAAACAAATTGCGATACTTTTTAGTGACATAAGAGGATTTACCCCTTTTTCAGAAAAATTAACTCCATACGATGTAGTTTTTATTTTAAATAGATATTTTAATAGGATGGTAAAATCAGTAGAAGAAAACCATGGTACGGTGGATAACTATATTGGTGACGGAATGGTTGCAATTTTTGGTTTACATGATGAAGAAAATCCCGCTCAATATGCAGTGAAATCAGCCCTTGAAATGTGTGCAGAGATGGATGATATGAAGCCCTACCTCAAAACAATGTACGGTCAGGATTTTGATATTGGTGTGGGTATTCATTGGGGTGAAGCAGTAGTGGGAGATATTGGTGCAGGTAAATCAAAACGTCTAACGGCAATAGGCGATGCAATGAATTTTGCCAGTCGTGTTGAATCAGCAAATAAACAATTTCAATCACGTGTGCTCATATCCGAGGAAACCCATAATGAGATAAAAGATTCATTGGTCATTAAGGATTTTATGCGGACGAATCTGCCTGGTATAGAAGGTCGGGTAACTCTATATGAAATTGAAGATATAAATTTTTCTTCAGAAGAAGAAATTAGTAATGAACTTATTGATGATAATATAATTTGGAACAAATGTTCAGAAATAGAAACCTATAAAGATACTCCTCAACAAATTTTCAAGATAAAAAGAGAAGATATACTTGTTGTAAAAGTAGAAGACAAATTTTATGCCTTAAATGACAAGTGCCCACATGCATTTCTTAGTTTGCAAGGTAGTGATATTGATGTGAAAAAAGAGACCATTGCATGCCGTTGGCATAAGACTTCATTTTGTTATAAAACTGGAGATGTTAAAGAATGGATGAAAATAGGTAATTTTCAAAAAATGCTAGGTAAAATGGGTTTGAATGCTGAAGCAGAAGAAATTTCTAAGATGGAGCATATACCTGTTGATGTCTACAAGACCAAAGTGCAGGATGGGTTTGTCTGGATTGGAATGGAATCAAAAGAATAATAAAAAGGAGAAGATGATGAGTGGGAATAATATTGAATGGACAAAACTAGCGGATGAAAAAAGTTTTGATGATAAACCTGAACAGTTGATAAAAGTCAAACGTGATGATATACTAGTAGTGAAGGATGATGATGGTTTTCATGCGATCAATAATAGATGCCCTCATTTAGGTTTAGCCTTGAATTTAGGAGGCTGTAATAGAGATGATAAGACCGTGCACTGCAAATTTCATTCGAGTGATTTTTCATATAAAACGGGAGAAGTGAAAGAATGGCTTAATGTAAAAGGATTCGAAAAATTTATGATGTGGTTATTCTCTAAATTTGATCCTGATGCAAAGAAAATGATGTCTATGGAACCTACTCCAGTGGAGACCTTCGATACAAAAGTAGAAGATGATCATGTATGGGTAGGAATAAATCAAGATTATTAAATAATTCTATTGATAGATCTTCGTAGTGATACTATTACCCTCCCAACAGAGGGTATGATGCATGCAATTACCAATGCAAAACTGGGTGATGATGTTCTGGATGAAGATCCCACCATCCACGAATTAGAAAAAATATCATGTGAAATTACTGGCAAGGAAGCTGCCCTGTTCGTACCAAGCGGCACCATGGCAAACCTTACTGCTGTCTTGGCACACTGTGAGCGGGGTGATGAAGTTATCTTAGGTGACCAGGCTCACACTTTTCTATACGAAGCAGGCGGAATATCTTCTTTAGGCGGTATTCATTCCCACCAGTTAAAGAACCAGGATGATGGTACCCTTGCTCTGGATGATATCAGGAATGCGATTCGTACAGAAAATGTACACTTCCCTAGAACCCGTCTGATCTGTCTTGAGAATACACATAATCGCTGCTTTGGTTTTCCCCTGCACCTGGATTACCTACACTCTGTAAGATCTATTGCTGACGAGAATGCACTTAAGCTGCATGTGGATGGGGCAAGGCTTTTCAATGCCGCAGTAGCGCTGGGAATCGCCGTCGAAGAGCTTTGTGGACCGGTAGATTCAACCACGTTTTGCTTATCGAAAGGGCTGTCTGCGCCGGTAGGTTCCCTTGTATGCGGGAATACTGATTTTATTTATAAGGTAAAACGCCTAAGGAAGGTCTTAGGGGGCGGAATGCGGCAGGCAGGTATCCTAGCAGCGGCAGGTATTGAAGCGTTAGAGACTATGGTTGACCAATTAGCGTTGGACCATCAACATGCGAAGGTCTTGGCAGATGGTCTTTCCAGCGTAGATGGTTTGCATTGCAACCCGGAATTTGTGCCCACGAACATTGTGTATTTTTTACTGGAGCGTGAAAATATTACTGGACAAGAACTCGTTTCAGTGATGGAAAAAAATGGCATCCAGTTCTTTGAACTCAGCCCGAAAAGATTTAGACTGGTCACCCATGCCGGAATAGAGGAAAAAGATGTTTTTAAAACAATTGAGATTTTTCGAAGAGTCATGGATGAATGAAATTGATGTAGGGTGAAACAAGAAATAATCAAAATCCATATTCTATATTGCTTTTATATTCAGTCCATCAGTACGGTAGGCCTGTCATGAAATTGTTTGTAGCTATAATGCTGGTCGTTATAGCCCTCAACTTCCATCTTTATGGTCAAAAGAATATTGACAGGGATAATCACGAAGTTTTATCTGAGACGCCACTGTACCCAATACCTGCTGAAATGACCTTTGAAGAATACCAGGATATGAATCGTCGCATGTCGCTGGCCATTGCTTGGTCATCCATTCCAGTTCCAGGTATAACACACTATTATGCCGGTGAAAAGAAAAAAGCCAAGCAGCTGTTTTACATTGGTCTGGGTGGCTTAGCCTGCATAATTGCAGGGGCTGGTTCAGAAGAAGAAAAAATCTGGCCGGATACTACTGGTAATCTGAGAGATAATTATGTAATCCATAATGAAGGACAGGATAATGAAAAATGGTTTGAAAAAATTCCTGTTAGTATGGAAGGAGATGTGTTGCACTATGATCTTAAGGAGGTCAGAAAAGAACCTAAGGGCGGCGGCGGGGGTTTAATAGCCCTTGGGGTACTTATACTTGTGGGCGATTTTGTTTATGATCGACTATGGGGTTTCCAAAAAATCGAGGAAAAGCGGGATCGTGTGCGCTATAAATACGGTCAGAAGCTACAGTTTTCAATTAAGCCTAAAATGGAACCGTTAGCCGGAGGATTTGGTCTGAGTTTAAATGTCCAATTTTAATTGACAATTTTACATTTCAGGATCCCTCTGCCACTGTAAACCATATCTTTTTTTCATTGTAATTTCAGGCAATGAAATGGACTGTATTATTTTTTCTTCTTTTTTCTATTTCCTGTACTCAAAATGATCCCAATTTTGATCATTTACGCAAAGTTATGATAAAGAATCAACTGCAAAGCAGAGGTATCAGGGATGATGCTGTCCTGGATGTGATGCGCTCGGTGGAACGGCATAATTTTGTCCCGGAAAATTATCGGGACCGTGCCTATTCCGACGGACCATTGCCCATTGGCCATGGCCAGACGATCAGTCAGCCATACATTGTTGCCTTTATGACTGAGCAATTGCAGGTCTCATCCCAACATAAGATTCTGGAGATTGGCACAGGTTCCGGATACCAGGCGGCAATATTGGGGGAATTGGCAAAACATGTGTTTACTATTGAGATTATCCCGGAACTGGCCGAAGGCGCAAAAAATATTCTGAACCATCTCAGTTATAAAAATATTACAGTCAGGGCTGGTGACGGATACAAAGGGTGGCCCGAGGAAGCGCCATTTGAACGGATCATGGTCACCGCCGCTCCGACGGAGGTTCCCCAGGAACTTATAGATCAGTTAGCCCCTGGCGGAAGAATGATCCTGCCGGTGGGGGCGCAATTTTTAGTTCAATATTTATGGGTCATTGAAAAAGATGACCAGGGGACAGTTACAAAGGAGAAAATTCTACCCGTGCGGTTTGTACCCATGGTCAAGGAATAAGACTTAACCTTTTCAGAATCTGTCTGCCGCTTATAAAATGCAAAAATATTTATTCCTTTTTATTCCTGTCTTTTGTATGGCAAAAAACCTGACGCTTGAATCTCGGATTAACCCTCCTGCCCGGGAGTTGATGGATGTGGAAATCGTAGGTAATATTTTGATCATTCCTGGCAATCTTGACGGATACGATTTCTATGATATCAGTGCCCCCGATTCCCCACAGCACATTTCTAATTTTGAAGTCCCCATGAACAACCGTGCTCTTCCAGGATTCTGGGTTTGCGCTATGGATAGTTTTGTCTATTTCACATCCAGATCGAAGGGTCCTGGCTCTGCTATTTTAGATATTTCCGATCCCAGCAATCCTGTTTATCTAGGGGCACTGCTCTGGGAGGGAAACGCGGACCCATCCTTTGAAGGCCTCGATGCCCGGGATAGTGTACTGGCGATTGCGGCACATGATGACGGCGTAGGACTTTTTCACCTTAATGATCCAGCCAACCCTGATTTTGCTATCCAGATCCCAACGATGAATGCCTGGGATATTGTGATCGATAGTACAACTCTGATCGTGGGGGATGGAGAATATGGTATCAAATTCTATGATATTAGCAATTTGACCGATCCCGTACTTATTTCGGAGTATTTAACTGTAGGCGCAGTGAAGGACCTGGAATTGAATGGAAGTTTACTTTACATTGCAGAGGGGTCTGCCGGTGTGGAACTTGTGGATATATCCGATCGGGAAAATCCAATATTGTTAGATCGTTTTGATACATCTGGTCTGGCCAATAAGATTGCCAGAATGAACGACAGCTACTTGGCTGTTTCCGATTGGGAAGATGTAAAAATATTAGAATGGAACGAAACAGAATTAGAACTGGTCGGTTATAAGATGACCGGGAAACGCACCATGGCTATCGCCGCCAAAGACAGTGTGATTTATTCCGCCGAATGGCAGCACCTCCAGACCTTCACCTTCGGAGAGATAGAAAATGCTGACATTGACATTAGTTCCTGGGATGTTGCTTTCCCGGTTCTGGAGGTGGGTGGGAGCGATACCTTCGAATTATTGATCGAGAATAATGGACAGTTTCCCCTGGGTATCAGTGCCCCTTATTTGAACCATAATGATTTCCAGGCCTTGAACTTCCCGGATTACATTGATGCTGGAGGATCTGCTATTACCCAGATTATCTATACACGCTCCAATCAGAATGCATCCGGCGTAATACAGATCTCATCCAATGACCCCGATGAGGGAGAAATAGAACTGCAACTGGTCGGGAATTATGAGGGCGGTATTGTGGGGGTCGAAGCGCCGGATTTTACGCTGCCCGTTGTGGCAAATGGATCTGGCAGTTTTACCTTAAGCGATTATGCGGGAAAAATTGTGGTCATAGCCTTTTTCGCGCCAGGATGACCCGTTTGCAGTCCGGAGTTGTCGGACTTTGAGACAGCCATCTGGCAGACCTTTCCTCAGGACAGTGTGGTCGTTGTGGGCATTACTGCAGTGAACCAGAATCAGATAAACCAGTTTGTGGCAGAAAATGGGATTACCTACCCTATTTTGAATGATGAACAATCCGGAGGCAGCGGTCCCGGTGGCTTCGGCGGTGTGATCTATGATGCTTATTATATTCCGAACCAGGGTTCACCTTATCCCCGGGATTTCATTGTGGATGAGGAGGGGATCCTTGCCTATGCCAATAATGAAATAGATACAGAGTACATGTTGTATATAATTGACATATTACTGTCTGCAGAAGACCTGAATACGGCTGGAACAAATCTTATTCCAGGAGAATTAATCCTTTTTCCCGCCTATCCGAACCCCTTTAACTCTACCGCCACGGTCTTGTTTATGGTAAGAGATAAAAATATTGTACCCCTGCGTTTGAATGTTTTTGACATAACCGGGCGACTGGTAAAAACCCTGGTGCGGGGAACGGTTCAACCAGGGTACCATGAAATTCCATGGTATGCCAGTCAATATGCATCCGGCGTATATATTATTTCTCTTGAATCCAGTCTGGGCGTTCAATCTCAGAAAATTATATTAATGAAATAATTTTTTCCATGAAAAGATCTCTTTTGGTCCTGCTGATTTTGTCTTTCTTACCCGCACAAGTTAAATGGTACCAAGGGAACCTGAAAGGCATCCGGGATTTGAGTATCCGTATCAACCTTGATGGACTGACCGATGAACCCTGGGAGCAAAAAATACTGAACTTTATTGAATTGTCGTTTGCACAGACAGAAATCAGCGTTGACCAGGAAATTCCGATTCCTCGACTGGTGGTGGATATTTACGCTATTGACAGCAGGGCGGAAGAGGTTTCTTCCTATATGATCAATTATTCTGTTTATGACTATGGAATATCGGAATCAGAGTATATACGGTCCCTTGAAGACACAGTGATAACAAAAAAATTAAGAACCTATAAAGTATATGAAAGGGAAATGCTGGGTCAATCAACCAGTGAAAAAATCCAGCTGGATATTGAAAAAGCAGTCATGGGTCAGACTGCTGTATTTATTGATCAATGGTTCCGGGATAACCCTTTCAGGCAATTTTAAACCCCAATAAAAAATATATTGTGCTTATTTGACTTAGTCATTCATTGACGTAAATTTTTCTATCCGAGGAAGCTATGCGTCAACATAAGCTAACTAAAATCCTTGTTCATGGGATAATAGCGGTGCTGGCCAGCAGTCAAATTGTGGCCACGCCCCCGAAAAATAGACCCAAGACATACAAAAAGAAGAAGAGCGACCCGGAAGAAACAGTTCAGGAAAACAGCGATAGGTCTCAAACAACCAGTGCTGTTTCCATCGAAACGGGCAATCGTCTCGCAATCTTTGAGTTTGAGGGGAAAGAGATATCTGTGCCCCTGACAGCCCGTATGACCGAGGAATTCCGCAACACAGTACGCCGGCTGAATATTTTTGAGGTCCAGGATCGTGGCCTGACACAGCGTATCAATATCTTCCGCCCTGAAACAGATGATTACTGGGATTGCTGGAATAAGGACTGCGCCGTGGAACGAGGGAAATTACTTGGTGTCAATTATGTCATTGCAGGTACCATTGAGGATAGCGACGAAAATCAATACCTGATCAAGGGCAGGCTCTATTCTGTTGATCTGGAATCACTGATGAATGATTTCTCATTCAACAGCACTGGAATAACTGACAGCCTTTTACTGGGCATGAAAAAACTGGCCTATGATGTTAGCGGATTGCCCATTCCTGATACATTGTCTATTGGCGCGGATACAACAAAAATTGTTGACCTGGCGGTTGAAAAGGATAAATCCCGGTTTCGCCTGCCCGATATCGATATACCGGACAAAATAAAATCATTGCTGCTTTCCACCGTGGTCCCCGGTACAGGGCAGATGTACTCCAAGCGCAAATATGTGGGTATGGGTTTTCTAGCCACGGAAATCACTCTGGCCGGATTTGCGTTTATCTGGCAATCCGATTATAAACAATCCTGGGGAGGATTTCAAAATACCTATAATAGCTATCAAAATTTAACTGATCCCAAGGAACTGCTTGAGCTCAGGCCCGATATTATTCGTTATGCCCGGGAAACAAAACGATACAATAACCTGATGAGAAATGTGCGCAATCTTGGATTGGGGATATGGGTTGTAAATATGATCCATGCCTACATAGTGGGTCCTGAAGAGCTTTATGAAGGAAATATCCTTTTTGGTACCGAATATGATGATGGCAGCCAAAGCGGTTCGGGACCCGGCATGACCGCTTGGGATCTGGCTTCCGGGTTTGGTGTGCGAGGCATGATGCTGAGACCTTTTGTGAAAAATACTGCCCTGGAAGATTACAGGAACCATACTAGCGGTGGTTTTAAAATAAAGACACCTGTAGGATTCACTCTAGGCCCGATCCGCACATTCCTGCAGTACGAGATCTCGAATTATACTTTTGACCAAAAGAATTATGATAATGAAAATGTGATCAGCGGATTCAACCGTGCTACAATTATGAATATTGATTACAGTAATCTTTTGCGGATCGGCGGAGAAAGCGTAGAAAAAAGTATTTTTTTCGGGCTTACTCGATCTGGAGATGGCAATGGGATTATGACTGGGATGGACATCGGGTTTAAAATTGATGCTGAAGTACCTTTGTATATATCCTTCTTTGGAAGAACAAATTCGATGAAAAGTCCAGTTCATGGCGACATGTTCTGGGTCACAGCAGGAGCAAATCTGGGTGTCGATATACCGTAACAGGATTGGCATCATACTGGTAGCTCTGGCCGTTTGCTGGTTTGCCTGTGAAGAAGCAGACTATCAGCTGGATAATTTGAGCGACCCGCTCAACCTGGGTTTAACACCGCCGGCCATTTTCTTTCATCCATCCAGTTTCAATATTGACGTCAATGATACCTTTTCGGTGAAACTTTACAGCTATGATCTGCCCGATGTGGCCGGTGCCCATCTGCAGGTTCTTTACGACCGGGGCAGTCTCCAGGTGGATTCAGTTATTACAGACACATTATTCCGGATTGAAGCTGACCCGCTTTTGTTTATGGATGATGCTGAAGGAGTGCTGGATGTATTTCTTTTTGCTATGCCCACACAGACTGTTGAGAACGTATCCGGGACAGATGCTATGGCTCGTATATTTTTTAATGTTATTTCCCCTGGAATATCTGAACTGGTCTATGGTGATTCCACCAGGATTGTGAATGCGCAAAATATCCCTGTGCAAATAGAAAGCTATGGAAAGGCAGTGGTTGATGCGCAATAAAACAATTCTGTGTTTCCTGTTTAGTATGCATGCATCCAGTATGGTTTTTGCACAGCAGGATAATAGTTTTAATTTTCAATCGGATGGTGCGAGCGAAGATTTCGTAACGGTGACATCAGATCCTCAGCTTCAACCTACGGCAGGCATGACACTGGAAGCATGGGTTAAGCCAACGGAAGATCCAGCAACATACGACATGAATGGTATTATAAGTTATTTGACACTTAGTGGTGCTACCGTTGAATCTGGGTTTGCTTTTCTCTATAAAGAAGGGAAATGGCGCTTTGTTGTCATTACTGATAATGCCAACGATGTGTATCCCACAATTGGGGAATGGCCGGGGATTGAAATTCCATATGATGGAAATACATGGACTCACATTGCCGGTACATATGATGGTGCCACAGCAAAAATATTTAAAAATGGTGTGGAAGAGGGCAGCTATTCCGGCGAAGACGCAGGCGGATCAATACTCTGGGAAGATATAGCCACTGATTTTTATATTGGAAAGTATCTAGATGCTAACAATGCATTTAAAGGCTCCATTGATGAAGTTCGTCTTTGGGAAATGGCAAATATGGAGAATGAGATTCAAGCTTCTATGAATGATGTACTTGACGGTGATGAAGGTGGCCTAATTGGATACTGGAATTTTAACGATAATCAATCATCAACTGTT
>DKQR01000083.1 GCA_002471805.1 Fidelibacterota bacterium UBA7303 | reverse complement strand
GGCTTTCCTTGACCTGGCACTGTTTTGGGTTGATCCATAACCATGGGCTGTTCCCATAAGGCCTGATTCAAGGCCGACTGCCTGGCAGAATCAGTCTGGATATAATGATTTGCAGCCCGCTCCGCATAGGTCTGAAATACCTGGGGATTCAGTTCGAATGATTTACCTGCCATGATACCTGCCACCCAGGTTAGGTATGCCTTCCTGGCCTTTGTTTCCAATATGCGTTCTTTTACATCTTCATACCGCTGCTTTTGATCTTCTGCTGTGATCGCCGGTTGATCGATCCATCCATTTACGGTCATAATGACATATGTGTCATCCTCCGTTCGGATCGGGCCGAGAACGTTGCCTTTATGTTGATCCTTGGTAAAAAGAGCCTGGTGAATTTCCTCATGGTCCCGATCAAACCAGGAGATCTCTTTTTCAGGGACAGCTCCTTCCCAAAGAAATCCATAAATTGAATCTATAGCAATTCCGTTTTGCAGCAGCTGTCTTATTTTTATTGCTGTCTGTTCATCGGGAAGGTTAATAAAATTCACTTTTATTCTTCTCCCGGATAAAGAGTAGGAAGATTGTATCTCTTTTTCCGCAATGTTTGTTTGGGAATAGAATGTATCCGCATAAAAACGCTGGCGCATTGCCTGTTCTCTGCGGCCGGTCAAATAGGCCTGAAATTGTACATTGTCAGGATCGTTCCCCAACTTTTCAACAGCCAGCGCAGTCAATTTTTCCGCAATCAGCGAATTCAATACGATTTTTTTATGAATATAGTTGGATTGTCTGCAATAGTCGGGACGGATACTGTATTCCGCCCTGCGTATGAAATCATCTATGGTTATGATTCTGGGTCCAACTTTGGCCAAGATAACATGCTCTGGAGCTGCCCCGGATTTTGTACATCCCGTGATAAACAATGCCAATACCAGGAAAAACCCAAAATGGGAAATCCATTTCATGGCTGAATATTAAAAAGAAATTCCGACCGTGAAGGCGTTAACGTTGCCCAGTATACCCATGGATTTATAGGCGTAATCTACCGTTAAGGATCGATTCCCAAGGTAGTTCAGTTTTACCCCCACACCGCCAGTTGCGCGGTATTTTGTATTCCTGCCAGAGTAGAGTGCATCCACACTGGTTTCATCCATGTACAATGCTTTTATACCGCCATTAATACTGAATTCTCCAAATCCAGGGATGGTATTTCGCATGGAGATGCCTACATTCACTGACTCAGAATTATTGTTGGGATGGAGCGCATCCGCCGCTAGTGTAATTGTAGCGAAATTGGTCACAATTGGTTTTATTGCAAAACCAACCCTGAACAGTAAGGGTAGTTCCCATTGTGAAGTTCTAAATTGACCCGCTACATCACCATAATTCCCTTCTTCGAACTCTGATATATCGATAGGTTGATAAGTATCGATACCGTCATATTTCATACGGGTACCGTAGTTGGAGATGCTCATACCAAGCTGCAATCCATCCTTTTCCTGTCCTGTATAAGAAAAAAAGTCAGTACTGACCTGTACCCCAAGATCTACTGCGAACGCAGTAGCAGAAGAATGCCATATACTGGAGTTAATGTATTTGAGAGATGATCCGAAAGAAAACCAGGAAACCAATTTCCTGGAAAATGTAACTGTTGCCGCAAGATCATTGGCTGTAAAATATTCCCCCGTACCATCCTGGTACTGCAGCGTAGTTACTTCCTGTTCCCCATAACTGACCTGCGTAATACCCAGGCCCAGCGTACCAATATTTGGTATGGCCATGGCGCCGGCGGCAAACAGCATATCAATGTCAGCGACCCAGGGCTGGAGGGCAAACATGGCAGAAGGGCGGTTTACATTCGCAAGGCCTGCAGGATTCCAATATATAGACGTAAGGTCGCTTGCAATCGCAACATATGCTTCTCCCATAGCATTGGGATGGCTGCCGATACCTATCTCAAGGAAATTCGCTGCTGTGGTGCCATATCGATTGATCATTTCTCCATATAATACTGTCCCAGAGATAGAAAAAAGAGTGATAACAACTGTAAGAATCCTGACCATTATTTTATGACCGCAAACTTACCCAGCATTGTATCACCGGTTTTTTCTGATTCAACGTGGTAAATGTACATTCCAGCGGCAATCTCCAGATTTTCCCTGGTGAGCATATCCCAGTGTATAATTCCATTATCCGGTTCGTTATGAACGTTGATCTCATCCACCAAAACACCACTGACCGTAAATATCCTGATCCTGCAATCAGCAGGAATATGGGTAAACAGCAGTTTACGACGCTGATTAAGAAAAGGGTTAGAAACCTGGGTCTCCATCATATTGGTCATCACATAAGGGTTTGGAACAACTTTAATCTCTTTCATGTCCCCAGAGATTACAGCTTCATCAATCGCACTACTCGTATTTACTGTGAATCGTATCGTATCAGTCTCAAAAAATGGTCGTTTCCATTCTACCTGATATACATCTCCCGGGGCCGGATAGGTCGCTTCAGTTGAAAGCATAAAATCAATCACGAAAGCAGTAGCTCTCCACCTGCTTATGGTAGGAGCGCCCACCATAATTCGGTCCTCATAGATATCGAGTGTATCATTATCGTTTACATCATGAATGACTATATCCATGAGCTCATATTGTCCTGTGGTAGAATCAATAAATGATGTATTCTGAACGTAAAAGTTCAGCGCTGGATTATTAATAATCTGGGTTCTGGAAATGGATTGTCCCAGCTCATTTCGAATACCGGAAGGATTTGAAATAACTCCAACATAAGCTGAATCATTTCCTGTAAATACGATCTGGTACTTCCAGGGTAGTTTCACTCCATCTGATACAGACGGCGTAATCCTCATGATACCATTACCAGTGATCCATCCCGATGTCTCATAATTATATTCAGCTGTTTCTACGGCAGGATCTATCTCTACCTGAAAGCCATCGATAATATCCGTTGAGATTATCCCGCTTGGGTTTAAAGTCCAGTACTCGAGTGTATCTCTGTATAATAGATTAGAGCCAACAAACTTGGCAGGCTTTTCTTCATAGATGAGAACAGTGCTGTCGGTCTCATCAAAAATCTTAATTTCATTGGTTACATACTGAAATCCATGATCATAATTGCTCACTAATGCAATGGTATCCACACCAAACGTCAATGCATATTTATGATCCGCTTTTAATCCTCCCGATGCCCGGATAACAGGTTCAATACTGCCCGAACCCAGTATATCTGATTGTTCAACATCTATGGTTGGAGGTATGTAGCCCGCAGCTGTCTGGTGAGGCACAACAATCGCCACATTTTTCCCGATGGACCGTACTTCTTCCGCTTCGTCCAGTTCAATAACTGCGTTGTTTTCTGATGGTGAAATGCCTGGACCAATATCAGGAGCACCATAATCATAGGCTACAACGGCATAGTAATACGTCCTGCCGTTCTGAACAGTATTATCCACAAAAATATGAGTGATCCCCGTATCATAACCCAGGTTGTATGCCGTACCGTTTACAAGCCCAAAATCAGTAAAACCGAGCACACCATCTGATAAATCACACTGAAAGATTGGCTTCTTGAACATTGGAGTGCCGTACCCATCTGTAATAATCTCAGGGTCGGTCATATATTTATCAGATGAACGATATACTTTGTAGCCTTCAAAATCATTCACGTTACCCACAAACGGATCCCTGGTTTTGGTGTCTGCGATATCGTCCCAGGTAAGGATCACTTCACCATCACCAGCGGTTGCTGTGATAGTAGGCATTTTTGGCGGCTGCGCAAAGCGGTAATCTTTTTCATAGATTACCTGCACAATACGTTTTAATTCATAGAGGGCAGGTGCTGTATGATCTTCAGAGTTCAATCCTGCCAGTGGATCATAAGAATGGAGTTCTGACATGGAAATGCGTTCTACTCTACCCTGATAAAGAGGAAATGCTCCGGAAGCAAAAACTTCCACCAGGTTAGAAATATTGCTTGTGTATTCTTCTAAGGTATCCATTCCTACAAGCTCCCACATGGTCTGATCATTTTTAAACCATGCTGTAGTATT
>DKQR01000065.1:6440-9285 GCA_002471805.1 Fidelibacterota bacterium UBA7303 | reverse complement strand
TTATTAAAATAAACCGGGAAAATAATTATTACGTTTCTAAATAGATCCATAATTCTTATAATTTACAAAATACAATTCTAAAAAGGTGAATACATCACCCCACACTATCTACTCCACCGTAATCCGGTTATCATCTGCCGAATCGCCGCAGGCACAGTAAGGACAGTATCAGATAAAATGCATGGCTAATCGTTCTATTGTAGTGTTTTTAAGCCATCGTTATTTCCTGTCATTTCCCAGCGCACCAGTTCTACAGGGATATTTCCGGCATCATTAAAGATCTGGAAAAAATCTTTCATCACAAATGGCTTCCCTTTCTCTTCCAGCTGTTCTGACCATTCCGTAAGGAGTCTCTCAATCAAATATTTCCCGGTAATATAACAGGTACCGTACCCGGGCTGGCGCAGGTAGAGGTGCTGTTCAAACTGCAGTAAATGGGGCTCCCGCTTCATCCAGCCCCGGGGAGTCCATTTTACATGCACCTGGCCTGCTTCCGCCATGGTCATTTCATTAGCGTGGGCGTAGAGGGACCCCAGCCCGCGGGCGGCACGCTGAGCGATCATGATCCAGACAATTTCCCTGGACCGGGGGCTGTTCTCATAAAGTCCGGCGTGCATGAACATTTCTTCCACACCGGTGGCAATGCCCTCATTCTTGGAGTCAAAAATATTGTATAGCAGCGGCCCTCGCCGGATGGGACTTTCGTGGGGTTCGTCCCGTATCTGGGCCAGGTCGAACCAGTGGATAAAATGGCAGTAAAGGGGTACAGGGTCATAGTGCATGCCGATCAAAAAGAAATTGCGCTTATCCTCGGGAACGAATTCCCCCATGTGCTCCCGCAGGGCCGGTTCCATGTTGGGTTTGATGGGCATGATTTCTTTTTCTTTTAGGAAATTCATAAAGCGCTGCACACCGTTCTCCGTGAGTCGGGCAAATTCTTCCGGTGTATTGGCAGCTTTCATAGGCGGCAGGTCCCGGTTGCGGTGTTCCTCCAGCTTTAAGGAAGACCAGGCCCGATCCAGTTCCCGCTGCAAAAGCTGCACCTCTTCCTCCCAGGTCAGGGGCAGAAGGTGAACATTCTGCTGGTACCAGGTATAATTCTCTTTCCCGATCCCCGAGGGGCCAGTTTTATCCGGAGCCTGCTTTTCCAGCCAGCCAGTGAAATCTACTGTGGCTTTTTGTGCATCCTTTAATGCGGCGGTGAGTTCCGGCTGGGGATTAGAACTCATAATATTTTCGGCGATCCGGTCTAGGTCCCTGGTTTGTCCTTTAATATTTTCAATGCCGGCGATCCACAGGTCACGGGCGTTGCCGGTGAGGTTTTCCCGGGCCTGCTTAAGCAGCGGCGGGATAACCTTCAGGTCTTTGGATAAGCGGTTTTCCTCATCGCTGCTGATAGGAAACTGATAAGTCCAGAACTCCAGTGTGGCATGATTGGTGGGGCCTTCGTGGGCCGGGACATCGCTTTGATCCATCCAGACTGTCTGGTAATAGGCGGGATCCCGCACCCAGGGCTTAAGGACTCGATAGTTAAAGTCATAGCCGTTCATTTCTGCCCGTACGATATGCCAGTCGACCTGGCAGGCGGTGGGCCAGTCATCAATCTTGATCTTGTTCAGACGCTTTTCCAGTCCCTGGAAAATCTGGTGATCCTTTGCGAAACGTTCAGGAGTGTAATCCGGTGCGCCGTTCAATAAAGGCGGATCTTCGAACTCACGCCAATCGCTGAATAACTGGACCAGTTCCTGATAGCCGGCAGGGGGGGCGGGATTCTGCTGTGCCTGCATGGAAGCGCTGCCCAGGATCATAGTGAAACAGATTGCACCGGCTGTATATGGTGTAGCTGCCATGGTACCCTCTCCTTGTTGCTGTTTGATTTCATCTACCTGCTTGAGTCTGTCTCCAGTTCGAGGAGAACATGGGTGAAATTAGTATATCCGGGTTAATAAAGTTCAAAAACTATTTCCACCGATCACAGTCATAACCGGATTGCCCATCCCATCTTTATAGTATTTTTACACCCCCCAGACGGCGGTAGATTTCAGACATGATTTACTGCCGGACACACTGAAAAATGAATTTCCTGCTTTACAGGCTGATCCATACCGCTTTTGATATTATCCAGTTTTTGATCATTATCCGTGTGATCCTGAGCTGGGTACCCCACGATCCCTACAGCCAGTGGGTGCGCCTGTTGAACGATGCTACTGAACCGGTCCTGAAGCCTATCCGACAGGTGGTTCCGATTACGTCCATGGGCGTGGATTTTTCTCCCATTGCGGCTTTTATCCTTCTGGGTTTCTTAAAGAAAGTGCTCCTTGCGGTGATTTGATATGGTTCCGATCCAGACACTTTCTGTTAAACCAATCAACCTATTTAAGATTTAATCCCGGATTAACATTGCAAATTTCACTTAGATTTTCCTGTTCAATATCCAACGAATATAAAAAACAGTTCTTTTCCATTTGCTTTTATTATTGGGGCCGTAGCTCAGTTGGGAGAGCGCAGCGTTCGCAATGCTGAGGTCAGGAGTTCGATCCTCCTCGGCTCCACTCAAATAAATACCATTTTTCTCTGTCGAGAAGCCCCGTTTAGCGATGGGGCTTCTTCTTTTATATCTACTTATCATTATAATATTGGCTTTATCAAAAATGTTCATACATATTTCATATATATATGTAAATGGGGACACAAAAAGTGGGGACACACCAGCTACAAAACTTTAACTGGTTAAATGAACTGGTGTGCAAATAAAACTTAATAAAAAAATATAACCTTACATCAATTCAATAATCTCAACCCACTTTTCCTAACCCAAAAGCACCATACCCGGGGGTGGGGTCAA
>DKQR01000065.1:0-6087 GCA_002471805.1 Fidelibacterota bacterium UBA7303 | reverse complement strand
ATGCTATTTTTTGAAAGTTTGGTTAGATTTGGTCTCACCATGAAAAAAGTATACCTATTCTTACTTATTATTAGCACGTTTGGGTTTGAGAACCAGAATCAGACAAACCGTGAATCATTTACTTCATAAAACAGAGAGATCGAATAAAGATGGGATCATTTAAGAATAAAACAGTATTAATCACCGGTGGTAGTCGTGGGATTGGGAAAGCCATCGGATTAAGATTGGCACGAGAAGGTGCCAATATAGTAATTGCAGCAAAAACGGTTGAACCGCACCCAAAACTTCCCGGTACAATTTATACTGCCGCAGAAGAAATGGAAGCGGCGGGTGGAAAAGGCTTTGGTGTCTGTACGGATATTCGTTTTGAAGAACAAGTTCAATCAGCAGTAGACACCACCGTGGATAAATTTGGTGGTATTGATATTTTGGTCAATAATGCCAGTGCCATTCAATTGACCAGTACGATAGATACGCAAATGAAACGTTATGATCTGATGCACCAAGTGAATGTTCGTGGTACATTTCTCTCTTCCAAACTTTGCATTCCCCATTTAGAAAATGCTGAAAATCCCCATATTTTGAATATATCGCCACCGTTGAATTTGGAGACAAAATGGTTTGCACCTCATGTGGCTTACACCATGTCTAAATTTGGTATGAGTATGTGTGTACTTGGAATGGCCGGCGAATTGAAAAAGAAAGGAATTGCCGTCAATGCATTGTGGCCCAAAACAACCATTCAAACAGCGGCTATCCAAAACTTGCTTGGAGGCGATGAATTAATGAATAAATCCCGAAAACCAGATATTATGGCTGACGCTGCTTTTACCATTTTCAGTCGAGATAGTCAATTATGCACAGGAAATTATTTTGTGGATGAAGAGGTGTTAAGGTCCGAAGGGGTGACAGACTTGAGCAAATACGCAAATGTGCCTGAAGCAGAATTAGCACCAGACTTTTTTGTATAAAGATTTATAAGAATTACCAATCAAAATCAGACAAACAAAGAAGATGGTATTATTGAAGTGATATCAGCCCCGGTCACCCGGGGTTTTTTGTTTGTGGGAGGATGGGTAGATTTGAATATGGTTAGGTATATATCAGTAATATTCTTTATTGGGTTGATTTATTGGAGTTGTGAAGATACTAAGGAAGAAGAACCTATCAAATTTGTAAAAACCTTTGGCGGTAGTAATCATGATAAAGGTAATTTTGTCCAACAGGTTGCAGATGGGGGATATATTATTATTGGCTACACACAATCTTTTGGCAGTGGCTATTCTGATATGTGGTTGATTAAGACCGATTTAGAAGGAAATGAGCAATGGACCCAATCGTATGGTGGAACCAGTAGTGATGAGGGACAATCTGTTATGGAAACCACTGATGGCGGTTATATTATTACAGGTTTTACGCGGTCTTTTGGAAATGGGGCAAGTGATGTGTGGTTAATAAAGACAGATTCTAAGGGAAATGAAACATGGAATCAGACCTTTGGTGGAAATGAACACGATTATGGACAATCCGTTCAGGAAACCACTGATGGCGGTTATATTATTACAGGACGAACATCTTCTTTCGGGAATGGAGATTTTGACCTCTGGTTAATTAAAACAGATGTGGATGGGAATCAACAATGGAATCACACCTTCGGTGGAGATGATTATGATGAGGGTATTTCTGTTGAACAAACGATCGATGGTGGATATTTTATTACAGGACGAACATCTTCTTTCGGGAATGGAAATTTGGAAGTTTGGTTGATAAAGACTGATTCTTATGGCAATGAAATATTGAATCAAATCTCCGGTGAAATTAGTGCTAATCGAGGTAATTCATTTCAGCAGACCACTGATGGTGGTTATATCATTACAGGATCTATATCTTCTTCCGGGAATGGTAGTTTAGATGTCTGGTTAATCAAAACAGATTCAGAAGGAAATGATGAATGGGATAAAACATTTGGTGGGAATTATTATGATGAGGGTAATTGCGTTCAGCAAACCATGGATGGTGGATATATCATTACTGGTTATACATCTTCTTTCGGGAATGGTGCTTACGATGTCTGGTTAATTAAAGCAGATTCAGAAGGAAACACTGAACCATACGGCGAATAATGATTAACCATCAAGCCTTGGTCACCCGGGGTTTTTTGTTTGTGGGAGGATGGGTAGATTTGGCTGTCAAAAAGGAAAAAATATGTTAAAAATAATCAATAACACCTTTTCAATATTCCTTATATCTCTTCTTATTCTATCATGTGAAATAAAAACTACTTTTGATATAGACAATGCTCGCTCATATATCAACGAACAGAATAAAAGGTATATGGAATTTTATAATAATGGAGATGCATCTGGTGTAGCTGACCTGCATGTGGATGATGCTTTAGTGATGCCTCCAAATATTGATTTTGTTAAAGGAAAAGATGCTATTAAAAAAGTAATCTCAGATGAAATATCAGCTGGAGCAACCGATTTAGTTTTTACCACATTGGATATGTATGGGAATGAAGATTATGTAACCGAAGTAGGAAGATATTCATTGAATGTAAAAGATAATGGTAAAATTGTAATGAATGATTCAGGTAAGTACATTGTACTTTGGGAGCAAGCCTCAAAAAATAATTGGCTCATGAAAGCAGATATATGGAATTCAGATTTACCTATAAAAAAATAATATATTTTTTCTATTGCAAAACCCCCACATTCGTGAGGTTTTTTGTGTATGGGATAATACGACGCTCATTCGTCTTCCAGCCAATTTAAAATAGAAGAAGTTGCGTGAGACTCATAACCTAATGTGTGATTATTTGAGAAAAATATTTTAACTTTTATATAAGATTGAAGTCTATTAAAACAATTAGCAAAAAAAGGAATGATAATGAAAGCAGTATATTTTTTCCCCTTAGGAATTCTTCTATTTATTACTGGATGTGAATCTTTATTTAATGATCGAGATGTTCAAAACCCACCAGAATTTGAATATCTAATACAAGATATAAGTGCAGAACTTGACTTGGACTATGAGCAGCGAAATAGTGCTAGATCTGCTCTCGAACGAGGTAGAGACTTTCATCCTGACCCAGCTGCTTTATGGGAACTTGCGAAAAAATTACAGCAAACACTAACCCAAGAGCAGAAAGACTCTCTCTTATCTAGACATTTTAATATAGATGCGCAAATCATCTCGGAAGAGAATGATCATCATCATGGTAGGTTGGAGCATTTTAATCGAATGAATGATCGGATTATACTTTTGATGACAGAAGAGCAATTATCCATCTATCAAGAATTAATAGATACAAAAATGACTTTAATTAGTGATATTATTTCTAAATATCAAAATAAAGAGTTAGAACGTGAAAGCATGCGTTTTGAGATGATGAGTGTAATGGAATGGTTTAGAGCAGAGATGAAGATTCTTTTAACAAAAGAGCAAGAAGAGACAATCACTCTGGAAAGAGGAGAGAGAGATATTAGTTGGAGAAGAGGAAGAGGAGGATGGGGGCGATTATCGCAGAACTCAGATGAAATAAAATTAGCTATGCAAAATGCACTTGAGTTGACACCTGATCAAATTAGCACTTTAGAGCTAATAGGGAGCACTGTAAAGACTGAGCTAGATGATCTTCGTAATACGTACGTTGAAGGAACTGGTGAAATTTCAGCGGAAGATTTTCGACTGGCAATAATTTCTATTATGGAAAATAGTATCGATGAGCGCGAACAGGTTTTTACTGAAATACAGAAAGAAATTATTGAAATACATCGGGCTCTTACTCTCAGGTTAATGAGACACATTCGTTGGGGACGAATATAAAATTTCAGTAAAATTATAATTAATTTTATTTATATGACAGAATACCCTGCTTTTAGCGGGGTTTTTTGTTTGTGGAATTGTGGGATATTATTTGAATTCTAAATAAATACTGATTACTAACATAATCTTAGTAAAACCTGCAGCTTTCCTCCTACCAATAACACCATTGTCTTATTATGTTACAGTAGAATAAATTGTAACATTATAAGACATTTCAATATAAGTTACATAATCTTCACCATCGAGAGAATAAATAATTAGATCATATTATCCAATATGGTATAGTTATTGCTTCTACTGGTAATGGAATAAGGCCTAAAGTTTTGTTAGTATCATTCCTGTAACGTTCTGTTACGCTCTCTTAGCTGAAACAAGACTTTCTCTCTTATAATCCCCTGGGTTTTCTTTTGGCATAGTTATTGCTATTATATATGTCATGAGGACTGAAATGCATAAAAAAATATTGCCATTTATTACCGGATTGTTTTTACTGCTCCCAGCAAATACGTCTGCTGATAACTATACTTATGTTCCGGATGATAATTTTGAGCAGGGTCTTATTGATTTGGGCTATGATGATGTTTTAGATGATTATGTGCTCACTGATAATATTGACGATGTTACTTCTCTAAATCTACAGAATAGAGGCATTAGTGATGCTACAGGCCTTGAGGATTTTACTTCCGTAACGAGTATTAATTTTTTCTCTAATAATCTTACAACTTTAGATTTAAGTGGCAATCCTGCACTGACTAGTTTAGAATTTGGGTTTAGTAATCTTACAACTTTAGATTTATCAAACAATCCATCACTGACATTTTTAGCTGGAGCACACAATGATCTTGAAAGCATAGATTTATCAGGGGTCCCAAATTTAGGATTTCTTGGTCTTCAGAATAATAATCTAACGGAGCTAGATTTATCAAACAATCCAGGAATTGGGGAGCTATTCGTTAACAATAATAATCTAACTAGCTTGGATTTGAGCAATCAACATAGCTTATCACAGATGTTTGCCGAATATAATAATCTAACCAGTTTGATTTTTGGTAGCTCAAACGTTTATCACATGCGTGCCTATGGCAATCAATTGGATCATTTAGATGTAAGCATGTTACCTAATGTAAAACATTTAAGAGTATCCAATAATGGCCTAACATCTTTAAACATGAGAAATGGTGTTACTACTGTGCTAATTGACTTGCAAGCAACAGGTAATTCTTTATCATGTATTGAAACCACAGACCCAGACTATTTTAATGATAGATTAGAAAATGGTAGTGGTCTGTATTTAGATTCAGGTGTAGCCTTCGATGAATCATGCTGTGCCTATGCAGGTTATACTGAAGCTACTTGTACTGCTGTTACATTCCAACCTCAAACTAAAGCAGAACTGCAAACCGCAGTGGATATGTGGGTGGATGATAACGCCGCAGCCCTTTCTACCTATGGTGAGATTAATACTTGGGATGTATCTGTTGTTACAGATATGTCTGGCTTATTTGAAGATAAAACAACATTTAATGATGATATTGGTGATTGGGATGTATCGAATGTAACGAATATGAGAAACATGTTCGGTGGTTGGAATGGCTCTAATTTTAATCAAGATATATCCAGCTGGGTTGTATCAAGTGTAACGGATATGTTTGCAATGTTTCACGAAGCAGGAAATTTTAATCAGGACATATCAAATTGGGATGTATCCAGCGTAACTGAAATGGGTTATATGTTTAGAAATACTGGCGCATTTAATCAGGATTTATCAAGTTGGGATGTATCGAATGTAGAGTCTATGTATGAAATGTTTGCCTATAGTAATGCTTTTAATGGAGATATATCCAATTGGAATGTATCTAATGTGACTAACATGGTTAAGTTGTTTGGGTATTCTAATTTTAATCAGAATATATCAGGATGGGATGTATCGAATGTAACGAACATGAGTCAAATGTTTATATCAAATGACGATTTTAATGGAGATATATCAAATTGGGATGTGTCCAGTGTAACTGATATGAACAACATGTTTAGGGATGCGTCTAATTTCAATCAAGTTCTATCAAGCTGGGATGTTTCCAGTGTATCAAATATGGGTGGCATGTTAGGTGGTGCATATAGTTTCAATCAGGATATTTCAAACTGGGATGTTTCTAATGTAACAAATATGTATCAGATGTTTAATCATACCACTTTTAATAGTGATATATCAAGCTGGGATGTTTCAATGGTTTCAGATATGCTTGCTATGTTTTATGG
>DKQR01000167.1 GCA_002471805.1 Fidelibacterota bacterium UBA7303 | reverse complement strand
GCACGGGCGATGGCCACTCTTTGGCGCTGGCCCCCGGAAAGTTCATTTGGTTTGTGGTGCATTCTGTCCTCAAGACCTACATTAATCAGCGCTTTGGAGGACAGCTGCAGTCTTTTCTCCCGCCGTACATTAGCATAAATCAACGGAATCTCCACATTATGCTGGGCCGTAGCTTTTGGTAGCAGATTGAACGTCTGAAATACAAAACCGATCTTGCGGTTGCGAATGGAGGCCAATTGGCTGTCATCCATGATATGGACCATTTCACCTTCAAATTCATAAACACCCGATGTGGGCGTATCCAAACAGCCAATCATATTCATGAGTGTTGATTTACCAGACCCGGAAGGTCCCATAATGGCCAGGTATTCGTTCTCCTCTATGTTTAAATCTACACCATCTAGGGCCCGAACCTCTTCGCCACCAACATGGTAAATCTTATAAATATCTTTCAGAACGATAAGAGACATATTCTTGACTGTATCAGGATCCTATCTGGACTTTTACTGATACATCGTTCCCTTTCTTTTCCTGTTCTTTTTCATTTGTTTCTACCGTCACTATATCTCCATGCTGCAATTGCTTACTTAATACCCTGTAACTGCCCGTTACAATCACCTCATTTTCCTCTACACCAGATTTCACCGCATAATGCATATCGCTGTCAATACCCACACTTACCTGTCGAACTAAAGCATATTTTTTTCCATCCGGAGCGGCTTCACCCTCAAATTCACTGCGAAGAACAAAAACAACATCAAGATTCTTTTCCTTACCCATGAAAGAACCTTCATCTTTTTTATCATCTTCATTACCCCAGCGTTTCTTTTTTGCTTTTTTCTTATTGCGGGCTATTCTTTCATAATTTTCTGGCCGGGAGGTCAGGGACTGGATCGGGATTGAGACTGTATTATCAATAGTTTCAGTGATAATATTTACAGTGCTACTCATCCCGGGTCGTATTTTTATCGGAGGAGATATTATTTTCACCTTAACCTTGAAATTCGTGACCTGTTGCTGGCTGCTCATATTCAAAGACTGGGCCGTATGTGCTATTTCACTGACCACACCATAAAAAATTGTATCAGGAAAGGCATCAATCTCTATTTCTGTGGTATCATCGATATCAATATTGACGACATCGTTCTCGTTAACATCTACTAGAACTTCCATATGGCTCAAGTCCGCTACAGTCATTAATACCCCAGGATTAAACATTCCCCCCAAAGCCATTTCACCTTCCTCTTTGGTCAAGCTGGTAACAATACCATATTTAGGCGCCGTCAGGCGTGTTTTGGAAAGTTCATCCTCCGCGGACAACAGATTGGCCTTGGCCTGTTCTGCCTGACTCAAAGCGATCTGATAAGAAGCTTCCAATTGCTCCAGTTCCTGTTTGGAAACGAGGTTCTGGGAAAATAGTGTTTTTGTACGATCCATCTGCGATTGAACTTTGCGCATATTCGCTTCTGAAGATTTAACCTGGGATAAAGCCTGATTATAGCGCGGCCGGTATTGTTTTTCATCAATACTGATCAAATGTTGCCCTGGCTGGACTGTATCCCCTTCAACAACTGTAATTTCCGTGATCCATCCTGTAATCGTGGAAGTGATCTGAACTTCCTCTTCCGGCTGGATCTTACCGCTGGCATTTACCTTGTGTACAATATTACGCCGTTGGACCTTCTCAGTCTCTACGATTATTTCCTCACCGGCATCATTTCTCGAAATAATAAAGCCCGTTGCCACTAATGCTAGGATCAGTAATGGAATCCATACTTTTTTCTTTTTAAGTGTTTTTAGCATATTATTAGTCTTCTTCTATTTGATATTCCAAATCCAGAATTCCCAGCAGGGCTTTCAAATTTGCCTCTTGGATCCTGGCATCATGGATTGTGTTAATAAGTGTTGAGTTGGAACGTATTAAAGACACTTGTGCATCTAGCACTTCCAAAATTGTTGCAGAACCGAGACTGTATCGCTCTCGGACCAATTTTAAATCTTCCTCCGCCGAAGACACTACCGCTTGGTTTAAAGGAATAATTTCAGAATAATTTTCCAGGGTTTTTCTAATCAACTCACCTTGTACACGGAGATCATTTAATAAAGTAATGTAATCATATTCGGATTGCTGCTTGCTTAACTTTGTCTGGTGCTGTTGAACCGAAAGTGAATTCCCAGTATAGATCGGAACACTCACAGAAATATTCATTCCCAAGGACCAATCATCCTTCAGGGCATCCATTAATTCTTCACTGTTCTCACCATTGGCAGAATAACTCACAGATGAATTCAGGGAAGGCAGACGCATTCCCTTAGCTATTTTATAGGAGACTTCTCCCAAATTGATGCGCACTTGGGAAATCAGTAAGTTGGGATTCCGGGTTTTCAAAAGTTCCAGAATATCGCTGCTGGTTGGAATGGGCGGTACCACCCATTCATCCTCCACAGCGGTGATCGGTTGGCCAAAATCCTGCAAACCCATATCATTGAATAATACCCGCCGTGCATTCTCAAGATTTGTCTGCCTGTTCAGAACATCCACCTTGGCTTGTCCTTGGGCAACTTCCGCCTTTAAAAGATCCGTCCTTTTCACCACACCAAGGTCATATTGTTTTTTTACAAGGGAAACCTGCTGATCGGACATTTCCAAATTTTTTACAGTCACCTCATGAAGTTGCTGTGCTTTTAATAATCCATAATAAGATCGGATCACATTCTGGATTACCTGGATTTTTGTGGTACGTTGGTTCAGTTTTGCAATTTCCAATTGCGATTTAGCCTGCTTTACTTGATTCCAAGAACGGCCGCCATTATACAAAGTTTGGCTTAATGAAATCCCTGCAGACATATTATCATAATGGCTGGTCACCGTTGTGTCTGATGTTAAATTATCAAAGTCATAAGAGATACTTTCCCTTTCTGGAAACTGAGTTCTGCCCGTGCTTGTAGAAGCGCTCAGTGAAGGTAGAAGGCCGCTGTAGGACCCTTTCAAACCTTGTTCGGCTGAGGCCACACCCAATTCAGCAGAATGGATTGTTTTCTTCCCTTCTAAGGCAATATTGATACAATCTACCAATCCATACCCTTGGACAAATATTCCGGAAAGGAGTGACAGGATTAAAAATATTTTTTTCATTCGTTTAAATTATATTTCTTTTGACGCAAAAAAGTTCGGAAAGTTTCCTAACCATTTTCTGTGACTTCATATTCCAGGATGTCTCCCGGTTGGCAATCCAATTCCCGACAAATGGCTTGAAGGGTACCAAACCGAATCCCTTTGGCTTTGCCGTTTTTCAGGATGGAAAGATTCGCCATGGTAATCCCTACTTTTTCTGCAAGATCTTTTAATGGCATTTTCCGTTTCACCATCATCAAGTCCAAATTGATCTTGATTTTCATGTTATCCATCAGATCATCAGATCCTGTTCTTTTTTCATCTCAGCGCCAATGCGAAATGCTTCGCCAATCACCAGAATCACCAGACCTAATAATATAAATCTAAAATCAAAATGATTGGATGTTTCAAAAACGATAGAATCAAAGGTGAGCCTGGGTGTAATAAAAAGGTTCAATAAAATGTCATGGAAAAAATCAAACCCGATTATGAGTAATATTGAAAGCCCGATCCATCGAAGGCGTTCTCCGTTTTCTGGAATAAAAGGCTGACCTTTGCCAACAGATCTTACGATTTGTCTCATGAGAAACATCACCCAAATAATGAAGCCAAACATACCGAATCGTATAAGTTTGACAGGAACAAGCAGACCAGTCGGCGTTGGTGCTTCGATGATGGCAATGGCTTTTGCATGTTTCAATTTCACCGATAATTCCTGATCACTCATTAGAGCCATACCCTCTTCATCCACATGAAACTGAACTGGATAGTATAGTTTTGTCGTTTGGTCTGTGATCCCTAGGACCGGGCCAACCAATAGCATGATAAAACGGTATGAAATGTAACCGGCTACCAAGGCAGTGAATCCCGTCAGTAGCCAATCAACAATTTTGATAAAAGCGAGTTGTGATTTTCCAGGCATAAGCCGTATTCCTTTAATTTCAGGGCCCGGAAACTATAAACTAAGTTTTGATAATACAATAAATTATTATTGTATTACAATAAATTATTTTTCTTTTACAATATGTTATTAGAGAAAGTCGTTTTTAATCTCCATTAAATATTCTTTCGCTGCCTCATAGGTATTCTCGATTTTGCCATCCAAAATTGCTTCCTCAATCGCATCCTTGATTTCACCTACTTTTCGGCTTTCTGTCAAACCGCAAACAGTCATGATTTCATCGCCGCGGACCGGCGACTGAAATGCGCGCATGGCATCTCGCTCTACCACATCTGCCATCTTCTCCTCCACAATCTCAAAGTTTTTCATGTAGCGTTTAACTCTATTAGGATTCTTGGTGGTGATATCTGCCCGGCACAAGGTCATTAAGTCATCCAGGTCATCCCCTGCTGCAATCATCAGGCGCCGCACTGCCGAATCAGAGACTTCTGATTTTACCAGGGCAATAGGGCGTAAATGCAGAAGGGTTAATTTTTTCAGGTAATCTGTTAGTTTATTGGATAGTTTAAGCCGACGGGCAACCTTATTAAGCATTCGTTCGCCAACTGCATCATGGCCATGGAAAGTATAGCCTTTTTCATCGTTGATGCGCCGTGTATCAGGTTTGGCAATATCATGTACCAGGGCTGCGAACCGCAATTCCATTTTATCAGACAACTGGGCTGTATTATCTACTACTTGCAGGGTATGAGCAAAAATATCCTTGTGGTGCCATTCTGATGTCTGATCCATGCCATACATAACGTGTATTTCGGGGAACACGATTTCCAACACACCTGTTTGCTGAAGGATTGTTAAGCCGACAGAAGGTTTTTTTGTAGATAGTATTTTTAAAAATTCATCCCGGATCCTCTCCCATGAAACGATCTTTAATCGGCTGGCTTGTTTTTTCATGGACTGACGGCAGTCTTTCTCAATGATAAAATCAAGTTTGGATACAAAATAAGCTGCCCGCATTATTCTCAGCGGATCATCTGAAAAAGTTTCATCCGGGTCTAAAGGTGTCCGGATGAGGCTGTTTTTCAGGTCACTTATCCCGCCAAAAGGATCGTAAAGATCACCAAATTGCTTTGGTCGAATATCCATAGCCATGGCATTGATGGTAAAATCCCGGCGGGCCAAATCCCCATTCAAGTCAGTATAATTAACCTCAGCAGGTTTTCTGGAATTCCCCTCATAAGTTTCCCGGCGTGCACTGGCCACTTCGATCTGTACTGGTTTATGGGGGATAAGCGCCGTGCCAAATTTTTCAAAGGGAACAATTTTTTTCACTCCAAGTTTCCCAGCCAGTTGCTTCGCGAATGGTATGCCTTCACCAACAGTCATGATATCTATATCATTGAGGATCTTGCTCATCAACAGGTCACGGACCAATCCGCCAACCGCATAGACCTCCATTCCTGAAGAATCACCAATCCTGCCTGCTGTTTTTAGGATTGCTCCTACCTGATCATACTTGGATTTGCTCAGTAATTCTCTGACATTTGTCATAGGGGAAATTACCTTCAATAATTCTTCAAAAAACGGGATTGACAAAGACCTTGCTCAAAAACCTGCAATCCACCAATTTTCATGTATGGGAAATAAGATTCTTTATACCTTACTTCTTTTTCTCGGTATTGAGCACCTTAATGCACAGTTTGCATCTGTGGATATCACGTTTGACGATCGACTGCTGCGCAGTGATGAAAAACAGGAAATCTTTGCCCTTCGGGAGGATATTAACCGCTTTTTTATATCTACTGTCTGGGATGAAATTTATGACGATCTTGATATTGCTCTTCATATTCAAATTATCTTTGAAAGTGCTCAATCAAAGGGAAATGTAAAAACATTCAATTGTCAAGCTTTGTTTTCTAATGGCAGTGATCTGAGGTATTTTGATAAAAGTGTGCAGTTCTATTATAACTCCGGCACCAGTCTGTATTTCGACCCAGTACTTTTTGAGCCGTTGCCCGGATTTCTGGCCTATTATGCCTATCTCATCCTGGCTGGTGAAATCGATACTTACGAATTCAACGGCGGGAATAGCGCCCATGAGATCGCCCGGGAAATTGCGCTTCGAGGGGCAGCATCAGAATATAAGAAAGGCTGGGGCAGCCGCATCACATTAGTGGACGATTTAAGCCGCAACGTGGGTTTGCGCAAGGCTCGTCTAGCCTGGTATATTGCAATTGATCTAATAAAAGACGGGGATATGGATGGAGCTCTGACCGAACTGAAACTGCTGCTGGATGGTCTTGAACAATCTTACGACGATGTGGGCAGAGACCACAACACACAGTATTTCCTGAAAGTAAAATCAGAATCGATCGCTTATACCCTGGCCCAGCTGGGGCGCAGGGAAATGCTGAAAGATATGCAGGAATTGGATCCGGACCGGCGTGATGTATATCAGGATGCCTTGGATTTGATTTCCAAGTAAGTCTTTTTCCCCAGCAGGTGGTATTCCAATGCTATACTGCCGTGTACCATACTGTTCATAATTACTCCATCCCGCAATCGCCGATGTTTTCTAAAGCGTGTTCTTTTGCTGATAATGGTGTGAGGGTGAATCAGGATCCAGCCCAATGCACGCAGAATTCCGGTGATATGGTTTATATCCAGCTTTACTGCCGCATAACCCAGTGCAACAAATTCCAGCATCAACCGGATAAGGCCCACATAAAAAGTGACCGGAATTGAATAATTGGACAGGAGCATTAACAGAGAATTACGGTGATTCAGATAGTATTTCCAGTGCGAATACATGGGCATGGAAACAGCATTTTTATGGTAAACTATTGATTGAGGCTCCACCCAGATTTTATGGCCCATAGCCTGCAGGCGCCAGCACAGGTCAATTTCTTCCATATGGGCAAAAAATATTTCATCAAAACCACCAGATTTTTCAAACATTTCCCGGCGCACCATAATCGCAGTCCCACTGGCCCAGAAACATGGTTCAGCCCGGTCATATTGCCCAGTGTCTTTTTCCTGATCCATAAACAGCCTGCCCCGCGTGAACGGAAAACAAAACAAATCCATGTGGCCGCCACTCCCACCGGCATAATCAAGAAGATCCCGTTCATAATAATTGAGAATTTTCGGCTGTAGTGCCGCTATAGAAGAATCAGATTCTATTCGATCTACAAGCGGCTCCAGCCAGCCTGCGTCCTGAATGGTATCGTTGTTTAAAAATAGAAGAAAAGATCCGCTGGCAGCCAGCGCTCCTCGATTACAGCCGCCGGCGTAGCCATAATTATTATCATGTTCCAGTAAAAGCACATCCGGATGGTTTTCTTTGAGCCAATCTTGACTCCCATCAGTAGAAGCATTATCAGAAACAATAATTTCAAAACTTCGGTATGTGGATAACTTTAATGAATCAAGGCACTCGGATAGGGTTTCGATGCCATTCCAGTGGGGTATAATGATGCTGATTGTAGGTGTGCCTTCGGCCACGATGAAAACCGTACTGGGATTTTTATCCTTCGGTACGAACCTCTTCCAATAGTTTTAGTGCATTTTTATCGCTGGGATTACGCTGTACCCAATCGTTAAGAATCATTTCTGCCTCTGCCTGCCTATTGCTGTTTCTATATATAAAAACAAGGGAAGAAATCATATCCGGGTAAGCCTGCTGCCATTGGCGCCACTTTTTCTGTGTTATAGATTTTGATCCAAAACCCTGAAGATTCACCATCCCTTCCAGCTGTAAAAATTCGGCATGTAGACTCTCTAAAATAGATAAAGCTCTGGTTGTATCAGATAATTCTTTAAAATAAATATTTGCATATTCTACCCTGTTTGCGGGGTTTTCAACCTTAGGATTCGTCAGACGATCCATTATTTCAGCCATCGATTGTTTCTGGCCAAGATCACCATACATGCGGGCAACCTGGTAATGCAGTTCTTCAGCGGTGATTGGGATTGTGGTTTCCGGGATATTCTGACTCATTTTATCCAGGGTATCCAGGGTCTTCTGTCTAAGTCGGGACAGCTTGGACTCATCTTTATCCTTTTTACGGGATTCCTTCTGATAATCAAGATAATAGGTCACGGCCAATTGCATATAGGCGCTGCGGTAGTTTTGCAGCAGTCGGATGATTTGTTTATTATAGTGTACATCTTCATTGCCCAAATTGCGGAACATATACCCCGGCTGGAATTCTCTTGACCAGTTCAAATAATCTAAGTCTTTGGGATTATAAAAGTCTGCCTGATCAAATTTACTTGACCAGAGTTGAGGCCCTACTGTCGTCATCAAATTTTCATACATTTTATCCGCATCAACCGGGGTTGTTTTGTGACTTTTCAACTGGAACGTCAGCCCCTGCATATCCAGGTAGCGGTCCAGTCCGATACGATTCTGCTGTGATACGGTTACAGCAAAATAAATAGGAACCCTCCAGGCTGCGTCATTGATGATACGCATGATCATCATATCCTGTACTCTCAATGCCTGGCCTGCAAAAGTAGGTTTCAAAGTCCATTCAATAAAACCGTCTTTATTTTCCGGGTCACCGTAAACGGGCACTTTCACTTTTTGGGTTTCCCAGCGGGTAAGACTGGTGGTCCATTGGTCAATCTGCGCATCGGTAAGATTAATAAACTGTGTTTTCTTGGGCCTTAAGTCTCTCATCTGTTTAATGTACCAGGGTGTATTGAGCAGACTGAGGTTGACAACCGCCACATCGGTACGCAATCCCTCCACTTCCTGTAAATACCATAACGGAAAAGTATCATTATCACCATTGGTAAATATCACCCCATTCGGTCCGCAAGATTGTAAAATATTATAGCTGTAATCCCAGGCCACATAATTGCCCGAACGATCATGGGAATGATAATTGGCACGGAGCATCACACCAGGAAGAAAAATCAGTTGCAGAATCATTGCGATCGAAATCAAGCGGTGAGCTATTTCTTTTTCCTTTATCCATTCTGTGATTTTTTCACCAATAGCGCTGGCGCCGATCCCAATCCAGATTGAGAATGCAAAAAAGCTGCCTACATATGAATAATCCCGCTCCCGAGGTTGAGGGTTGTCCTGATTCAGGTAGACAATAATGGCGTACCCGGTCATGATAAACAGGGTCATCACCGTAAACGCCATACGCTGATCCCTATAGCCGTGGTAAATCATACCCAGGACCCCCAGAATTAAAGCCAGTGGCAGACCAAACTGAGTCCAGTCGATACCATCTTCCCGGCCATTGGCGCCCATGGCGGTCACATAGGAATCCGTGGAAAGGCCCCGGCCGGCGAACTGCCATAGAAAATAGCGATTGTACATTTTTCTTATCTGGTAGTCCCAGAAAAAGTCCCACTGTTTCCCGGTTTCGTAAGCCCGATACTGTTTTTTCTGCTGGGACGAATAATCACGATTAGGCCCAGCCGGACGTCCTGCTACCTCATGGATGGGTGGGATACCCTTGTATCTTCTGGGCAATATTCCTACATCGCCATACTGTTCCCGTTCAAGGTAGGAAATAAAAGCTTCGACCGTTTCAGGATCATTTTCATCAATCCCGGGATCCTGATTGGATCGAATGAAAATCAAGGCATAAGTGGAATAACCAATCAGAACTAGCACCATGGATGTGAGGGCGACTGATGCGAGTTTTTTCCGGTTCATCACTGTCCAGGCCATTCCGCCAAATACAGCAGTAATAAGTACTGCAACTGAGCCAACACCCAATGCGGCTGCAATCTTAGGCAGACCTTTGATTATCACATTATGAATAATAAAAAAAATGACGCCTGTAATGGCAACTGTGATTCCGAAAGACTGCCATTCGAATTTGTATTTCCGGAAATAAATGATGAGAGCAACAAAGGGCAGCGTCAAAAGATTTAACAGGTGCAGTCCTGTCGCCAACCCAATCATATAGGCAATGAATAAAATATATCGCTCATGGCCTTTTTCATCAGCCCGTTCACTCCATTGCAGAATAAGCCAGACCACAATCGCTGTAAAAAAGGTGCTCATTGAATATACTTCAGCTTCCACAGCATTGAACCAGTGACTATCGGTAAAAGCAAAGGTCAGGGCACCAACTGCAGCACCGCCAAATGCAATTAAAGCATCGTTATTGCTTGTAATTTTTCCACGCCAGTGCGTAACAATTATTACAATAGTGAGATAAAGAAACATGACAGCTAGCGCACTGGAAAGAGGGGACAGGATATTGACTCTAAATGCAATATCCTGATTGAAGGGTATCATAGATATTATGCGGCCCAACAGCAGGAAAAGCGGGCTTCCTGGTGGGTGGGGAACAGATAATCGATAAGATACAGCAATAAATTCACCACAATCCCAATAGGATACCGTAGGGGCCATTGTGTCAAAATAAACAATGAAAGAAAAAATAAACAGAATACCTGCTAAAAATCGATTTATGCGGGTGTAATCAGTATGCATCACTGGTTATTCTTCTTCTGATGAGTTTTCCGGTGTATCATTTTCATTTTCTTCTTTTTCTGGTTTATCCGGCTTTTTTTGTTCTTCTATGTAGTTCAGCTTCAGTTCACTAACGGCATTAATAAGTACTTGTTCCTCATACTCGGAAAGATTGCTTTTCATCTTATTTTGCATCATGTCCAGCAAATCGATATAAAATGAGGCTTGTTCCAGGTTTTGCTCCTGTTTATCCGTCATGGGATTTTTCATTTTTCCAAGAGCCACCCAGGCGCTGGATTGAAAAGTACTAACCAGGTACATAAAAAGCTGTTCATCTTTTGTAGGGGTTTCTTGGGTCATAGTTTTTTCTTTATCTTCTCATATTGAGTTCTGGGTTGGCAAGACACTGGTTTTTTTACTTATAGAGCCGGGGAATTTAATCTCCTTGTATTACAGACAAAATGGAGAATCAATTTATGATAAAGCAATCATTTCTAACTGATCTGCATATTCCTGTAAAAAGATTTCTCGCAATAACCGGTGCTGCGACTCTTGTAGGTCCGGGTCATTTTCAATCAATTTAAAGGCGGCTTTCCTGGCATCCCGTATTATAGGACCATCGGTGATCATATTTGCTATCTTAAACTGAAAAAATCCTGATTGCTTTATTCCGAAAAATTCTCCTGGGCCGCGTAGTTTTAAATCTTCATCTGCAATGATAAATCCATTATTTGTTTCTTCCATGATCTCCAGGCGGGATTGAGCGGTTTCTGTTATATTTCTGCGCACCAGAATACAATAGCTTTTATCTGTACCCCGTCCAACACGGCCTCTCAATTGATGCAGTTGAGTCAAACCAAACCGTTCTGCATGTTCTATTACCATCACCGTTGCATTGGGGATATCAATACCCACCTCGATTACGGTAGTGGATATTAAAATTTGAATTTTGTTGCTGGCAAAATCCTGCATCACCCTGTCTTTTTCTTCTGACTTCATTCTGCCATGAACCAAACCCACATTCAGATCAGGAAAGACATTTTTATTTAATTCCTTATGGGCTTCAACTGCTGCGGCCAGATCTGACTTTTGAGATTCCTCTACCAACGGGTAGATTATCATACACTGCCGTCCGGAAGCGACTTCTTTTTTTATAAACGCATAGATCCTGGAAAGACGGGAAGGTTCTACAACTTTTGTAACAACGGGAAGCCGGCTCTTGGGCAATTCATCAATTATGGAAAGATCCATATCCCCGTGATAGGTAATGGATAGCGTTCTTGGTATTGGTGTTGCCGTCATGGCCAAAAAGTGAGGGTTCCATCCCTTTTTGAGGAGTTTCAGTCTTTGATTCACACCAAAACGGTGTTGTTCATCTACAACTACCAGGCCCAGGTTCTTCATTTCCACATCATCCTGAATCAAAGCATGGGTACCAATAATTACTGGGATCTTGCTGGTTTTTAATCCCCTCAAAATAGATTGGCGTTCATTTTTTTTCATATTTCCCAGTAGCAGGGCACAGGGAATATTTGCTTTATCCAATAACGACATAAAAGATTCATAGTGCTGGTGAGCCAGAATCTCCGTTGGAGCCATGATGGCTACCTGGGCATTATTCCCTACTGCCAAAGCACTGATCAGAATAGATACGATTGTTTTTCCTGACCCAACATCACCCTGCAGCAGGCGGTTCATTGCTACCTTTTTCTTCAGATCATCATGAATTTCTTCTATAACCCGCTTTTGTGCATCGGTCAATTCAAAATCCAATGTATTAGCAATGGTATGAAAATAAGGGCCAATATCCGGCAGTGGTTTTGTTCCTGTAAGTTGAATACTTTTTTTCCGTAGGGCCATGAGCAGCTGCAGAAAAAAATGTTCATCAAATTTTAATCGTCTCCGAGCATTATTTAGTTTTACACCATTATCAGCAAAATGAATCTGCTTAAATGCATCCTGGCGGGAGATCAATTTATATTCTTTTAACACAGGGTCCGGGAAAAGCTCTGGAATAGCCAGGCCTGAACGCAATAATTCTCGAACCATTTTTCGTAAAACACGCTGGTCTACACCAATCGATCTTAACTCATTTGTCAGTGGATAAAGCGGAACAACAGCACCTGTAGATATAGGATCATCATCTGGGTTTAGTTTATCAAATTCCGGATGGGTGATAGATGGCCCGTTATACCAGTCGATTTTCCCATGTATGGCAAGACGGTCACCAACCTTGAATAATTTTTTCATAAAACGAACCCCGTTGAACCAGGTAAGGGTTAAAATCCCTGTCCCGTCTGAAAGAATGACTTGAAACAGTTTTCCCCGACGGACGGATTTTTCACCAAAGGTTTCGACTTGACCGATCAGGGTAGCAACCATCCCTTTTTCCAGTTTTCGAATTGGAGTGATAGATGTTCGATCCAGATGACGTCGCGGGAAATAATATAATAGATCCTGCAGGGTTGAAATTCCATGATCGTTCAAAATGAGTTTTCTTTTTGACCCCACTCCGCTCAGTTCAGAGATGGATGAAAGCAAATGAAAGGCTGGCATGGAGGTTCAGCAGGGAATCCCTGCCGAGTTTACTTCCATTCTTTGCGGTAAGTGTAGTACACGTTTTTTGTTTCGCCCGCATTCAGGATTAGCGGAAAATGAATGGTGGAGGCATCTTTTTTGAGGTAATCCAGAGATTCATCCTTGATAATCCAGTCACCATTGATGTGTTCCACTAATAATACATCTACATTTTCGCTCCGGGCATTTGTTACTTTAATTTCAATAACAGCTTCTTCACTTTTGCGCTGACGGTCATAATTCAACACTTTGCGATTTCCCACCACATCAAAGGCGCGGCCGGATGTTATCTCTGTAGATTGACCTTTTGGCACCTGGCCCATTTTATCGGCGCCAATATATTCCAGGCCTCCTTTGCCAGAATATGTATAGAGCTCGATTTTTCCATCGGGAAGCGGAATCCCCAAGCCGTTTGATTCCGTATTTTTCAGAGCAATTTTCACTTCCAGGGGTTCTTCTTTTTGCCGCCGCTCAGAATTTTCGAACACATAGGTTTTCTTATATTTGACATTCAATGGCCCATACATTCGAACTGTGATACTTTCCTTTGCCTGCAAATTATGGACATCTTTTAGTGGGTAAATATGATAATCACCAAGCTCTTCGCGGGTCATAGCCTGACCCGTGGAAACTCTGGCTGCCATGGCAGCAGTATTTTTCTGCGGCCGTCTTCCACCGGATAATTTATTCAGATTTCCTTCCACCAGCTGCAGTCTGGCACCTGCAAAATCCAAATCAGAAGCGTTGTCAATGACGGCTTCGGCAATTAATTCACCATGTATTTCATCTGTCATCTTAATCCGGTAAACCGTTGACCAGGTAAAATTCTTCGATTTATAGACCAGTTCTCCTTTCAAACTACCGGACTTGCTGGATTGGATATCCCAGGATAAATAGGGTTTAAACACCGGATTCGGCACTTTGTTTGCAGCGCCCATATATGCTAATTCTTCCCGGTTAAAAGTCAATATACCATTGCGGTTGGTGATGGATACACTGTTTTGGTTTATTTCCAGGAGTAATCCCGTAACCAACTTTCCATCATTGGGTTTCACGGAAATTTTTTGACCCTTAAGATCCATGAAGTAATCTGCACTGGAAAAAACTTTGTCATTGAACCGCTGGGACATTACCGTTGCGCCATCCAGGTTTAAAAACGGGGTATCCCGTTGGATACTTGCAGGTAATTTGTTCCAGGTAATTACACTTTTCCCCTTAGTGGCGGTCCAAGTTACAGGTTGTTTAATAAGTGCTGTACCATCTTTATATATTGTTAAAGTTGCATCCCCGGATTGTGCATGAATCATGCAGCATAGGAATAACATGACCCTGAGTTTCATTGCAGCATCTCTAAATTGGAAGTGACTTTATCCAGTTCGTCGGTTAACTTGGCAAGATTCGATCTTTCGTGGGATACAACATGTTCTGGAGCGCGGTTTATAAAATTGTCATTGGCCAATTTCCCGTTTATCCCGGCAATCAAAGTATTGATCTCTGCGATTCGTTTCCCCATGCGCGCCTTTTCCTGGTCCAAATCTACTAATGATCCAAGTGGTATATACAATTCCATCCCGCTAACAACAGCAGTTGCCGATTGTTGTGGTTTTTTTACCCGTTTTCCATACTCAATGGTTTCAATTCTTGATAATGATTTTACTAAAGTTTCATAACGCCGTAAAAATTCCTCCTTTTTATGAGAACAGCGCACCAGCAGATCCGATAATTTTGCGGGCGGGACATTCATCCTGCTACGGATACTGCGTACCGCAGTGATTACTTTCTGGAGCAAAACCATATTATGTTCTGATTCCTGATTCTCAAATCCGGTAGATGTTGCGGGCCAGGGACTGATGATCAAATCGCCAGCTTTTTCTTCCTTAAATTGACTCCATAACTCTTCAGTAATAAAAGGAGCGTATGGATGAAGCAGGGCCAGGATGGTTTGAATGCATTTTAAACTTACAGTACGGGCTGTATCTGCCCGTTGTGCATTAGTGCCGTAGAAGCGTGTCTTGGCAATCTCCACATACCAATCACAAAAATCATTCCATGTGAAATCATAAATCGCTTTTGCTGCCTCATTGAAGTGAAACCGGCCCAGTTGTCGATTGGTTTCCGATAAAGCCCGCTCCAACCGGCTTAATATCCACTGTTCCGGCAATTCGAGTTTACCTTTTTCAATATCAATTTCCATATTCCAGTCATCCGGAATATTCATTTGGACAAACCGGCAGGCATTCCAGAGCTTATTCATAAAGTTTCGCCCGATATCTAAACGATCTTTTGAAAAATGGACATCCAGTCCCTGGGGAGCCATAAGCATAACCCCGAACCGGACTGCATCTGTGCCATATTCATCAAAGAGTTCGAATGGATCCGGTGAATTCCCTAAGGATTTACTGAGCTTTCTTCCAGTTTCGTCTCTTAATATTGATGTAAAGTAAACATCGTTAAAGGGTTTTTCGTTCATGAATTCATAACCGGTGATGATCATGCGAGCCACCCAGAAAAAAATAATATCGGGTCCGGTCACCAATACATCTGTTGGATAAAATTTCTTCAAATTATCCCCCGGATCCGGCCAGGTATGCACCGCCATGGGCCACAACCATGAACTGGCCCAGGTATCCAGCACATCCGGGTCTTGTTCCCAGTTTTTAGGATCATCTGGGCCATCAACCGAAACATGTGTTTTTGAAGGATCATTCTTATAATACCACACCGGTATTTTATGGCCCCACCATAACTGGCGGCTAATACACCAGTCTTTGATGTTTTCCATCCAATGGTTGTAAGTCTTTATCCAATGCGCTGGATGAAATGTGATTTGACCATTATTTACTGTATCCAATGCTGGTTTAACCAGGTCTCCCATTCTCATAAACCACTGTATGGACATATAGGATTCAATGGGCACATGGCCTCGTTCCGAATACCCGATTTTATTGGTATAATCTTCCACCTTTTCCAATTGCCCTGCTGATTCCAGATCTGTTACTACTGCTTTCCGTGCCTGTTCCCGGCTTAAGCTCACATATTTTTCAGGAACATTGTTATTCATAGAGGCGTCATCATTCATAATATTGATGAATTTTAAGTCATGCCGCTCACCCATGGCAAAATCATTTGGATCATGAGCCGGGGTTACTTTTACGCAGCCTGTTCCAAATTCCGGGTCAACGTATTCATCTGCTATGATAGGAATATCGCGGCCCACCAATGGCAGGGTCACTGTTTTTCCAATAAAATGTAGATACCGGCCATCTTCCGGATGAACCGCCACAGCTGTATCACCCAGCATGGTTTCCGGACGGGTTGTAGCAACTATCAAGTATTCATCTGAGTTGGTTATGGGATATCGAAAATACCATAATTGTCCATCCACCTCCTGGTGTATCACTTCCTCATCACTGATGGCCGATTTGGACACAGGACACCAGTTCACCAGACGGTGACCTTTATAGATCAGTCCTTTTTCATACAATTTAACAAAAGCTGTCAGTACGGCTCGTGAATAGCCCTCATCCATTGTGAACCTTTCGCGTTCCCAATCGCAGGAACAGCCCAGTTTCTTGAGCTGCTGGATAATAATTCCACCATACTTTTCCTTCCACTTCCAAGCATATCCTAAAAATTCTTCCCGGGAAAGATCATTTTTATTTATTCCCTGCTCTTCAAGCATCTTAACCACTTTTGCTTCTGTGGCAATGGATGCGTGGTCTGTTCCAGGGATCCAGCAGGCTTCTTTCCCCTCCATCCTAGCCTTGCGAATCAAAATATCCTGGATCGTATTATTCAGAACATGACCCATAGTAAGCATGCCGGTTACATTTGGCGGCGGGATTACAATTGTATAGGGTTCTTTATCGGATGCTGTATCAGCATGGAAGTAGTTTTTATCCAGCCAGTGTTGATACCAGCGATCCTCTACATTAGCAGGATTATAGATTTTTTCCAGTTTAGATGCAGACATGATATATTATATTGTTTTGTTTTGAATTATTTCAAAATAAAGTCCGTTATTTTACGGCAGAATAGCTTCCGAATCCCAATAGATGAAACCAGGGAATACACTTCATTTTTTCTTGGCATTACTTGAATAATTTTTAGCGTGATTCTGCTGGTTGATAATTATGATTCATTTACCTGGAACCTTGTTCAGGGCTTGGAAACCCTGGGTGCAGAAGTTTTGGTTTCATCCCATGATAAAATTGATTCTGACCGGGTTTCAGTGTTAGATCCTGAACGAATCGTTATTTCTCCCGGACCGGGATCACCGGAAAATTCTGGGAATTCAAATCAAATTATAAAAGATTTCTGGAGAGAAAAACCAATCCTGGGGGTCTGTTTGGGTCATCAATGCATTGCTTCAGTTTTTCATACGCCGGTCATACAATCTAAACGTATTCTGCACGGAAAAACTTCCCTGATACACCATAGACAAAAGGATTTATTTTTAGATATTCCCTCTCCTTTCCAGGCGGCGCGGTACCATTCCCTATCCATTGCATCTGTACCGGAGAATTTTGACAAAACAGCCTGGACTAATGATAAAGAGATTATGGCTATCGCCCATAAAGAAAAACCAATCTTTGGTGTTCAGTTCCACCCGGAGTCATTTTTAACTCCCATGGGATCCAAAATCCTGAAAAATTTTCTGCATGTTTAGCAAAATTCGAGGGGATAACCAGACTGTTCTATTTCGAGGAAATCGATTCTCTGACTGGCCAAATATCACTGCCCGGGGGCCAATTGACTCCCTTTCCCTTTCCTTAAAGGATTCACCTGATGAAATGATCGAATTCATTAAGAAGTATCATGGGAAATTCATTGCAGGATTTATATCCTACGAATTTGGAGCTCGGCAAATAGGAGTACCTGTTCATAGGCTCACGGGGGCTATCCCTGCAGTGCATTTCAGAGCATACAATCATTTTGAATTGTTGGCAAATTCGCAATTATCCAATTCTTCCCGCAGTGAACCATTCAACCCAATTATCCAAAAAGAGGAATATGATAAGAATTTTAATAAAATTCAGTCTTATATAAAGGCTGGAGATTTTTACCAGATCAATTATACCCATCCTTTAAAATCAAAAACGAACTTATCTGCGAATGATATTTTTCATTATTTTCGATCAAAAAATAAAGTCGGGTATACTGCTTTTATTGAAGGTGATGGTTGGGCCATTCATAGTTTTTCCCCTGAACAGTTTATTAAAATAAAAAATGGTGTTGTATCTACCCAGCCGATCAAGGGAACAGTTCCACGGGGTGTGACGCCTGATTCAGACGAAAAAAACCTAAGGGAATTATTGCATAGTGAAAAAGAGCAGGCGGAACTGTACATGATTGTGGATTTACTCCGTAATGACCTAGGGAAAATATGTACAGCTGGTTCTGTTCAGGTGGTAAAATCAAAGTCCATACAAAAATTAGAAAAAGTTTATCATACATACAGCGTGGTACAGGGTCATATCAAACAGGATATACACCCCATTGAAGCACTGTTGTCCATGAGCCCAGGCGGATCCATATCCGGATGCCCGAAGAAACGGGCCTGCGAAATCATCCATGAACTGGAAGATTATTCGCGGGGTGTTTATACGGGAACAATTGGCTGCATTTTACCGGATGGAACGTTACAATTTAATATTGCGATTCGTACCGTAGTTCAGGAAGGAAATGAGTTAACTTTGGGCGTGGGCGGTGG
>DKQR01000121.1 GCA_002471805.1 Fidelibacterota bacterium UBA7303 | reverse complement strand
GCATTCAGCCAGACTCTGCCATCTCTCCATCGTCGTGAAATTATAAAATCTTAACCCAACAAAAAACTAACTTTACCACCTTTTTTCCATTAAGCTGAACAAAATTTGAAGAACTCTGCAGAAGCGCATCTCCCTATATATCAATGAATCAAATATTTACAATTAACGTATTTAATTTAACGTGTTAATCGATAGATCAAAATTGCCGCACGGGTAGTGGTCTTTGGAAATGATGTCAAATCCAAGCCTTCCTTTTCTGAGTGTTCTCCAAATCCATCAGGACCCATCCCAGCTAAAGATGCATCTACATGCGGTGCCACAAAAGAAATATCTGCTGCACCGCGTTTCCCAGGATCAAGGGGTTCCAATTGACCATATCCAAGATCCATATTTACAGATTCCAATTTATCCAACAGTGCATAATTTGCCTTTGTTGGCGCCATTGGCGGATAACTGGTTTTGAATTTGATCTTTGCGGTTGTGCCAGGCAAATTCTTATTAGTGATATCCTTCATGCGTGCCATGGCCTTGTCCAATTGTTCTGTTGATATCGTCCGGATACCACCATGAACCGTTACAGCTTGTGAAACGACATTTGTTTTACCGAAAGTTGAACCGCGCGCTGTTACAGGGTCATAATCTACATCCGTACCGCCAACGATGATTCCGGGGTTAAACGATAGATATTTTTCTCCCACCAATTCTTCACGAAAAGCATTCACAATACGAGTTGCTTCAAAAATGGCACCGTATCCCAATTTTTCTTTAAAAATTTGAGAAGAATGGCCTTGAATACCCGTGGTCGTCAGCATCCAGGAGGAAGAACTTCGCCTGGCTACCGTTCCCGTATTCAGCCCATGAGCCCCTTCGAATCCCAATCCTATATTGGCCCACTTCCCTGCTTCAATTAATTCCCTGCGTACAATAGATGGGGGGCCGCCTGTTTTCTCCTCGTCACCAATAAATACAAGTGTCAGATTTAAATCTTTCAGGGCGCCTATGATGTCAAGTGCTTTCATGGCATAGATCATGGATACATCACCCGCTTTCATATCAGAAACACCTGGTCCGTAAGCAGTATCCCCTTTTCGTGTAAATTTCTGGAATGGATCATCAAGCTCAAATACGGTGTCCAAATGACCAATCAATACGATTTTTTTCCCCTTGCCGCCGCGCATTTCCGCAAAAAGATGCCCGGAACGTTTGATAGTTTCAGGATAAGTCACCCAATACGTATTAAATCCAAGTTGATCGAGTTCGGCCTGAAATATATTTCCTACAGTTTTATTGCCATCAATGTTGAGTGTTCCACTATTGATATTAACCACTTTTTCAATGAGGTCTATCGCTTCTTCCACATGCTTATCAATATATGTTTGTATTGCCTTTTCTGCTTTACTTAATCCGCCTGAAAAAGCCAATGAGACAAGAAGTAATCCCGTTAATATTATTCTGATATTGATTTTCATTCTCTCCATCCCCTGAATAAAATTAGTAAGTGACTGCCCTTTCAGCTGTCAGGCAACATTTACTGATTCTTCGAAAAATACCTGATTGAGCGTTTTGCGCCCAGGTGTTTATGTGCTGAAGTTACTTTGGATTTCGTTTGGTTTGAAAAAAATCCTGGAGAATAGCTGTGCATTTTTCTTCTACCACACCGCCCTTGACCGCTGTTTTAGAGTCCAGGCGCCGATCTCCGCATAATTGGTACAAAGACCCGCAGCAGCCTTTTTCCTCATCATAGGCCCCAAATACAAGCAAACGCATCCGGGAATTGATAATGGCTCCGGCACACATGGGACAGGGTTCTTTGGTGACGTATAAGGTACAATCGGTCAGGCGCCAATCTTCCAGGGTCCCGGCAGCAGCGGTGATGGCTAGGATTTCGGCGTGGGCTGTGGGGTCCTTTAATCGTTCGCGCTGGTTATATCCGCGTCCTATTATCTTATTCTTCTGGACAATCACTGCCCCAACCGGTATCTCCCCTTCCCTATATGCTTTACCAGCCAGGCGCAATGCTTCATTCATCCAGGCGGAGTGGTTCTTCCTGGATGGGAATACATCCTCTACTTGATTCATGGAGTTTTAACTGCTGAGCAGGAGCTGCAGTTTTTCCAGTTCCTTGGCTATCTCATTACGCCCTTGAACTGTGGAGATATCGGGTTCAAAGACCCCGGATATATCGGCGTCATCCCGTATAATTCTTATATTGGAAACACATTCCGCGAACTGGCTGGTATTGTACTGAGCCATGGACCAGGCCAGCCGGACATCCTGGGCATCAATCTTTGAATCGTATTCAAGAGATGTGAACAGAACATTTTTCAGAGTCCACCGATAGCTTCCATCCCCCAGGTCAACCTGGATCTGGGTTTGCTTAAAATCAAATTCCTGGCTGTGGGCAATAGTTAGGGAATCGTTGCCTATGGCACTGCTGGCAAAGACGAGACCGGCGGTAAATTCAATGGGCAGATTCACCTGATTGGGGAAACGAATATCATCATAAGTCATATCCTTGCCCAGGTGTAGATATTGATAGGCAGTATCCGCATAACCCAGTTTCCCGTTGGACCAGCCCATACCGCAGTAGCCATCCATATAGGTTGAATCTTTATCTATGGAAAGCTGGAACCAGTCCCTGGCACCAACATAATCTCCCTGGCTAAACAAAACCCAGCCATAATCCGCCAGTTCATCATCAGTGGGAACGTAGTTCTGCCTGCAGCCGGGTCCTATAGACAGCGTGGCCAGTATAAAGGACAGTCCCAGGATTATTTTATAGATTTTCATCATTTCAGCAGCATCATTTTTAAATTTTTTACAATACCGGTACCGGTAGTCAGTTGAATAAAATATATTCCTGTGGGCATATCTTTCCCAGCTTCGTTCCGGCCATTCCACTGGATGGTAAACTGTCCGAGCTGGTCCATATTTTTCACCAGGGTTCGTATGCGCTGACCCAGCAGGTTATAGACATGGATGGAAACATTCTGTCGCAGCCCGTCCAAAAGTCCGATATCATAGCGAATATTGGTCACCGGATTAAATGGATTTGGATAATTGGGGTGCAGATTGGTCATTTCTGGTACAATGATCGTTTTTGGACCCAATCGATAATACCCGGCCTGGTCTGAATAGGTAATGATGGTACCTTCTGTACTGATCGATGGAAGTTCTACCCAGGCACCATTCTTTCTGTTATAGAGGGCTTGTTCCGCATCTCTGCTCGCAAGGGAGACTCGTACCGGGGCCTGGAATTGATAATTCTCATTGCCAACAATATAGGAAGCCTGATCGGTAAAATGGCGGCTGAACAGGGTTGAATCAACGATTAACAGCGGCTGGTCGGCAGGTACACTCCCGCTTTCACCGGTAATGGAAAAGGAGCCATCGGAACTGGTGCCGAACCACCGCCCTGCAGACTGTGCCAGGGCCAGGACAAAGGCGTTGCCCCACAGAGTATCCCCCACAACTGCTTCCGCTTGAATTTCAAATGAATAGCTTTTTTCTACACCGAAATTAAAATTTGAGGTCCAGGTATAGGGAGCAATGGTATCCAGGATCATAGGTTCACTCTGTATTTCAAAGGAAATGTCAGTCGTTTTTTGAACCGTGTCCACAATAACGATATCCAGGTAATGGGAAAAAACATTGTTCTGAATAATAGAAACGGCCGGTGCAGGGCGCACCACGCGGATAATATCCAGTAGAAATGTAGATGTATCCGAAGCAGCTTCATCCATGGCCACCACCTGTATCTGGGCTTTTTCCGACCATAGAGCTTGGGGTTTTAAAATAACCGGGTCTCCCGTACCATCGGACAGGAATGAATCGGGAATAATGGTCATATACTCTGGATTGGTCAGCGCCTTGATCACAAAAGTTAGGACTGAATCATCCACATCTGTGGTATAGCTGGTAAAATCCAGTACCAGGGAATCATTTTCAGCAATATTCCAGTCCTCTATTTCCTGCATAACAGGAGCATCATTCTCTTCAATGACACTTACCATAAGGGTGTCACGGCTTTCCAGCTGTGAATTGGGATCACCAGGTACGAAGGGATCCTGGACGATGAAGATCACCCGGTGTTCATTTCCGTAATAATTGGAATCACTTTCAAAAACAGCCTCTATTCCCTCAAAATTTTCTAAAGTATCCAGAGAAATGGTAATAGGATGGTTACCGGAAGTTATTTGGGATATACTCGTTCTGGTCTGCCTTGCAACCGATGGCGCTTTGGGCAGGTTGAAATTCAATCCAGATTTGGGATTGATACCCATGAATTCTCTCATCAGGGATACTTTCTGTTTAATGGATGTCCCTGGACCGACTATGACCTGGCCTAAGGGAAAGGGATCACCGAGCTGGTTGGTATCCAGGATCACAGCCTGCCAGGTAATTTCCGTGGAATCATTGTTGTCAACATCTTCCACGTACTGGGTCAGATTCAATGTGAAATTGGTCTGGGCATCTTCGTCAAAACTAACCACCAGCATACTGTCTGGATTTATGAGAAATCCCATAGAATCGACAAATGCCAGTACGGGGGCATCATTGACTGCGATCACTTCCAGCACAAATTCTAAACTGTCTTTCAATTGCGACAGGTCTTCCGCAATCACCCTTACTGTATAATTCCCCACATCTGCTTGTTTTGGAGACCAGCTTAAAACATTAAAATCAATATCAATGGGATGGGCGGTATAGAGGACGTCATCCCGGAAAGTCTTTACGGAATAGGTGACAATATCGCCCTGGAATGTGGATGAATCGGCATCGGATGTGAGAATGTGTTGAAAGTCACCATAGACAGAATCCTCATACATGGTCCAGGAATCTATGGCTGAAATGACCGGGTCAGAATTGTATTTTACTTTGATTCCCGAGGAAAGTGTATCGGACATATTACCCGCCAGGTCTTGGCCAAATATCATGAACTCGTAACGCTCATTGTGCTTCAGTGTATCCACATCAGCGGAATTAAAAATGAAAGCAGCACTTGTTATCGCCGTATCTTCTTCTGCCCAGTTTTCCCACATTGTCCCATTATAATAGCCCTTCATACTAGTGTCAGATGCACTAACAGTATGATGGGCAATAGTGAAGGTGTATTTCCAGAAGCCGGAAGCACCGGATCCGCCCGGGTCAAGAAAATCCGTCCACTGAATGGAAATGGAATCTGTGGAAAATAATGTATCCTGAGTGAAAATGTTTCCACCGACCAATTCTCCCACATTCATTTGAGTACGGTCATAGAAAAATTTGTGGATGTCCGTGGTGTCAAAATTGCTGATCGTTTTGTTGCCATGAATATCAGTCTGGACAGAACGCACTAATAGGGAATCCCCCAGGATAAATCCATTGTAGGGTACGATAGCGCTGTTGACAGCTGCAGTGTCCCTGAAAAACAAGGTAGAGTCAAAATTAACTTCAGGATCCAAAGTATCCGAGGCACCTATGGTCACCCACTCCTGGCCATTGATGGGACCCCGTAGATTTTTAAATTGGATATCAACCATACCGCCCCACATTGTTGTATCTGTCAATCCTGGAACATCATATGGCGGTAAGGGTACATTCATGTAAAAATGGCTGACTCTCTCATTGTACCAATGTTGCTCTGGATCATTATCCATATCTACCCAATTATTACCCAGATCCTGCCAGTCTACAATGAGCGACGGGTTGACAGAGCTTAACCGAATCTCACTCATATTGAATGGTGCCGGATGTATATTGTCAGCTTTAAAGAGCAAATCTGTCTGGTTAGCAAAGTTAACAACAGGATTTGTGGAACGGTCCTGGGCATTCAACTCAACTTTGAGAACACCATCATTCTGGGTGCTGTCCAGCAGCACAATATCTGTAAATACCCAAATCGAGTCACCATTGGAAGCAACAGCACCAGTAATTGTCCTTGTAGCCCCGCTTCCTGAATTATATTTCAGTGTCAGGGTCGGCGCAGGGCTGGTCAGTATTGGCTCATTCATTGTTACGGTTATACTTATCGTATCACCTCCAATCCCAACATTGCGCAATGTATCAGGCGGTGAATTCGGATGATAAACAAGAATTGTATCCTGGGTAATATTGGTGTAGCTCAAGGTGGCTGTAGCAACCGTGTTATCAAGGTACAATGAGTCAGTAGCAGCAACAATCAGCGTATCTAAATTATTAGTTGCCAGATCTTTTGCATAAACAGTAGGTTTAACAATCCCCTGATTTTCAATTCCTCCGGGCATGGTTGCTGTATAGATCCATATTGAATCATTACCTGTAGAAACCATAGCCACACTATCAACATCACTGTTTGTGTTTGCCACACCACCATAATCCAGGCTGATACGGGGTGATGCCAGCATCGGTTCATTGAACATCACGGTACAGATTACAGTCGTATTCTCACTGGCAAATAATCGACTGAAATTCAGATTTGCAGTAGGCATCGTAGTATCATAGCGCACACTGTAAACGGTATCCATACCCGTATTCCCTGCGATATCTATACCCTGGTAGGTAATATTATATAAATGCCCATCCACAAGCTGAGGATTCCCACTTAATAAAGCACTGGGATCTGTCAGGAACCCGTAAGCGGTTAACTCAGCGCCTGTCAAAGCGACCTGAATATCAGCAGCAGAAGGCAAAGTCTGATTATCGAAATGGACAATACCAGACTGAAGTGGCTCTGTTAAGAACCAACTGAATCCATTCAGTGCATTTATATAGGCATTGGTTTCTGGTGTTATATTTCTAAACTCTGATTTGGTATTGTCAAAAAGGAGGTTGTCTTCATCAGTCATATTAGCTGAGGATACAGGGTTTCCAGCAATATCATCTGCAGTAATAGTAATATTCATATAGCCATCAATGGTTTGATACTGCGGCTCATCTAAATCAATCGTATAACGCCATTTTTTATTTACGTTGTCATCATCATTTATAAGATTGACCGGTCCCACTGTGCCGCCACCTTCAGGGTAGGTTAATGTAATTGTGGGCGCGGGCAAAACAGATAATGCCTCATTGAAAGTAATCGTGGCAACCGTGGATGCATTCCCAGCCCAAACAGTATCATCGGCATCACTGTAGGTTACGATTCCAGTTGGATCCTTATAATCATAAACCACGGTCAAATCAGGGCCTTCATCGGCCTCATTACCTGCAGAATCTACAGTGACAGGAAAATAAATAAACTTGGCAGAGTCTCCATCTGCAATTACATCATCTTGGTTGTAGGTTTTTGTGCCGTCAGCACCAACAATCAAATCTGCAGATATAGAATAAATTCCAAGAATCGTTGTTGTATCATCTGGAGTAAGAACGTTGTAGCGTTTCAAATAGCCCCTGGTATTGGGTTCCTGATAATTTATTTTGATTTGCACATTATTTGTGTCAGTAATATTGTCATCCGAAAATTCTCCGAGATCTGTAGTAGACAGCAGGTCCGGCAGATCAGGCGCCAGAGGAGGAGTCAAATCAAATACCACACTGAGATGATCACTATTTATACTCGCATTCCCGGCAATATCAACTAGGGTGTAATAGATCCGGTAACTCCCATCAGCTGGAATAGCGTCTTGAATCTCGATTGTATGATTGTACGGTACATCCATACCATCCTTGGCAACAATCATAGGGGCCAATACTGGATCCACTCCTTCCGCGTAAAGTACAATCGAATCCAGAACCGTAGTCAGGCCCGATATATCAAAACTAGCATTAGTAAGATTACTTGTATTATTATCAGTGTTATCCCATCCGGTGTCATCTTCAGCAACCAGATTTGGCGCTGTCGAACCCGGGTTAGGTGCTTCCGTATCGATTTTTACAGTTATGGCGTTAGATTGTGATGACTCGTTGCCTGCGTCATCAACCAAGGTTATGGTGATACTTGCAGTATAGTCTCCTGCTGCAAGTGTAGTTGCGCCCATATTATTCCCCACACCAATCTCCATGGGGTCTGCGGTTGCTTCCACGGCCCCCTTTTTCACAAGATCTGCATAGATATAAATACTGTCGTTTAGGGTGGGACCAGTGATACTAAACCGGGGGATCAATACATTCGTTTCATTATCCGTACTGCTTATTCCGGTGTCATCGGCAGCCAGTAAATCTATTGTGGCTGCGGCTGCGGCAACATCGCTGGCCTCTGTATCCACGGTAATAGACAGATTTGCGGGCGTTGGATCGCTCAGGTTCCCGAAAACGTCCTTTGATTTGGCATAAAGGCTCAGTGTATTGGTACCTGTAGGCAGGTTTTCGTCCACCACGAACTGAAAAGTTCCTGCTGCATAATCCTGAGGGTTAATGGCTGTACTTTCGCCCGCTGGTACCAAGCCACCACCTAAAAGCACATCACCA
>DKQR01000192.1 GCA_002471805.1 Fidelibacterota bacterium UBA7303 | reverse complement strand
AAAAAAGGGTATGATTTTCATACCCTTTTTTTTTGCTCCGTTTTATGCTATTATTGACATATGAATAAAGGGGATAACCTTATGTTAAAATATTTAATGTATTCGATTTTCCTGTTGAGCCCAATAATGTCGCAAACAGATCCAGACACATCGAGCAGCGATGATGGTGGAGAAGAACAGAAATATGCCATGAATACCTCAGTATATGTGGATTTCAGTAAGAATACAGGAAATACAACGGCGGAAATATTGTACTACGGACTTAGCTTCGGTTTATTTGGAGATTACGGCCCTTTGAAGGATACCGAATTTTCATTTAGCTATAGCGCTAACGATGCAGTTGTCAGCGGGGAACAGTGGGAAGATGATGCTAATCTTATTCTCAAATTTGATCTGTGGGCCAGTCAGAGATTCTCACCATTTTTATTCCTGCAAAATGAGAAAGATGCTATTGTTGGTTTAAATAACAGGCTCAATTATGGTATGGGGGGGAAAGTCAATTTGCAATTTGGCACATCTGTCAGTTATGCGTTATTGGCTGAAAGTGAGAACTACACAATTTATGAATCAACCATTGAAAGTATTGATAGCGTTGAATCAGAGTATTATTATTATACATGGGACTATGATACCACCTATGGTTATTCAGAAGCAGATTCTATCCGTGATTTTGCCAGACACAGCATAAGGCCAAAGATAAAATTGAAATTGCTCGATGGTAATGTTGTTTTTGATTATAGATTTTACTATAAGCCTAATGTAGAAGACTTTGATGATTATCTTTTACAAAATGAACTGACGGTGAATATTGCAACATTTTATGAAGCACTGAGCATTTATTTAACATATTCAGATAGTTATAACAGCAGATATGATAAACCGGATGCTCAATTCAAACCAAAGGATAGTTCGTTATCCATTGGTTTTCAATTTGATTTATGACCATTATAAATAAATCAATCATTTAACTCCAAAGGGGCTTGGAATTAATTTCAGGCCCCTTTTTCTATGAATTACGACCACCAGAAAATTGAAGCCCGATGGCAATCTTATTGGGAAGAGTTTAAAACTTTTAAATCTGAAGAGAATCCTGATAAAGAAAAGCTGTATATACTGGATATGTTTCCCTATCCATCAGGGTCCGGACTTCACGTAGGCCACCCATTGGGTTACACCGCTACAGATATTTATTCCCGGTTTAAGCGTTTGCAGGGCTTTAATGTACTGCATCCTATCGGTTGGGATGCTTTTGGACTTCCAGCAGAGCAGTATGCCATTAAAACCGGTACTCATCCAAAAGACACAACAGAAAAAAACATTGACCGTTATCGGAAACAGTTGAAAATGCTGGGATTATCCTACGACTGGGACCGGGAAGTCAATACCACAGATCCCAATTATTATAAATGGACCCAGTGGATCTTCCTGCAATTGTATCATAAAGGCCTGGCTTACGAAGCAGAAGTACCAGTCAATTGGTGCCCGGAATTAAAAGCAGTACTGTCTAATGAGGAAGTGGTCGATGGAAAATCCGATATCGGGGGGCATCCGGTCTATCGAGTACCCATGAGACAGTGGATGCTGCGAATTACAAAATATGCAGAATCCCTATTGGCTGGGTTGGATGACCTGGATTGGCCAGAGAACGTGAAGGAACTGCAGCGAAACTGGATCGGACGTTCAGAAGGTGCGAATATTAACTTTAAATTACCAAATATAAATAAAGATATTACAGTATATACTACCCGTCCAGATACTCTGTTTGGAGCTACGTACATGGTTCTCGCACCCGAACATCCATTGGTAGTAGAATTGGTGTCGAATGAACAGAAGGAAGCGGTTGAGGCTTATTGTCAAGCAGCCAGCAAAAAATCTGATCTGGACAGGGGGGAACTCAGTAAAGAAAAAACAGGAGTACCTTTAAATGCTGCCGCTATCAATCCAGTAAATGACCAGGAGATTCCCATCTGGGTTGCGGACTATGTATTAATGAGTTATGGTACTGGTGCAATCATGGCTGTTCCCGGGCACGATGAACGGGACTATGAATTTGCAAAAACATTCAATTTACCAATCGTTGAAGTCGTTTCCGGCGGTGACATTTCCAAGGAAGCTTTCACCGATAATGAAGACGGCATTATGGTCAACTCGAGAAATGATGCCGGGCTGGATCTGAATGATTTACATGTTCTTGAGGCTGTCCAAAATACTATAGAGTGGCTGGCGGCGAACGGCAAGGGAGAGGCTGCGGTACAATATAAACTAAGGGATTGGCTTTTTTCCCGCCAGCGGTACTGGGGTGAGCCCATCCCGATGATCCATGAGTATAATGGACAATTACTGGCTCTGAATGAAGCAGATCTGCCTCTAACATTGCCTGCTGTAGAAAAATATGAACCCACAGGCACAGGCGAATCCCCACTAGCAGGTATTGATGCATGGGTTAATACGGATCAAGGCCTGAGGGAAACCAATACCATGCCCCAATGGGCCGGTTCCTGCTGGTATTATTTACGGTATATTGACCCCTTAAATGACGATAAAGCCTGGAATAAGGAAAAGGAAGCTTACTGGATGCCAGTTGATCTATATGTGGGCGGGGTAGAGCATGCCGTATTGCATTTGCTCTATTCCCGATTCTGGCACCACGTATTGCACGATCTGGGTCTGGTATCTACCCGGGAGCCGTTTCAAAAGTTATTCAACCAGGGCATGATCCGCGGTGAAGATGGTCAAAAAATGAGTAAATCCCGTGGAAACGTTATTAATCCGGATGATGTAGTACGTGATTATGGTGCGGATAGTTTTCGGCTCTATGAAATGTTTATGGGGCCGTTGGATAAATCAAAACCCTGGAATACCAAGGGGTTGCAGGGCTGCCACCGGTTTTTAAAGAAAGTTTGGCGTATTTATACGGAAAACCCAGAAAAGATCAAAGAAAGTTGCGCTAACGATGAAACAACACGTATTCTGCACCAAACAATAAAAAAAGTCACCGAAGACCTGGATAACCTGAATTTCAACACTGCCATTTCGCAAATGATGATCTTTATTAATCATATGCAGGTGCAGGAT
>DKQR01000055.1 GCA_002471805.1 Fidelibacterota bacterium UBA7303 | reverse complement strand
ATCAAAATATCATGATTGCTCTTGAAGCAGATGGCAGTGAAAAATATGTTGTTGAACATGCAGTATTATTAGCAGAACAACTGGCAATCATTCATGTTAATGATCTTCACGCCGGAAGCATGAGCATGATGATGGATAGTCCCAAAATAATAACAGCTGATATGATACGCGAACAGGTCATAGACTTTGGATTGGAGCATATTTTAGATGAATTGGATATTATCATTACCAAGGGTGAAAATGTTTCCAAAAATATAGAGCCTCATTGTCAAGGGGTTGATATGCTTGTTCTGGGACACCGGAGAATGAGTAAACTTAAGGCAAACATCACTGACTCTATGGATGAGGGTATTACCAATATTATAGCATGTCCTGTTTTGTTAGTTCAAAAAGACTGATTTTTAAATTTTCATTGCCGGGCGATTAGCTCAGCTGGTTAGAGCGCTACGTTCACATCGTAGAAGTCGGGGGTTCAAATCCCTCATCGCCCACTTTTCACATAATTTATAAGAATTGTATGCTGTTGCGTGAACAATAATATTCTATAAATTAACTGTTCATGGGTGGATGCATAAAACCAGGTAAAATAGCTGGTCTGCTTTTTACAGGCTGGTTAATACCTGCCCTAGCCATAGGCCAAATAGACGGCATGGTATTATACTCCTGCTTGGAACCGTCTGGTCCGGTTACAAATCTAGTTAATGGATCTGGTGCAACAGTGCACAACTGGCAGCACCAGCAAAGCAATGTCGGCGGGCCTCAATTTGTGGGTGACAGTACCCTGTTTTACCAATACCGTGTCGAAAACCCTTCTATGATCAGCGGGGGTGAAGGCGGCGGTATACAAATGCTGGACTGGTTCGGAACTCTTCTATGGGATGTCACCATTTCCAGTGATTCGGTACAACACCACCATGATGCCCAGTGGCTGGACAATGGAAATATTCTCCTTTTGGCCTGGGAAAGAAAGACGGGCCAAGAAGCGCAGGAAGCGGGCAGGCAGACACTGGAAAATACATTAAATCAGATGTGGTCTGAAATCATTCTGGAGGTCGCACCGGTATATCCGGATAGTTATGAGGTGGTTTGGGCTTGGCATTTATGGGATCACCTGATCCAGGACGCGGATTCACTGTTGCCCAATTATGGGCAGATCTCGCAACACCCGGAGCGGATGAATATCAACTTTGGCACCGTAGGAGGCCTGAACGCACCCAATACCAGTAACGCAGACTGGTTGCATTTTAATTCCCTGGATTACAACCCATACCTGGATCTGATCCTGATCTCGGCGCGAAACAGTAATGAGATATATATCATTGACCACAGTACAACGACGGAGCAGGCCGTTGGTCATAGCGAAGGAAATTATGGCAGGGGTGGTGATTTTCTATATCGCTGGGGAAACCCCAAGGCCTACGGAATGGGGGATTCGCTGGATCAGAAATTATTCTGGAATCACGAGGCCAACTGGATCAATAATAACTGTCCTGACTCAGGCAAAGTCATGATTTTTAATAATGGCTATGGCAGGATCGGACCAGATTATTCCAGCATTGAAATCCTGGTAATTCCGGATAGCTTGAGCTTAAATAATATCGGCACCTATGACCCGCCGGAGTTTTTCAGTACCATGGTCTTGGACGATTCCCTGTTTATCACACGTATAGGCGGTGCTTTTCAGCTTCCTGATGGCAGCATTCTGGCTTCCATTTCATTGCGCAACAGTATAATAGAGTTCGACCCTGGTGGTGGAATAGTCTGGCAATATGAAACCTATAGTCATTTGTCTGTGGCACGAAAATATTATCACTTCCAAAACACGGGACTGGAGATTAAAAGTACGCCCGTTTCAGCCGCGGGAGCATTCCAGATATTTGATAACTATCCCAATCCATTTAATCCCGTTACCCAGATTAATTATTATCTATTTAAACCTAGTATGGTCAACATTTCCATTTATGATCTGCTGGGCAGAAAAATAAAAACCCTGGTGAACCAGACCCAGGCACCGGGATACAGATCGATCTATTGGAATGCAACAAATGATATTGGTAAAACCCTCGGTGCGGGTATTTATGTTTACCAGATACAGGCTTCGGGTTTCATGCGATCAGGGAAAATGGTGCTACTGAAATAAGCTCAGGCCCCGTCCACTTGTTTTTCGGAGCAATACGGTGATGGAGCGGGTGTATTTTCTTTAGCGCATCAGGGCCTGGATAGTGGCATTCGATCCAGCCAGGCGGTCGCTTAATAATTTTACAATATATGAATGAAGTTCAGCGGCTTTTTCAGGCGCTTCCAGATTCATTCTTTCAAAATTTTCCCGAGCAAGAAAGAAAACTTTACATTCCGTATTGGCCAAAACAGAGGCGGAAGCTTTCGTTCCCAGGTAGAGGCTTACTTCTCCAACTACAGTCCCCGGGCCCAGGGTTTTCAGACGGATCTTTTTCCCCGTATTTGTTTTAAGCTCTACTGTGATCTGTCCCGACTCTATAAAAGTAATACCACCGGGATTTTCACCCTGGTTTATTATTGCAGTTCCGGCAGGTATCTTCCTTGTATCAAAATATTCTGCGATCTGAGGGAATTTTTCTTTAAAAGAATCTCCTTTATCCGTACGGGCCACATCACCGGCATCCGGCAGCACGGTTAGGATGATCTGTTCTTCACACCATTCCAGACCGTGATCAAGGTCAACAAAGACCTGAATGATGGTATTATCGTTAGAAATCAAACCTTCTATTTTCAACTGGGATTCCATCTCCGCCTGCAGGCCACATAAAAGCACCCGGAACCGGGAATTTTCAGCCATGATTTGCAGTTTATTAAAACTATTTATGGCCGATGAATCCAGACCTGTTACGTGGCGAAAGTCAAAAACAAGGTAATGCAATGGGCCCAGGTCTGAATCCTCCAGGCGCATTTGAACCTGCTGCAACAGGCGGTTGGAAGTGCCAAAAAAAATAAAGCCCTGCAGGGGCAGGATATATATTTCATCGCCATGGTCATCCAGAATCTGCTTCAGGTGACTGGAACGCTCCACGTTGCTGCTAAAAGTTTTGCCCGTGAGCTGGTATTTGATTACTTCCACCTTGGAATAATTGATCACAAACAGCATAATGGACATCAAAAGACCGAGCACAATTCCCTCCAGGAAACCAATGGAGCCGATCACGATCAGGATCAGTGCAATTACAGTATAATCTGTTTTCTGAAGTCTTTTCCTGGTATCGTAGAGCCACTCCATAAGAAACTCAAGTCCCAGGTTCAGCAGCAACCCTCCCAGAATCACTTTTGGGAAAATAGATAAAACTTTAGCACCAAAGATCAGAGTAACTGTACAAAACACCGCCACTACAATACTGGGCAGGCGGCTACGGGCACCTAGATTATAGGACATGGATGTTTCACTCAGGGTTATGTACCCGGCGGGCGTTCCAGCCAGTCCTGCAACCATATTGTTGTATCCAGTGAGGCGCAGTTCCTTGTCCAGGTCAAAATCTTCTTTCACAATGAGCTCTAGACCGCTGTAATTGAACAGAACTGCAACAGCATTCAGGATCATCATAGTGCCAATGGCGGGCAGGTGCACAATAAATAGATCCCAGCGAAATCGAGATACATATTCGAACGGCATGCCGGGAAACAGGCCACCGTCCGGAAAGGGGCCCAGCAGGTGTCCGTTAGCCTCCAGCGCTGTGTAGGAGAATCCCCGGGAAAACATAACCATGTAGAACAGAGCGATACTGCCGAACAGGATTCCTGGTGTCAGCAGGTAATGGCTGAACCGCCGGGTCGCCAGCAGCAGGACCACGGCAAAAACAAAGCCGGGAAACCATTGATTGAAGATGTTTTTTTCAAACAGGATTACCATGTTGGCCAGACTCAGGTCCAGGTCGGTCATCATGGCAAAAGAGAATTTGACAATCAGCCATCCGGTTCCAGCCAAAAATCCGCCTACCACTGGAAAGGGAATGTAGCGCACCAGCTTTCCCAATTTGAACCGTCCCAGGATATAAAAAAACAGGCCTACCAGTATCGATGTCAAGCCAATGGCCACAAATATGAACCGGTAAAGCTGTTCCCCGGTCATTTCTCCACCCATTCCTGCCGCAACGGTTGCCGCCATCAGCGCTAGGATGGCAATGGGAATATCCTGGGGGGCACTGAAAATCAGCGGATAGGTAGCTGTCAGTGCAGACAATACGGCAAATATTACTGTGCCCACCAAAAGAATTCCGATCCCCTGGGATAGATATTCAGCCAATGGTCCTGTAAAAATGAGAGCCGCTAGCGCCATGGCCGACACAATGCAGACGATGGCATTGATGGTTCCGGCAATCAGTCCCGGAACAAAATCAGATATTACAGAATCTTTATTCATCTTCAACTTGATCAGGGGTCAAAAATTTACGGTTCTGAGATGGAGAATGTTGACTTCATATTTTTTTCTGCCAGTAAAAATATACTGGGACTCCCAACAGTGTAAGGGCCAAGCCAAGAAGAGATTGTCCCGGGGCACTGAAGAATGTATTGACCATGATGGCCATGGAAAATATGATGAAAAAAGCTGGGACATACGGATAGCCCCATACTTTATAGGGGCGCTCTAGGTCCGGTTGTTTTTTCCTTAATACAAACACAGTTGATGATGCAGCAATCCACATCATAAAATTCACAAATACCACCAGCGTGATCAATTCCTCAAATGTGCCAGATAGAGTTAAGATTGCTGCCCAAAAACCTTGAATCATGATTGCATTGCCTGGTGTATGAAATTTTGGATGAACATCAGCTGCTCTGGAAAAAAATAAATGATCTTTGGCCATAGCGTATGATACTCTGGGGCCAACCAGTATATTTCCATTCAATGAACCAAACATAGAAATAATCACAACCATGGAAAACGCACCTGCTATCCCTGGGCCATAGATCGCTCTAGCAGCAGTTTCACCTACCTTTATTTCACCCATAAGAGAACCCATTGGTAATACCTTTAAATATGCGACATTTATCAGGAAATACAATACAAGGATCACTATCGTTCCAATAATGAGAGCCAAAGGTAGATTATTTTTAGGGTTCTTGATCTCCCCTGCCGCAAAAGTTATATATTCCCACCCCCCTACTGTCCAGTTTACGGCCACCAGGGCAACCCCCATGCCCATCAGTATCGATCCAATACTCATATTGGTTGGATTTAATGAAAAATCTAAATGATTACCTGTAGAAATAAATAATCCAGCGAGTGCGAATAATAAAATGCTGCCAATTTTCAACACCGTGAAAATATTTTGGATCCATTTTCCAAATACAATACCCAAATAATTTATAAGAGATAAAACAACAATTAGAGACAAAGCAAATATTTGGCCACCAGATATTGAAAAACTACCAATACCTATTATACTATTATGAGTTGAAAGACTGGGATAGAATGAACCTAAATGTTCAGCAACAGCAACAGCAATTGCTGCATTTGTTCCTGTCAAGTAAGCAATAAATGCAACCCACCCAAAAAGAAAGGCGGGTAATGGCCCATATGCCTCTCGAAGGTAGACATACTGCCCTCCTGCTTTTGGCATTGCAGCACCCAATTCAGCGTATGTCAGAGCACCGGCCAGCATTTGCAACCCTCCCAAAGCCCAAGTGATCAAGATCAATGTTACCGATGG
>DKQR01000080.1 GCA_002471805.1 Fidelibacterota bacterium UBA7303 | reverse complement strand
AGAGATACATCCTTTACATACTGGACCTGGTCCTGTGTAAGACCTAGCCGGTCCTGAAAATAAGCTTGAATCCTGGGGTTCATTTCAAAATTGCTTCCTTCAGCTTTTGTTGCGTGGATCACCCTGAGCATGCCGCCCAGTACAGCATCAAGCTGGTTATGAGTAATACCATTCTCTATAAGACCGTTTTTTATAGGATTTAGATCATTGACACCAAACCTTCTAAAATGTCCTTCTATATCGGCACCTTGCTCATTTTTTCCGCGAGCTACGCGTCCAGGACCAGGATTTCCTTCCTTTCGCTGTGCCATTCTTCGCCTGAATCCGGCGTATCGGTCATTAGCCTCTTCACGGGTTATTTCGCCCCGTTCAACAGCACTTTCGATTCGTTCTCTTAAACCTTCCCATAGGGCTTTATCATTGATCAAATTGTCTTTTTCTGATGATCGTTGTGCCGCCAGGATTAAAGGCAGATATACCACAAGGATTGCAATTATTTTTTTTATATCAGGTTTCTCCAAATAATAAAGTCCCGATTTTGACCAGGACTTTATTATTATTTAACTTTTGTTGATAAAACAATTAAGGCCTACCTTCTCCATCCTCACATTCTGCCTTGGCAGCTTCCATTTCTTCTTCATTATTGATGGTTACAATTGTTCCTTCTTCACCGTCCTCATTATAATAAACGATATCAACAGGGTATTGCAGGACAGGTTCTTCTTCTGAATCCGGGTTTGCTACGTACCATTCTCTAAGAGCCGTATATCCATCTTCATTTTCAACAGTGACGACTGCCCCGTCCGGCATCACAAAAGTGACGGGTAAAACCAGTTCAAAACACTCTCTTTCGCCACCTTCATCTTCATCCCAGCAATCTCTCTTTGCAGCGTTCATCTCTTCTTCATTGTTTATGGTAACGGTTTCATCACCTTCATTCGTCTCATAAATAATATCTACTGGATACTGCAACTCAGGACGCTCTCCTATTCCCGGGTTTGCTTCATACCAGTCTTTCACTCCTGCCCAGCCTGCTTCATCATCACTGGTCACTGTAGCTGTTGAACCATCAGGCATCACATATGTAACCGGATAGACAAGCCCAAAGCAGTCTCTTCTTTCCCAGTCTCTGTCTTTACCATCTCTGCCGCCGCAGCGCTCATATGCTTCGCGCATTTCATCATGGTCATTGATGGTTAAGGTAACATCCTGGAAAGAAGCTTGAACCGGGTACTGTAAATTTGGTTTTTCTTCCGAACCAGGGTTGTTTTCATACCAACTTTTTACAGCCGTATAATCGTCTTCGTCTTCAACTATAGCGGTTGAACCATCCGGCATCACAAATGTTATTGGCAGAACCAGGTCAAAACATTTCCAGCCATCCTTATGATCTGTATACCAATCATCTTTATCTCGGCCATAGTCATCAGGATCGAGTTTTTTCCCTTCCAGGTTAAAATAAACTTCATTGCGGTCGCCGAACCTGTGTCCCCTGCCTGCCAGCTCCACTTCATAGCCCAGGCCGGATGCTTTTTTAGCTCCTAAACCATCGTAATCATTGTAATCATTCTCTACAATAGTTTGAGACTGATCCGGGAGTTCAGTCATACTTATATCAACTTTACTAGCACTTATAATAGCCTGGATCAATTCTGCATCGGACATTCCTGCCGGGTTTGTGACATTATTTTCACAACCAATCATCAAAAATAGGAATAATGGTATAAGTAGTATTGAAATTGATTTCATTTTTCTTTTCCTATGTATGTAATTAAGCAGATTCTATCGACACTTCTCCTGCTGTTAATTTGCATACAGTAAACGCAAAAAAACAAATAATTACAAATTATAAAAGGCGGCGAAAGTTCGCGTTTGGACTGGTCTACTAATTGTGATAGATAGATATTTTTTTGACAACGCTCTTTTAGTTCTACAATGGTGTTTTAACCTACCTGGTTAAATGTTACGTCGCTATTTCACTACTTGATTTAGCAGATTTAACAAAGGGATAGTAAAGATGGGATTGCCAACTGTCATCAGGATCATCCGGTATACCATAAACCTCCGGATATTTTCTGGTAATAAGAGCAGTACCGAAAATCACATCCCAAATAAAGAACATATTACTGAAATTACCATCGGGATTACTAACACCGTCATTTGAACTTTTCCCATGATGAGAAAAATGTGTACTTGGCGTGGATATAAGTCGCTCAATTAACCAGGCTAGTGGATGAAGAATTTTGTGATTATATAAAAAGGCATCCCAGCGTGCTTCACTATGGGCACCGGTTACAATTACCTGTTTAATAATAATTGCAATAAGCACTTCTCGATATAATCCAAAATACGTAGCAGTACCTAACCACCAGATATTGGGCATTAATACATAATACAAAACTGCATTCCTGTAAGAAACCAATACACCCATTTCTCTTGCTGTATGATGGGGACGATGCAATTTCCATAACCAAGGCCATTCATGAGCCTTGCGATGATACCAGTACTGCAATAAATCATCTCCTATTGATACAAATAATGTAGAAACCCATAGTGTTGACCCAATAAAAGAATTGCGGTATTCAGGCAATAGTTTTGCAAACAGCAAAGCAGATAATGGAAATATAACAGGTTTAATAAATGCAAAAAGCTGAAGGGTGCTTAGTAATTCTACATACCAATCATTTTTTGATCTTTTAGAATTTTTCCCGTAAAGACCCCCAAGGACTTCGATCAATCCAAAAATGATTAATATTGAAAATACTGCATACACATCTAAATATTTTATTTCAAGTATTGCCATTAAACAGCCAAGTATATTGTAAAGTAAATCTACTCTATCTTATAGAAAAATATTTAAGTGAAAAAACTCGCTACTGGGCGGGGGTTACCGAGTATTTATTCTTCGCTTCCGTATAGTTCATCCAGTACAGTTCTTAAAATTCTCAGCAGACGTATCTCGCTTTGATCCTTTTTAAAATAACCGGTGTAAACAGCCACCAGATCACGGTCCGGGTTCACCAATAATCCTTGTCCTCCCCAGCCGCCTTTGTACATATCATTGTTTCTGAAAACACTATCCCATTGGTAAACATTATGCTTGATATCATGACTCCTCCAGCCTTTGGAACGAGCATTGGCCAACAGATCAGGATTCCCGCCATCAAGGATCAGGTTAAGATAGCGGTCAGAGATTATTTTCCTTGATGCAACCTCTGAGTAGCTCGGTGTAAACAACAGTCCAAACCTGGCAACATCCCGCAGGTTGGCGAGAAGGCCGCCATCGGTCACAGGGACACCATATCGAGGGGCAAGTATTGAGGCGTCCCCTTCCGCACCGATATTTTGCCATATTTCTTTTGTCAGTACATCCTGGAACGGCATACCTGCGATCTCTTCGATCAGCCATCCAATGACAAACGTGTTCGCACCGGAGTAGTCAAAGCTCTCCCCTTGCGGCTTCGCGGTTCCGGTTTTCAGGTTTGCTAAAAAAGTATAGGGGTTATCCGGGAAACTATCATCCCAGTAAGCGTCACCAATTGACGCTGCGAACTGGTAATAACAGGCATCACGGTTCTCATAATCATCAGGACAATCCACACCGCTGGCCATATCAAGAATATTTCGGATCTTTACACCGGCATAGTCTGATTTTCCCAATGCGGGCAGGTAGAAGTCGATGGGTCTGCTCACATCAACCAGACCTTGATCTTCAAGAATGGCTAAGACGGTGGAGACAAAGACTTTCGTAACAGACCAGTAAATGGGTTTTTCGTACGGCTCCATGCGCGGGTACTGTTCAAAGACAATCTTGCCCTTATGCAATATGACGATTCCCATGGTGGTGGAATGACTGCTGTACAGGAAATCCTTGAAGCTGGTCTTCCCCGTGGGAGTGTCTACTTTGTATTCCGCAATCGCAGCCGAGAGATTGTAACCAAG
>DKQR01000034.1:872-16906 GCA_002471805.1 Fidelibacterota bacterium UBA7303 | reverse complement strand
ATGAAGAACATTTTAAAAATCTTCGGCAGCTGACTTTCTCAGGTGAAAATGCAGAGGCATATTTCAGTTCGGACGGGAAAAAGCTGATTCTCCAGGCTCATGATGGAGACAGCCTCTGTGATCAGATCTTTATCATGGATATTGCATCAGGATCAACTGAAATGGTCTCTACTGGTAATGGCGTTACAACCTGTAGTTTTTTCCAGTATCCGGATGATGACGGTATCATTTATGCGTCCACCCATCTGGCCAATTCGGACTGTCCGCCAAAACCTGATTATAGCATGGGGTATATTTGGAAACTTTATGAAGGATATGATATTTTCAAAGCTTCCATAAACGGGTCGAGTTTGCAGCGTTTGACGGATGCACCCGGCTATGATGCGGAAGCCACTTTTTCTTTTGACGGCCAGAGAATTATCTATACTTCCATCGAAAGCGGAGACTTGGAACTTTGGACCATGAATCCCGATGGTTCGGGAAAACAACAGTTAACGAACAGACTTGGTTATGATGGTGGTGCCTTTTACAGTTATGACGGTTCAACAATTGTTTGGCGGGCATTTTACCCGGAATCAAAAAAAGACATTGCCGACTACGAAACCCTGCTTTCGGAAAATGCAATTCGGCCCATGGCATTGCAGCTGTGGACCATGAACTCTGATGGGACAAATAAACAACAGGTAACCGATAATGGTGCAGCAAATTTTGGACCTTTTTTCTTTCCAAATGGGAACCGGATAATCTTTTCATCGAATATGCATGACGAAAAAGGCCGTGATTTTGATCTTTATGCCATCAATACGGATGGAACCGGGCTGGAGAGAATTACTTATTTTGATGGATTTGACGGTTTTCCCATGTTCAGCTTGGACGGGAAATACCTGGTTTTTGCATCCAACCGCAACCAGGCAAAGCGTGGTGATACCAATATTTTTATCTGCGAATGGGTAAATAAGTAAAAATATAAAATAGATTCTGCTATGAGCAGGTATTAAGAGTGTGGCTCGGGCCGGAATCGAACCAGCGACACAAGGATTTTCAGTCCTCTGCTCTACCAACTGAGCTACCGAGCCACAATTCAATCAGTTTTATGACGAGAAAAGCGCGTGGAACTTAGCGGTCGGTATCAGCCAAGTCAAAAAGATTTATAGCGCCGGGATCACGGATAAAGCCTTAAAAAGCACGTTTTACTTATTTCTTGTATTGCAGGACGAATTCTTATAGGTTCCCCGGCATTTTTGGTAAGGGAAATGGATGATGTTCCGTCGACAGACACTGGTACTAGCAACTCATAATCCGGACAAACAGACAGAAATGAATGCGGTACTGTCAGATCTGGGTCTGGATGTTATTGGCCTGGACCAGTACCCCGAGATTGATGATATTCCTGAAAATGGCACCACGCTTCTTGAAAACGCCCTGATCAAGGCACGTGCGGTACACCTGAAAACAGGTTTTCCGGCACTGGCAGATGATACCGGTCTGGAGGTAGATGCCCTTCATGGAGCACCAGGTGTCTATTCTGCCCGATTTGCAGGTGAAGATGCTACGTATCAAGATAATGTAAAAAAATTGTTATCCGTAATGGCAGGTATTTCCAGGCAGAACCGGACCGCCCGCTTTCGAACGGTCGTTGCCCTGATTGATAGTGATACGGAACTATGGACCGAAGGAATCATAGAAGGGTTGATAACCCGGGAGCAAAGGGGCGCAGGGGGCTTTGGTTATGACCCGATTTTTGAGGCGGCGGATACCGGAAAAACATTTTCGGAAATGAGTGCAGCGCAAAAAAATGAAATCAGTCACCGGGCACGGGCCCTTCAAAAAATGCGAAAAAAATTAATAACTGTTTTTGAAGAAAAAGGAGAATAGATCGAATAAACCGGTATCAGTTTAGTGAAGACTGACACTTGCACCATTATAAGCAATATTGCCTTTTTCAAGGTCGAGTTTACGCCCTCGGCTTATGGGTACTCTGTGCCTTGGGTTACGCATTCCCCCAGGAAGCAGAATCATCTGCCCAACAAGAATCCTTCCCTGTTTTACACTTTTCATATGTTCCGGAATCCGATTTTGTTGTAAATCCGTTCCCAAGGGTAAACAAAACTCTGGTCCAGCCTCTTGATTCCCTGACCCAGCCCATAGGTCTGCTGTCTTTCCCGTATCAGAAAAAAGAAGTTATTATAGAGGTAGCCTGGGACTGGTCCTGGATCACGGTGCTGGAATTTGCCGATGGTGAAGAACCCCGTATGCCTTTTACTGCAGATGTGGAGTGGTACTTGGACCGGCTGCATAAACGCAACTGGTATGCAAAATTCCTTGAAATCATGCACAAAGAGGAAAAAGATGGTGATCGGAAACGCCGGGGCCAGATGTTGGAAGTGGTGGGAGTGGATATCGGCAATCTGGGCCGCGCTTCCCTAAGAGTCAGCGGGAATGTGAATATTAACGGTAAAATGGTATTTCAGGATCAGGAGCTGGTGCGTTCTACCCTGAACCAGACCCAGAACACCCACCTGGAATTTGACCAGAAACAAAACTTGAATATCCAGGGCAAAATCGGAGATCAAATCACCGTAGCCATGGATCAGGATTCAGAACGTGATTTTGACTGGGAAAACAATATCCGCATCTCCTATGAAGGCTACGAGGATGATATTGTTCAGAAAATCGAGGCCGGGAATATCTCCCTTTCCCTGCCTTCCACAAAGTATGTGACCTTTTCCGGGAAAAATCAGGGGCTGTTCGGCATCAAGGCCATTTCCAAGCTGGGGCCGGTAGATGTGACCACCATTGCTTCCATCGAAAAAACGAAAAAAGAACAGTCCGAATGGCAGGGTGGCGGGCAATCCAGTTCCCAGAATATCCGTGATGTGGATTGGATCAAAAACAGATATTTCTTTATCCACTCCTGGTTTCGGGATGGTGCCCATACATTTCTGCCGGGATGGGAAATCATGATTCCTTCTTTTTACCCTTTAAAAAACGGATTGCATTCCATTGGCAACATGGTGGTGAAAAATTTTGAATTGTATAAATCTATAAATACAAACGAGGCCGGTGCCATGACGGGTATGGCCTATATTGATCCCCTGAATCCAACGGATTCTACCTATATTGATGAAAATGAGGAGGGCAGCTTTATCCGCCTGGAACAGGGAACCAATTATTACATCAGCCCGGATCTGGGTTTTATCCGGGTTCGGGATCAGGTCTCCCAGGACATACTTGGATGTACATTTGTACTGGCAGACCGGGCTACCGGGGATACCGTCATGGTTGTAGGGCAGGGTCCGGATTCAGCGGGCACGAATTTATCCCTGATGATGCTCAAACCCCGCAACAGTCATCCCAACCATTCCACCTGGAAACTTATGTTCAAAAATGTGTACAGCATGGGGACCACCAAGATCAATCCGGAGGGGTTTGAGATCCAGATATACAATAAAAATGCCACGCCGATCACAGAACGGGATAGGACCACCAGCCTGCCCTATATAACCCTGTTTGGTCTGGACAGTCTGGATGAGAATGGTAACCGCAGCTATGATGAACTCATTGATAAGGACGCAGGCAATATTGTAAATATGATCGATGGTGAACTGATGCTGCCGGCACTGCACCCTTTTGCACAGGCCGATTCCATTGAGGGCGGCAACACATCTGAATTTTTACAGGATCAACTTGGCCCAGGAGTAATTTATACCTCCACAGTATCCTCAGAAGTTAACCTGGGCCACCGCTGGATGATTGAGGCAAAATATACCAATCAGAGTTCCACCATCAACCTGGGTTTCATGCTGGTGGAAGGCAGTGAAGAGGTGATCAGGGATGGTGTTACACTGAAACGGGGTATAGATTACCAGATCGATTATTTCACGGGTACCATAGTACTTATGGGCGACGCAGCAAGCGACCCCAATGCAAAACTAAAGATCAACTTTGATAAGCATGAACTGGTTTCCTTTGATAAGAAAACAATCTTTGGCACTCGGGCGCAAATGGATTTGGGCCAGAATAATTCCTTTCTGGGAGCCACGGCTTTGTATTTCAACCAGTCGATCATTAATGAAAAAGTGGAGGTGGGTTATGAACCGACCCGCAACTTCATCTGGGATCTCAATGGCCGCTACCAGTGGGACATGGATGGACTGACGCGTATGCTGGATAAGTTGCCGTTAATCGAAGCCGACAAAATGTCATCCTTATCCATAGAAGGTGAAATTGCCCAAGTGCTGCCGAATCCAAATTCAATCGATAACCCGGAAACCGGTGATGCCAATGGAGTTGCCTTCATTGATGATTTCGAAGGGGCCAAACGAACCACATCCCCATCCATACAAAGAAGGTTCTGGAAAGAATCATCGGCTCCCCTTTCCTTTGATAAAATAACCCAGGAATTTGGTGATGAATTGAATCAGAGGCACCGTGGGAAACTCGACTGGTATAATCCCTATATTCCGTACCGGACAAGGGATATATGGCCCAACCAGTCCACTTCACTGCGGGCGGGGAACGAGACCACAGATGTACTGATTCTGCGCTACAAATCAAGGGAGCATCAAAACACTATTAATAAGGATTCGATCTGGGTTGGAATTACGACCTCTCTATATTCTGGTGACTACGATCAGACCCAAAGCAAGTTTTTCGAGATCTGGCTGAATGGCAATAAAGGGAATTTATCAATTGATCTGGGAAAAATCAGCGAAGATATGGACGGCAATAACAACTTGAATACAGAGGACATTCCCGCAGCAGGATTAACCCTGGGAAATGGATTTCTTGAAGAAAATGAGGATACAGGATTGGATGGCTGTTTTGATGAAACAGAAAATGGCTGGGGCGGGTGCTTGGAAAGCGGTACTTACGCAGAATTGGCAGCCGAGGACAGCGATTTAATCAATGAGGCAGGTGATGTTGATCCGGAGGACCCTAATGGTGATAACTGGTTTTACGAACAGGGCAGTTCCAATTACTCCCAAGTGAACGGCACTGAGGGCAATGGCACAGGAAATAAGATCCAGGAAGGCGGAAAGTACCCGGATACAGAAGATTTGGACCGGTCTACTTTCCTGGATAAAACCAACGATTATTTTTCTGCAAGTATTGATTTGACAGATACTACCTATCTGGCCGGGGAAACAGTAAAAAACGGGCAGCCCACCGGCTGGCGTCTGTTCCGTATTCCCTTATCTGATTTTAAAAGCGTACGCAATATCGAATGGAATGAAATTCGTTATGTGCGTCTGGCTGTGTCCGGATTGGAACCGAATTTTTCCAACCTGGCAATTGCCAAGATAGAAATAGTAGGAAATGAATGGCAGGAAATGGGTATTATTGCCCCGGATTCCACCGAGTATGTGGGCCTGGAGCCCTCCTTCCAGGTTGCGGTAATCAATACAGAGGATAATGCAGATTATATTCCGCCCAAGGGCGTGAAAGGCGAATACGATATTTTAAATGAGATACGGTCTAAAGAGCAGTCCCTGGTATTGCAGTTTGATCAGTTGCCGCCCAAACATACAGGAATTGCCCAGAAAACACTATATACCCTGAATGATAATCAGAAACGAAGTTTCATGACCTATGATTACATGAAAATGTATATTCATGGGGATAGTCCCTGGATCACATCCCAGGAGACGGATGTAGAGTTTTTATTAAAGTTTGGCCTTGGTGAGGATTCCTATGAGATCACCCAGCCGGTTTATAATGGCTGGGATGAGGATGATGGACGCAACAGTATCAAGATAGACCTGGATTGGCTTACCACTCTGAAGCAGCAGGATACAGCTGGAGTGAAATTGCGAGAAACAGATATCATTAGGGATTCCGCCAATGTGCGCCAATATATTTATACGGATGAGGAGGGGTTCAAGACAGGCAAACGGATAAGTATAACGGGAAAACCTGCCCTGAACAGGCTGCAGTATTTCATGGTGGGTATGCGCAATATCGGTGACGAAGCAATCACTGGGGAGCTGTGGCTGGATGAACTGCGCTTAAGCGGGGTTAAGAAGGAAAAGGGTGTAGCCATGCGTGTGCAATCCAGTTTAAAATTATCCGACCTGGGGAATGCCAATGTGGTCTACAGCCGGCAGGATGCGGAATACCATCGTTTGCAGGAGCGCCTTTCCAAGAGCACCAATACATCAGAAAACCTGAATATATCCGGTAAATTGGGTCTGCATCGCTTACTGCCCACCTCCTGGGGGTTGTCCATGCCGGTGAATGGATCGCTGACCCGCAATCAAAACAGGCCCAAATATTTCCCTGGGGAAGATATACTTGTGGATTTGGATTCTCCGCCGGATTCCGTGCTAACCTTAAGTGAATCCGTTTCCTTGAGCACTTCCCTGTCCAAAACAGGTAAATCAGATAACAAGCTGTTTAAATATACCATTGATAACATTCAGGTTAATTTCAGTGCTTCGCAGTCCAGGTCATCGGATATAACCTACAGCAATAAACGTTCGGAAACCTATTCCGGGAAATTTTCCTATAATTTTCCGTTCGGCAGAAATAATTATATTAATCCATTGGGATGGATGAAGGGCTGGCCGCTGGTGGGTGCCTCTATCAGTGATCTGCAGATTTACTATACCCCTTCCGCATTCAGAACCAGCCTGAACTTGAATGAAAAGCTGAGCTGGAACCAGACCAGATCTGGAATTCGCTCACCGGATAATTATAACTTTGGTCTGGATCGATCCTTAAACCTGGATTATAAGGTCACCAATAATCTATCCACCAAGTACTCCTGGTCCGGACAAAGCAAGCTCAACGATTACCGCGGGTACGCCTGGTTAGCCCTGAGGGATCTGGATCCGGGAACTGTTACCCAGACCACGGAAGCATTGAACACTTCATTTTCTCCAGGGTTTTTTAAGTGGCTCAAACCCTCCTTTACTTACACCGCAAATTACAGGTGGACCAATGATCTGTCCCGGGAAGGCCAGAATGTCAGCGCCCAATTACGGTTTGGTTCAAATTTTACACTGTCGCCGGTACAATTATTTGAAGTTGTTTATAAGCCGCCGTCGAAATCAACTGGACGGAGCAGAAAAACCGGTAGTCGGTCCAGATCCAGGAACCAGGAAGCAAAACCGGAAGTTGAACAGAAACCCAAAAAAGAAAGACGGGAATACAAATCTTTAACTTTGATTCACGGGTTGGTGGGAAAAATAAATCCGGTCAGTTTAAGTTACACTGAAACTTTAAACAGGACTGCAAACCAGATTATTGGCGAAATACCTACAGGGTATAAATTCGGCTGGCTTCCGGGACATGGTTTAGACCACTCAGCCGAGGCTGGCAGCAATCTGGGGAACTGGGATCATAAACGGGATGGTTCTATCCGCAGCGGTTTGAAATTAACTCGAACCTTATCAATCAATTTGAATTATTCGCAGAATTTTTCTACGAATCGTGCCAGTTCCGGCCTGGAACAATTGTCCATGCAGCGGGATTATTTTGCCTATGGTGAATACATGGAAAACGGGATGCCCATTCCCGGCTGGAGTTTCCGGCTCAGCGGACTTGAAAAGCTGCCGGTGATAAAATGGGTTGCCAAATCTGTATCCCTGGAACATAGTTATTCAGGAAAGGAATCCCGTTCCTGGCAGTTTGAGAATATCAGTCGTGAAGAGCTGAATTTTCTGAATTTCTCAACATTCATTCAAGATTATAAGGAGTTTGAGCGAACCGCCAAAGTCAACCGTAATTTTTCACCTCTAGTAGGTATGAACATGACCTTGAAAAAAAATATATCCATGACTTTTCGGCATAACCGCAATAAATCCCTGGATGAAACAACATCTGGAATGACTATTCGGGAAGACAACAGTTATACCTCCACCGGCACTTATTCTCATCGAGGCGGTATGACCCTGCCGATCCCATATTATGGTGATCTCAAATTGAATAATACAATGAGTTTTACACTAAATTTCGATCTGAATGAAAGTAGAGAATTTCGATCTGGCGATAAAATTAATTTTGAAGAAGGTACTTTTACAGAAAACTGGAAAGCAGGCCTCCGTGTTTCTTATCAATTCTCTACGAAAATCAGCGGTGGGCTCCGCTATGAATACCGGGAGAGTGACAGCAGGACAGCAGGTAAAAAGATTGACCGCGATTTTGGATTTGATGTGAATCTGGCAATATCAGGCTGATATTTATGCGAATCATAATTATAACCCTTCTGTTCGGAATGATAGGATGCCAATCCAATTTTCCGAGGTTCGATAAGGATAACGCTTTTCAATATCTCCTGGATCAATGTGATTTTGGTCCCAGAAATCCTGGATCCGATGGCTATTACGCCTGCCGTCAATTTATTATCGAGGAATTGGAGGCCTATGCAGATGATATTGTTTTGCAGGATTTTAGATACCGGGAACAAGTAGATCACAAAACTTATGACTTCCAGAATATTATCGGGCGTTTCAATCCAGATGCTGATTTTCAAACTATCATATCCGCGCACTGGGATACTCGTCCATGGGCAGACAGAGACCCGGAAAAAAGAAACCGTCGTACGCCCATCATGGGTGCCAATGATGGGGCATCCGGTGTAGCAGTATTGCTGGAACTGGCCAGGATACTGGCGGAAAACCCGGCACCTATTGGTGTGAATCTTGTATTTTTCGATGCAGAGGACCTCGGTTCGCCTGGTTTGAATGAAACCTACTGCCAGGGTTCCAGATATTTTGCCAAACATCTGCCGATTCCACGTCCCGATGAAGCCATCAATCTGGATATGGTGGGAGACAAACAACTGACCCTGCCTATTGAACGATATTCCTATGATTTCCATCCGGATCTGGTACGTGATTTATGGGACAGGGCCAAAGATCTGGGGCTGGATGCTTTCAGCGGAAAAATAGATTATGCCATTTACGATGACCATGTGCCGCTTTATGAGATCGCCGGTATCCCGGCAATTGATATCATTGATTTTAAATATCCAAATCCCTATGCCAACTTTCATCATACTATAGATGATGTAGCGGAAAATTGCAGTGCAAAAAGCCTTGATCAGGTGGGACGCTTGATGGTGGATTATATTTATAACCGGGGCGGGGAAAGAGAGGAATAGAATTGTTGCGCCAAGCAAATAATTTTTTCTGGAACCGGGTCTCCCTCATCATGATTCTTGGTATCTTTTTATTGGCTTGTCCCGGTGAGACACCGGAACCGGAATTAGAAATTCCTATTTTACATACACAATTCACATTTCACCAGGATGTAAATAAACTGTATTTTGGATTGGAAACTGAAACTGTCTACAATGACCAGCAGCTAAGTTCTGTTTCTGTCCTTTGGTTTGGAACTGACCAGGGGAACACACCGGACTCCCTGACGCTTGTTGACGATGGCTCCCAGGGAGATATTCTAAGCAGCGATCATATTTATGCCTTAAAGATTGAAAATGATCCCGGGGTGATCCTGAACACTCTGGGCAATGATTCCGGAAATGTTTATATCCGCTATATAGTAACCTTCGGCGATGAAATAGTATCTGAGCCTGACTCATTTGAGATAGGTAATCTTATTCCGAAAATTCTTGCCGTCATATTTCCGGATTCCATGTTGCACCCCACCGAAGCTAACTATTATGCCATTGACAGTATTTTTGTAAATGTATTTGACCCTAATGGTATAAATGATATCCGCAGTTGCTACCTCATGTTTCAAAAACCGGATGGTTCTTATGCAAATAATGGAGAGCCTATATACCTTTTCGATGACGGAAATAAAAGTGAGGATAATATTTCCATCTGGGACCGCACTGCAAACGATGGAGTGTTTTCCCGCCTGATCACAATCGGCAATGAAAATCCTCTGGGGAAATATTTTGCCACTTTTTATTTAAATGACTGGGCCGGGTCATTCACATCAGAAATTGATTCTCTGGTGGTTTATGAATAAGACTTTTATAGGCTGGATCAAAAAATATTTTTTTGGTTTGTTATGGGTATACGCATTGGGTATGGCTCAAACTGCGCCAAGCAGATTTTCACTGACTGCAGAATTAACGGATACGCTACTGGAAGCAGGCCTAACGACCAATGTAGTGGCTGAGATTCGGACTATGGGTGATTCACTCACCTGGTTTGGTACCGGGCGGGGCTTAGCAGTTCATGATAACAATATGGTCTTTATGTACAGGACAACAACCGATTCACTGCAAAACCTGGATAGTACCAACCTGTTGCCGCAGGGCGGTATTCCTGCGATCGCTGTTTTAAATGATTCCATGCTTGTAGCCTTTTCAGGAGATGATGGCAGTATACAAATGGGCCTCGGTCTAGCCCTGACCTTTTCCGCCGAGGATACAAACGGGATAGGTTGGACTTATTTTAAACAACCTGTAGATATGGAATCTGATTCACTGGAGCTGGTAGGCGGTGTTGGTTATTTCAGGCAGCTGCCTGTCACTGTTCCTCAAGCCAATGTGACTTATGATGCCAGCCTGAACAGGAAATATTTTTGGATCGCTAGCTGGGCCGGCGGGCTTAGAAACTATCATTTTCCTCGCAAGGAGTGGCGGCATATACCCCTTCCATTAGATAACCAGACTGAATTTGATCTGTGCGATGAAGGCAATTTTGACTCCAGTGAAGGTCCCAAAATTTTACAAAATTATTATTTGAATCCCAGAGATCCCAGTGATGGTGGCAATCATAATCATAAAGCATTCTCTGTATTGGCGTATGGAGATACGGTCTGGGTAGGAACAGCAAATGGTGTAAACCGGGGCCTGATCGTACGGGATACTCTCTGGGGCCAGAGTGCCATAGAATGCATCCGTTGGAAACATTATTCCTACCCTGAAGATGGTCTATCCGGCAATTTTGTAGTGGGCCTCGCGAAACAATACTGGCGTGGGCAAATAACCATCTGGGCAGCTACAGTGAATGCTGATGCACCCGGTGAGGTGCGCGGGCTGAGTTATACCCGTGATGGAGGCACAACATGGGAAACAGCATTGATAGGTGAACGGATTTATAATATCAGTGCCCGGGATTCCCTGGTATTTGCATCTTCAGCCTCGGGTTTGTGGAAAAGTCTGGATGGTGTGAACTGGGCCCAGTTTAACTCAGCGATAGACCAAACGTTATTGGCCCAGAAGCAAATTTTAAGTGATGTGGTGTATACGGCGATCCTGGATGAAAGAGATACCATACCCCGGATCTGGCTGGGGACACCCGATGGTATCGCTGTTGCCAATGATATTCACGGGTTCGATTGGTCCATCATTCAGGCAGAATATGATAGTGCTGAAGTTTATGCCTATCCCAACCCATTCTCTCCACTGACCCATAACCAGCTCGAAGGTGACGGTTATGTTCGTTTTCACACTGGTCCAATTACTGGCGACGAATTAAACCTTGATGTTTTCAGTTTTTCCATGGAAAAAGTGTACCATAAAGATTATGACCTTAATGTCTATAGAGGAGCCATAAAATGGAATGGCCGTGGCCAGAACGGCAATCATGTGGCCAATGGCGTATATTTTGCCCGGCTTAGATTTTCTTCAGCTCTAGGTCAGTCTCCCACTCCAAAGTGGACAAAAGTTATTGTTGTAAAATAATGAAACAGTTTATTCTCACCTTTAGCATTATTTCCATAATTACGGCGCAAGATTGGGCTGGATTGCCGGGCGGTTTTTTACGGATGGGCATGACCTCCCGTTCTGTGGCAATGGGCGGCGGTTTCTCGGGTGACCTGGACCACGGCTTTGCGGTGTTTTACAACCCGGCCTGGGCATCGCTTCTGACCCAAAAACAAGTCGGTTTCAGCTATTCCAATATGACCCTGGACCGCAGACTCACCGCCACCAGCTTTTCTACACCCTTGCCGCCTACAGCAGGCATTGGTCTATCCTGGATCAATTCCGGAGTAACCAATATCCAGGGCCGCACCAGTGCCGGGGAGAAAACCAGTATGATGCAGACAGGAGAAAATGCATTCATGATCACATTCTCCCAGCGTATTTTCCCCTGGCTGTCCGTTGGGTCAACTGTAAAAATATTGCGCTATGAGTTACCCATCACTGAATCAGACCAGCTGGTGGGCAAAGGAATCGGGTTTGATATCGGTCTGCTGATCAAGGCTGGTCAATTTAATACCTTGGGAATCATGATTCAGGATTTGAGTTCGAATTATCAATGGAATACAGGTGATGTTTATGCTGAAGGCAGAACCTACAAAGATAAATTTCCCACGATTTACCGCATTGGTTCACGAACAAATTATAAGGGTTTATTCATCGTTGGTGATCTGGGTATCATTACGGACCATAGCTCCTTTGCCAATTTAATACCCAGGCTCGGTGTGGAATATACCATCCTAGAACAGTATAAATTCCGCGGAGGGTTTGGCAATGGCCGGATAGGATTCGGGTTTGGTTATCAATACAGCCTGTTTCGCCATCTCGATTCGCATCTGGATTATGCATTTTCTATGGACTGGGCTGCCCAGACAGCCCATACCATTTCCTATGCGTTTAATTTCTAGGATCTTATATCTGCTCCAGGTACCGTTATTTGCTGTCGGTACCCAATTTTTAACCCTGCCCTCCAATGCCGAAGAGCTTGCTGCAGGGAGTCATCCCACTGCCGGTCGTTTCTTTTCCGTGAACCCGGCAGTTTTTACGGCTCCTGAAAAACATCCTGAATTGTCTGTATGCCACGGCACCTGGCTTGGTGGTGTCACCACCACGAACTTGGCCTATAACCAGAATATCAACAATCGCACGCTACACATACAATTTAGATACAGCGGTCTGACAGACATTGAACTGCGGGATCACCGACCCTCCGATGAGCCCCTGGCCCATTTTTCATCTTTCGGGATATCCGGTAATGTTGGTGTTTCGTTTGGTTCGGCCCGATCCAGATACGGGCTTTCTCTGGAGACGATCCGGATGGGGATTTACAATGAATTCGCACAAGGGCTGGCCCTGAATGCCGGGTATCTGCACCGTTTTCCCAACAAACTGTCCTTGGGCTTTTCGATCCTGAATATAGGCAAAATGTCTGCCTTGGGGTCAACTGCGCCCTTATTGCCGACCCGTGTTTTCGTGGGACTGGCGAAAGAGCTGAATTTTGGCGACTACAGCAATACACTGCATTTATCTTCCGAATGGAATGATGTTGCTGAAACGATTCAGATCTGGGTTGGTAATATATTTAATTGGAAAAAACTCCGCATCATGGCGGGGACCTCCGCAACCAGTGAAATATACACTGCCTCCGCCGGGATGGGGCTCCAGCTCGGTCAATATAATATCAGTTATGGCATTCGCTTTGGATCCCAGGATATCGGCCTGCCGCAATCCATCACTCTGCATCTTCGTCTGCCATGAGCAAATTGGACCTTCGGACGCCCATTATCTACTTTTTGACTGTCGTTATTGTTTTATTGCTGATCATCATCAAACGCATGGGTGGACCAGCTGAAGAACCAGGAACAGCGGCAAAAGAAACAATAGAGGAATCCAGTGCTGTAACAGAACCGATCCGGGTGAAAGGGAAAATCGGCCTCATTATTGATGATTTTGGATACCGCAACGATGAAATATCAGATGGTTTTTTACATCTGGGTGTGAACCTGACCTGTGCTGTGATTCCTGGACATGCCTACAGCAGTTCCTTCGGTGAAAAGGCAGTGAGTCGCGGTCACGAAGTGATCGTACACATGCCCATGGAGAATGTAGGTGAAAACAGAGGGGAGGAGGAATTTGTCCTGCGAGTGGATATGAAACCTGATGCTGTAAAGAATCGGGTATATGACGCATTGGATCAAATTCCGGAAGCCATTGGCATGAACAATCATCAGGGATCCCAAGCTACTGCAGATCCCGGTGTAATGAATTCTGTGGCTGCTGTATTAAAAGAGCGCAATAAATTTTTTATTGACAGCAGGACAACACCGGAGACAGTTGCCGAATCCATAATGAACAATTGGAAGGTTCCATCTGCAAGACGCAATGTATTTCTGGACAATGATCATGATGAAGAAAAAATCACAAGGCAATTATTATCTTTGGTTGAGATCGCAGAGCGGGATGGCTCTGCAATTGGCATCGGCCACGTAAAGCAGAATACATTGAATGTTCTAAGAAAACAGATACCTGAATTAAAGAGAAAAGGATTTAAATTTGAGTTCGTTTCAAATATGCTGTATTAGTTATAATGCCCATCCTTTGCAGAGTCACCCGTGGTGATTTTACAGAAAGCATTCATGTTGTTTATGCTGTCGCCGTTGATGAGAATGGAAAAACATTTTTCTCTGCAGGAGATCCTCATTATTTAACCTGTATACGTTCCGCTCTAAAACCATTCCAGGCTGCTGCTGCCATCAAGGGTGGTGCCGTAGATGCTGCCGGTTTTTCCGATCATCATATTGCCTTAATGTGCGCCTCACACAAAGGTGAAAAAGAACATGTTGATACGGCTCAGCACATGCTTGAAAAACTGGATCTAACTATTAATGATTATGAATGCGGTACCCATTATCCTTCCGATAAAATGACCCGCTGGGGAATGATAAAAGATGGTCAGATGGCATTAGCGCTACATAACAATTGCAGCGGGAAACACGCCGGTATGCTGGCCCTTGCCAAACACCTTAACCAGGGAATAAAAAATTATACTCAAAAAAGCCATCCGGTCCAGGAAACGATCTTTGCCCTGCTGCAGGAATACACAGGCCTTGAGGCAATACCAACCAGTATAGATGGCTGTTCTGCCCCCACTCCCTTTATCACCCTGGGCGCTATTGCAGGGTTATTTCAGAAACTGGGATCAGGGGAACACCCGGAATTAGAAAGAGCTTACCAGGCCATGGTGAAACACCCTTTTCTTGTATCCGGATCAGACACTTTTGACACACTTTTTATTGAAGCATTGCAGGGCCGCGGTGTTACCAAGATCGGCGGCGAATCCATCAGAGGCGTATCCATCAAAAAGGCCGATGGAGGCTGTGTGGGGCTGGCTCTAAAAGTACTGGATGGAAATTTCAGGGCCCTGTCTCCGTCCACCATGAAATTACTGGAACATTTGCAATTATTGAATAAGAAGGAACTGACCAGGTTAGAACGATTCAGCGCAGGAATACTGAAGAACCATAACCAGATTGAAATTGGTCGGATTGAGGCAATGGTGGATGAATAAACTTAAACTGTCTCTTTTTATTCTATTTTCAATGAGCTGGCTGACTGCCAGTACAGTTAGAATCATGACGTACAACCTGTTGAATTTTGAAGATGAAAATGATCGTGAGGACGATTTTATTGCCATTATCGATTTTGTTGACCCGGACCTGATCATTGCTGAAGAAATAGTGGCTCAGACCGGGTTTAGTCATTTTAAATCTGATGTACTTGATGTTTTTGAACCAGGTTCCTGGTCAAGTGCTACTTTTACCAATCAAAGTGCAAGCCAGGATATTGCTCTATTTTACCGTCATGACCATTTTACATTCATAAGTACGGATGTGGTTTATACCGCACAATCATCAGGAACACGGGATGTTGTTGAATGGATCATGGTTCATAATCAATCCAGTATACAGTTCAATGTGTATGGGGTCCATTTTAAGGCGAGTTCCGGCGAATCAAATGCTCAGGAACGATTGCAGGAGGCTACCATCCTGCGCACTTACCTAAATAATTTGAATGAGAATTATTTTATTGTGGCAGGTGACTTCAATATTTATTCCAATGGTTCGTCCTCCGAACCAGCATTTGATATGCTGACCGGTGATGCTGATAATAACAATGGCAGGTTATTTGATCCCATTGACCGGATTGGTCATTGGCATAATAATAGTTCCTACTCAGATGTCCATACCCAATCACCAAGGACAACCAGTTTCGGCGGCGGTGCGCCCGGCGGTATGGATGATCGTTTTGACTGGTTATTTGTATCTGCAGTTATACTGGATGAATCATCGGAAATGCGGTATGTAGATAATACATATTGGGCAGTCGGCAATGACGGCAATCATTTTAACCA
>DKQR01000034.1:0-495 GCA_002471805.1 Fidelibacterota bacterium UBA7303 | reverse complement strand
TGCACGACGCTTCAGATCATTTACCGGTTTATATGGATGTTTGGTTTGATGATTTGACCTACAATGATGCAGGCATTGTGATTACGGAAATCATGCCTAATCCCGGTGCAGTATCTGATTCTTACGGTGAATGGATTGAAATACATAATACGACGGATTCAACCATTGATATTGCAGGCTGGATGATTAAGGATGCTGGAAGCGATGAACATGTGATTTCCAATGATGCAATGTTTATCCTTGTGGTGCCAGGGGATTATTTTATATTGGCCCGAAATGGCAATGAAGCATTGAATGGCGGATTGGTTGCTGATTATGCGTATACTGGTTTTACTTTATCCAACAGTGAAGATGAAATCATTTTGACCGATGCCGCAGGTGCTGTTGTGGATGAAGTTCACTACACCAATGCGTGGGCTTTTGGCAATAGCATTGCCATGGAAATCCATGATCTGGAATCAAATAATAATATTGCGGAAAATTGGTATGCATCAA
>DKQR01000109.1:7556-7854 GCA_002471805.1 Fidelibacterota bacterium UBA7303 | reverse complement strand
TGCTGTTAGAGGTATTCTCCCAGATCACGCTGTCGGCATTGGCATCCGCTGACTGAAAGGTGACCGTATTCGTAGACGATGCGCCAATAATTTCATTTAACAGCAGGGGCTCATCATAAGTACCAGCCAGAACATTGATTACCACGGGCCCGGAAATAGCATTGGCCACGAGTGCATCCCTGGCGCTCTGGAAGGTGGTGTAATCTCCACCGCTTCCAACGGTATAGGTTCCGCTTAAGGCTGAACCGCTGGGTGTAAACTCAATGGCACCCATGTCCGGTGTAGTCTCAGAGCGGGT
>DKQR01000109.1:6554-7162 GCA_002471805.1 Fidelibacterota bacterium UBA7303 | reverse complement strand
ACCAGGGTGCTGTCTGTATTATATACGGGCTCCAGGTTCACAGAGTTGGCTCCATTGCCCGTGGCCTGGTACTCAGTAAAGGTTTGATTGCCAATGAAATACACTGGATAGGTGTAATTGCTGAACAGGTCATTATAGTTGCCCGTAAAGCCGGATGAATCATTTACATATAAAGCAGGGCTGGCTGAAGAAGCAGAGTAAAAGATATTATTTTTACTGTCAAACTGATCATTATTAGAGTGATAGTAAAGGGCATTACTGTCCCTTACCTTCACCGAATTGTAGTACACATTCTGGTAGGTATTGTACTGGTGCATATAGATGCCATAGTCTTCAACACTGATCAGGTTATTAACGATCGCAGTTTCACTGCCTGATGCGGCCTGGCAGTAAGTAAGGTACAGGCCATAGGTCATATCCGGACCATAAATGGAATTATCTTCTACCACGTTAGCGCTGTCACAGTATTCAAGCCGGATACCCGTATCGTCCAGTCCAGGGCCCTTTATGGTATTCCCCCGGATCGTTATCCCATCAAAATATTTAGCATAGATGCCGCCATAGGTATCGGTAAACGTATTATCGATGATCTCAAGCCCTGTCCCACC
>DKQR01000109.1:0-6159 GCA_002471805.1 Fidelibacterota bacterium UBA7303 | reverse complement strand
CACGATCCCATCATACTGATCTGAACTGTAGGTATAAATAAGACTATAATTAGTGTTATTGCTGTTATGATCATAACCCTTGAAAACACAGTTGTCAAAGGTGATGTAATCCGTGCCGCTCCTGATCTCAATTAATCTTGTATATCCAGAACCAGTTGTGCTCCGGTCAAAGGTCATATTCTTAAAGTTCACATGATCTGCGCCATTTAGCTTAACAACATAATTAGCATAGTAATAGCTATCGGTTAGTATAACATCGCCTGCACTCCCCGAAAATGATTGAAAGGTAACGGTATTGGCTTCGCTGGTCCCGGAAATACTGTTCAAGCTGAAATCACCATCATAGGTACCGTTCAGCACATTGAACGTGACAGGGCCGCTGATACCGTAGCTGCTCAGGGCACTTGCTGCAGCGTAAAAGGTGGCATAATCGGCGCCTTCACCGATGCTGTAGGTGCCGCTAAGATCATTAGTAGATGACAGATTATCAGGGACATCACTGCTCCAGGTAGCATCGGAAATAGTCCCATGGTTTCCGTTACCGCTGTGATCCGTTAAAAAAGTGCCGCCGCCCGCCAACGTTATTACCTTTGGAGTAATTTCCAGAGTTGTGTCAATCGTTATAGGGTAGGCAGTTTTGTCATTGTTTTGAGAAAACAATAACGAAAAGAAAAATAAACTCAGAAATAATCGATACATCTCAACGAAAAGCTATGTTTTTAATGATTAAGCGGGGAGGGTAAAATTAATTAATAAGATTAAATTCGTCAAATTTTGGATATTTATTTTTCAGATATGCAGCAACCTCATCTTCAGGAATCTGTTTTTTCATTAGACCATCAAGCCAATTCCCGTAAATTTTTTGTCCATTAGCCTTTATCATTATTCCATTTCCATGGATGGCACCCTCATGCCATTCACCCAAATACATACTTCCATTTTCGGATTTCTGAATACCCAACCCATGCTTCTTGCCATAGCTCCATGTCCCAGTATATGTATCTCCACCTGATGTAGAGAATACACCTTCACCGTGGCGTCTGTCTTCTTGAAAGTTTCCATCATACTCACGGCCATCGGGAAAAGTCTCTTTCCCTTTCCCTGTGAAATGGTCATTCCTGAACTCTCCAGAATATCTATACCCATCCTTTGTGGTGTAAACGCCTTCCCCTTCCAGGACATCAGAATCCAGTGTGCCTTTGAACATAGAACCAGTATAGTAACTGTAGGTGCCACTGCCGTGCATATCCCCATTTTTCCATTCGCCAATGTATTTGGCTCCACTGCTGAAAGAGAATTTCCCCTGTCCATGCATCTTCCCATCCTTCCAGCTGCCCGCATAGTTTGCGTCATAGGGCCAGTCAAAAAAGGTGAATTCTCCGTTTCCATTCCGTTTCCCCATTTTATATTGCCCAATATATTTGTACCAGACACTCATAATTGTTCCATTTCCATTCCACTTTTTGTCGTCCTTCCATTGCCCTTCCCATTTTTCGCCGCTGGGATATACCAAAGTACCGCTGCCCTGCCGTTTTCCATTTCTAAATTGTCCTGTAAAGGTACTGCCGCTGCCGTCCAGCCATGTACCAATACCATCCTGGCAATCACCCTCGATACAGCCGTAAAATTGAATATTTGGGCCGCAGGAAATATGGAACAGCAGTATCAGAGGAAAGATTCCTCGCTCTGAAGATATCATTTTATAATTCATTTCTTTCTATCGCTATATCTATAACCAATTCCTATCCCAATGATCCGATTTGATGCCTTATACCCCTCGTAAGTGTAATCGAATGAATTATTTAAACCGTATTTCACTGTTGATAAAAGTGATATAGAAGAATGCAATTTATATTTTATCATCAAAAGCAATCCTATATCTGTTTTAAGATAGGATTTCTTAAGTTCAATTTCCGGCTGGTTAAAACCTCCTTTCACTGGTTCAATATTGCCGGAAATCGGCAATCCAAAGTATAATCCTGAAGTGGACTCTAACTTCCCTTTCGGTAAAGGCAGCGGGTAGGTAAGTGCTGAATGGGCATAATGTATGTGATATCTCTTTTGGACTTCATAGTTTATCGTTTCATGGATATTCCTTTGAAAAAAACCACCCTGAGAATAACCAAGATTAAGATAAATTTTATTATACCTGCCTTTTAAACCTAGTGAGCTAAGCTGAGTTTCTAGACCATAAGAATAACTAGAAATATTCTCCGTATCTGCACCTATATAGGCATCTGTAACTACATATGATGTGTTAATATTGCCATAAAGTGTGATTGATTTTACTAAATTACCAAAATCTTTACGCGATATTCCAAAAGTGATTGATATGAAACTGATATAAAGGATTACAGCTTTCATTTTTAACCTGTCATAAATAATGTTTTATTTAACAAACATCATTTTTTTGGTTTGATCATAAGCGATATTACCAGTACTTGGATTATAAGCTGTTAAACGATAAAAATACAAACCAGATGCCATCTTAATCCCTTTGTTATCCTTGCCATACCATTGGACCTTATGACGGCCAGGTGCTTTTAAGCCCTTCTCCAGGATTAGGATACTGCGCCCCATAATATCAAACACCTCCAGGGTGGCCCTGGACCATGCTTTTAGATCATAGGATATGGTTGTGCCAGGATTAAACGGATTGGGATAATTAGGATACAATCTGTACTCATCGGGAAAGATCAATTCATAATTGGAGTCATCCATGGCCGTTCTGAAACTATGTGATTCAATCGTTACCATTTCTCCTGTGGCCAATATACCAGTAACATCCCATTCGAACACTGCTTCTGAGAGATTGGCTTCCACCAGCATATCCAGAAGATCATGCTTACTGATCCTGGCACTGTTCCCGCTTACTTCTACCTCCGTAAACAATGTATCCATGTCTCTAGTACTGGATGGAAGGGGCAAACCAATTTTTAAAAGATAGGAGATGACTTGTACGTCTACATCATGAGACATATTCCATTCGAAAAGAATACTATCACCGGAAGTACTATTGAGAATTATCGTACTGTCATCAGGCGGCACAGATAGTACAACACTAACCGAGTCAAGGCTGGGTGTAAAAGAGAGGCTGGGCCATAATTCTCTTTTTGTGAAATATGCATATCCTCCAGTTCTTCCAGCTTCATAACTGTGAAAAGTAACATGATCATTTGAGTCCAATGGTGCCAAGGCAAAAGAATACTTTCCTGGTTCGTTGATGATACTGCTCATATCCAGGGATACAACTGACTCTTCTTCCAGGGATAATAGTGTATCTAATGGTGTGCCAAGAGAGTGATCAATGATACCAATATTCCTTTCATCATTTTTTTCACCCCAGTCGGGATGATCATGTTTGTAGACCACAATTCCACCCGTTAATTTTTTAACTTCTTTTGTAGTAAGATTAAGATCTACATCCCAACTGTTATCAACGGAAGATGGAATATCAAACAACAAGAAAGCAATATTATTTTCAAACACTTCTAGAGTTTTTTGATTATTTAGTGGTATAACTTCATGCAAGGTCGTGTCTATAGATCGATCATTCATTGGGAAAATATCATTATCCACCCGAAATGACCAGGTCCCTCCGCTAATACCATCCACAGAAACAGACCAGGTATACAGTCCCCCTGGCTGAAACGCCTGAAACATTACATTATTTGGATATGTAAATATCTGAGATCGATTAACACCAGGTCCATTGATAGTCACACTTGCCATGGTACTGGAATAATCTCTTTTATAAGGATAGTTCCAGACAACACTGTAGTCTGGTATCACATCCACCGCATTGTTGCGAGGAATAGGAAAACTGGGATGTGGATATCGGTAACCAGGTATCCAATAGACAGAATCACCATACTCATATGCTCCTATATCTGGAGCATCACCAATAAATCTGCGATTCTGACCTGGATAAGATTGAGGCCAATTAAATTGTAGATCCTGACCATCATTAATCCCTGGTATCACCACACCAGCGTCTATTAAAGTGGATCCCTTTCGGGGCCGAAAATCATAATCCTGAGTACGGTCATCAGGACGATAGTAGCCATCAAAGTATAGGGAATCAGGATAAGTAAGACTTCTTTGCCAGGGATTTGTCAATTCTTTATGAAGAGATGCTGAGCCAAACGCTGTGCCAAACCAGATCCCATTTTCTAAAAGGTGAAAAGCATCGCCAGGATTTAAGCCCCCATTTTCAGATGATGGATATGGCCAACAGTCAGGTGTAGGGCATCCCAAAGAACTTTCTACCAAACTATTTCTAAGCACTGAATGCTGGTTCCCAGGTGTATAATCAAGGCCAAAACCCTGATTTAATTCGCCTGGCTCTTTATATTTTCCTGAGAACAAATCGATATCCAGCGTCCTGTTATCATATGAAGTAACATGGTATAATTCATGATAGTCACCTTTCAGCCGCATTCCTCGATTGTTTCCTGCTGAAACTAAATGATGAACATCACCGCGCCTGTTCCCAGAACCGGACGTTCCCCCATCAAATCTAATACCATTGGCACCAGGGCCGTTAATAACCCAGTTATACCTGGTCATTGACTTGACAGCCCCATGGGCACCGCGATTAATCCCGCTGCAGTCACAGGGATCATCAAAATCCTCGATCCGGCAGTACTCCATCAATTTTGATCCGCCCACACCGCCGATCTTACTATTCTCAAAAGTCACGAACCGACATACCCATCCAAGCCAAGGAGCACCACCACCAGGATTTGCCCACCAGTCCATATTGGTCAATAGAGCGTTTTCTACCAGAGTATTAAAACCACTAATTTTTATTGAATAGACAAATGGTATATGACTGAATACGCAGTTTATAAAATCAGCATTTTTGCTGAATAAACCAGCGCATAAAGGACCGTGATTTCGAAAAGGTGGTAAGGTAATATCGTGAAGGTAAGAGAAATTACTATCTTCAACTTTTACATTTATCCCGTGAAGAAAGATCGACCCTCCAAAAAAGTTAATATTTCTAAACTCCAGATTTGCAGCATATTGGATATTTAGCATCCTGTGGAGCACTCTTATTCTTACATTGGTGGATGTGGGCAAATAACGTTCATCCGCATATATATAGAGCATCTCAGTTTGCGGGTCAAATGCCCATTCTTCTAATGTATCTAACAGATCAAGTCTTGCTAGTCCATTCTCACGATTAATGGACATTACACTACCTTCCCTAACCTCTCCGAATTGCAAAACTGACTGTACAACATCAACATCCCAGAATGTTCCTTTTTCATTGTTATATAGGCCTTCATAAGATAATGGATCTGTCGGATTTTTAATATTTGGTTCAAGCGCAGGTATCTGATATCTGTCATCGATCCATACCCCATACACGTCCTTAAAAGGTCTCTGGATCTCATCAGCGATCGCAGCAGAGTCTAAGATTGCCCTGAAAACACTGTGGCCGTTGTAACTATACGGTTCCCAATCAACATCTATGGCTACGGTACCATCAATAATTACTTTTTCATTTGGATAGGGCTCAATTGTAATTGTGTTTGTCGGCGGACCGCCAAAATCAGGGTTTGGGTCGGGTTGAAAAGGCTGCTTATGAGGTAAAGCACCGGTCCAATTATAGACAGGGTTATTCCAATTGATCCCTTCATTCATAATAAATTCGGTATACCTCCCTTCCCGAATAATAATACGATCCCAGGCCCGGACATCTTCCAGGGCAGTCTCAATGGTTGGATAGGGACAAAACATACTGCCATCCGGCTCAGGGCAATCATCAGAAAAATATCGCGACTTTATCATGGGACCGATAATGATTCCATGATAATTATTCCCGCTGCGATCAAGTAAATACTGATTATCTATATCCATGGGATAATAGGCCACCAGTCCAGTCTCATTTCCAGTCAGGGTTCTGTCCATACTTTCCTGGATCTCTTCCTGGGTCCGGGCATAATCCCACATCCGGACCTCATCTATTCTCCCAAGAAACCTGGCTGGACTTACTCGATCTCCACCAATAAATCTTACCGGGGTGGGATATGGAACTCTACCGCCTCCAATCGTAAAATTGTGTACTTCTTCACCGTTGACATATAGCTTATAATCTGTGCCATCAAAGGTAGTAGCTATGTGATACCAGGTCTGTATATTCATTAATAC
>DKQR01000222.1 GCA_002471805.1 Fidelibacterota bacterium UBA7303 | reverse complement strand
AATTCAATCACATTGACCATAAATGCTTCCTCAGCAGAAGCCAGCTCACCGATCTTGACGATTTGGCTCTCACTGATCATCCCTGAGAGTTGCAGTTTCTGTTCTTCCAGGATAGCGTCTACCAACCGCCGATCGATGACTTCAAAACGACCCATTTCTGTGGCTTTCTGGGCTACAATTGCAGTGAGTTTGTTGCTGATAGACCCGGGGTTATCCGCATCTCTGGCCGGTAAAATAATAATTGGCTTTTTGTTCAAAGTTAGATCATCATCTAATTCCTGAGCTACCACACATGATAGAATCATAAAGACAAATAATAAGAGAGTTTTTTTCAGTAAGACCATTGTAGACGTTTACTCCAACTTAGGGTTATATAGAGCAAAGCATTTTGATTGTTATATGTTCCATCTGCAGGAAGTTCCTGGTACACACCACCTATTAATTTCAGGTTATGATAAAATTTCCATTGTAATTCCCCCATGGCTTGGAAGCGGGAAAGGTCGTAAACATTAATATCGCTGATCTGAAAATAATAATCCAGTTCCAGCTTGGTGCTGATATATTGAAAATCCTGATCATGGGTAAAGGCCAGTTTCAAATAGGACGTTTTACGGGTGTCCTCGAGGTAGTCAGACATATCGTAGGCCATGCCCATTTCCGTGGTCATATTTCCGCTGTCCGTATTGCGGATCAGCATGCCCAATCCTTGGTTGTAGTGGTAACGCAGGGCTACATCCACCAGGGTATTTCTTTGGTAGGATACAGCAGTAAAATTGTAAAGCCAGGGCAGGCTGACAAATATCCGGCTGGATTTTTGACGGAATCGAATATCCTGATCTGAGCCAAATATATGGGCATAAAAGCGAACATCCCGGAATGTATAACTGGTAGTTCTCTTCAGGCGGAAATAGGTAGCGGCACCGGAGTTATTATTACTTACATTGACAAAGCCGCCTCGAGTATAGGCTGTCCACTGGGGAGCATCTGCCTGGGGATCGTGGCCCCATAGAATTGAAAGAAAGATTAATAAAATCCCATTGCGGCTCATTGCTTGATTTTTTCCCCGCTCTGCATTAGCAGCATAGCAGTTGCCGAAAAAATAATTGTTAATGCTACAGCCATCCAGAAACTGAAACTTATGGAGGAATCACTAATACCCAATATTGTATAGCGAATACCGTTGATCATATAATAAATAGGATTGAAAAAACTAAGGCTCTGAGCCCATTCAGGCAGCATCTGAATTGAATAAAATATCCCACCCAGAAAACTAAGTGGCGTCAGGAAAAAGTTCTGCATCATAGCCAATTGGTCCCAGCTATCAGCCAGCTGACCAAGCACCAAGCCCATACTAGCAAAGGCCCAAGACACCAGGAAGATAAAAGCGATTGTTCCCACAGGATCAATTACAGGAAGCTTGATTAATAAAACACCTAAAAGTAAAACCAGTGTACCATTCACCAGGCCCCGAACAGCGCCGCCAATGATATAAGAAAGCGCAATTTCAAAACCGGATAAAGGTGCAGTAAGTAGATCAGGAAGCTGCTGCAGGAGTTTCATCTGCAGCATAGAGGAGGCCGTGTTTGAAGTGGCATTGGTCAAGGTGTTCATCATGATAAGCCCGGGTAAAATGAACCAGGTATAGGAGACACCCTGGATTTCAGAAATACGTTGTTCCAGGGTAAAACCAAAGATCAGGATATAGAGGGCGGAGGAAATCAGTCCTGGTAGTACGGTCTGGCGGTAGACAGAAAAAAAACGACCAACTTCCCGCCTGATGAGAGTCCAGAGTCCGATCCAGTTCATATTATTTTATGGGTTTATCTGATTGCAAACAAAGGGTAGATTACGGCTGAAAATATTACTCATTGATCCCTTTGCCGGTTAAACTTAAAAAAACGTCCTCCAGTGAGGAAGAGTTTGTGGTAATGCTCTGAATATGTACCTCCGTTTGGGATAATTTCTGGATGATTTCCGGCAATGAAGAATCAGGATCTTTTACTACAAAGTGCAAACGATTCTCCTCGGCAGTGTAAGTAAAACCAGATAGGTGTTTTTCTAAGTTTACTGCATCCTGATTCAGCTGGACCGTAATTCCTGCGTGTCCCAATTCCCGGGTTAATGCTTTGGGAGTGCCTTCCTTTAAGACCTTGCCCTGGTCAATGATAGCTACTTTTCCGCAGAGTAATTCTGCTTCTTCAATGTAGTGGGTTGTAAGCAGGATTGTTTTCCCGGCACTGTGCAGGTCCCGCAGGTACTGCCACAGGTCCCGGCGAAGTTCCACATCTATACCGGCGGTAGGTTCATCCAGGATAATAATATCCGGATCATGGACTAGAGCTTTAGCCAATTGAAAACGTCGTTTCATGCCGCCGGAAAGTTGCCGCAGGCGGGAATCTCGTTTTTTATCCAGACCCAGCCGTTTTAACAGGTTATCAATGGTGGATTTTGCTTTTCTGGGGGCAATACCGTAGTACCCGGCCTGGAAATAGAGCAAACGTTCAATGGGAAAGAACCAGTCTATGGAAAGCTCCTGGGCGGCAATGCCGATCTTGGACCGGGTAAATCGATAGTCTGTAACCGTATCTCTGCCAAAAACCTGAGTAGACCCTCTGTCGTTAAACACCAGTCCGGTGAGTATGTTGATGGTGGTGGTTTTTCCTGCACCGTTGGGCCCCAGCATCCCGAAGAATTCACCCTGGTCAATGGTCATGTCCACTCCGCAAAGCGCATGGACATCTCCGTAGGACTTGAACAGTCCTGAAATTTGAATGGCCGGCTCAGGCATCGGTGTTTATTTAAACCCGATGTGCAAATCAAACGGGCTGGGCAGGTCGAAACCCTCTGCGCCGGGAAAATGAACGAGGGACACTATGAAGACCCAGGGTATAAGAATGGAGGCTTCTACTTTCTTGGTTTTGGCCCGGCCCTTGCCGGTAATATTGGGTACCTGAAAACCGGGGTGATGAATCCACATTCCATTCTCATCGTAACCCTTGACGCGAACAAAGATTTTATCCTGGTCAATACCAATTTTCTGGAGCGGTTCGTGGTTGTGCAGCACAATAAGAATAAGGTCGCCCACTACTTCTTCAATTTTCATCATATCCATGCAGGAACTTACTGATGAATTATTTTAATTAATTAAAACAAAAAAACAGCTCTTGAATATTGATCAATTAACCAGAGTTAAAAATTCATCTTCTGACAGTACCCTTATACCCAGGATTTGTGCTTTTTTTAACTTGGATCCCGTTCCGCTGCCCGCCACCACATAAGTTGTTTTTTTGCTTACAGAACCTGTTGCCTTGCCGCCAAGGCTTTCCACTACAAGTTTAGCCCTGTGGCGACTGAGTTTTTCCAAAGTGCCTGTAAAAACAAAGATTTGACCAGAAAAAGGCAGGGCTGTTTTCTGTTTGACTTTTGCTAAAAAGACACCCCTCTCCAGGCAGTTCTGGACCATGGTTTGGTTGGTTTTGTCCTGCCAAAATTGGATTATGGATTGGGCTATAATGGGGCCGACCTCATCAATATCCTCCAGTTCCTCTGCAGTGGTCCGTTGGAACTTTTTAATATCCCCATTAAAATTTGCTTCCAGCACCTTGGCAGTGTGCTCGCCAACATTACGAATACCTAAGGCATAGACAAAACGGGCAAAATTCGTCTTTTTTGAACCATGAATGGACCGAATCAGGTTTTCCGCTGATTTTTCGCCCAACCCCTCCAATTCAGCCACCGGCTGGTGCTCTAGAGTAAAAATATCATCAATTGTTCTTAAAAAACCTGCTTCTACCAATTGATCCACAATCTTTTCACCCAGTCCCTCAATGTCCATGGCCAGTTTGGATACAAAATGCTGAATGCGCCCTTTCACCTGAGCCGGACAGGAAATATTTATGCAGCGGGCCACTGCCTCATCATCGGGCTTGTAGGATTTATGACCGCAGACAGGACAATGCATAACAATTATAAATGGTGTTGAATGTTGAGGGCGTTTTTCCAGGATCACCTGCACAACCTTGGGGATTACATCCCCGGCGCGCTCGATTAATACCGTATCTCCAATGCGGATATCCTTACGGTTGATTTCATCCTGGTTATGAAGAGTGGCGTTGGTTACTGTTACACCAGAAATATGAACCGGTTCTAATTTTGCTACCGGTGTTAATGCTCCTGTACGCCCTACCTGCACATCAATATCCTTAATTACCGTGGTAGTTTGCTGAGCTTTGAATTTGCCGGCAATAGCCCAGCGCGGAGACCGGCTGCGGGCGCCTAATTGCTCCCGTTTTGTATAATGATTAACCTTAAATACCGTGCCGTCAATCTCATAGGGAAGATTATTCCGTTTTATCTCTAACTCCTTATGATATGTTGCAAGTTCATTTCCTCCTGAAATCTTCTCGATGAAAGGATTTACCGGTAAACCCATAACTTTTATGGCCGAAAGAAATTCCTCGTGAGTTTCGAAGCTAATTCCTTCCATACTGCCCGCTTCGTAAAAGTATATAGACAAAGGGCGACTATCTGTAATTCTAGGGTCTAAATGCCGCAGGCTGCCTGCAGCGGCATTCCTGGGGTTGGCAAAAATTGATTTTCCTTCTTTTTCTTGGTTCCTATTCAGTGTTATGAAATCTTCTTTTTTTATAAAAACTTCGCCTCGCGCTTCCAGTAAGGCAGGAATATTCTTTCCCCGGAGTTTTAAGGGCAGAGAACGAATCGTTTTCAAATTTTGGGTGATATCCTCTCCGGTAAAACCATCACCACGGGTGGATCCGCTAATCATTACACCTTGTTCATAAACAAGTTCTATACCGAGTCCATCCAGTTTTGGTTCGGCCATGTATTCAATGCTGTTTTCAGTGCCCAGTCGTTTTTTAACTCGTTCATCAAAGGCAAGGAGTTCCTCTGTATTCATTGCGTTGGCCAGAGATAGCATGGGTAAGCGGTGCTGGATTGTACTAAATTCAGCCAGAGGCTCTGCACCGACCCGTTGGGTAGGTGAGTCGGCAGTGATGAGTTGCGAATGTTCCGCTTCCAGGGTTTCCAGTTCTCTGAACAGCGTGTCGTATTCTCCATCGGAAATAGCAGGGTCATCCAGGATATAATAATTATAATTATGTTGCTCTATGATTTCCCGGAGTTCCTTCACCCGGTCAGCTGGAGTGCTCATTGATCCGCTGACATTTTTTGCTGATAATAGAGAACTGGATCGGTGAAAAGGCGCCTGCTGGGTGTCAGTTCCCCTTTGCTGTTCAACGGTACAGCATAAAAATCATCACTTCCGGCCTGGATCATGAAAAAATATTCGATAGCATCAGCAGGGAAAAGCCGAGGATCGTACTGGAATCTGAATAAACCATTGTTTCCTGCCAGTGGAAATTCCCGGTAATTCTTCATGGAATCTGTTTTAAAAAAAAGAATAGCGGCAGTAATGGAATCTGTGGGGACGTCCGTAATAAAATCAATATCGTGTTTGCGTCCCTGAAACAGCGGTCCTTTAGGATAGTGGAATAAACGCTGTTTTTTTACAGCTACAAAGTTCTGGAGAGGATAGGGCAGTCCACCAGTCTGGCTCAAGAGTGAACCTTTAATTAAAATCAGGGGCAGAAAAATTTTCAGTATGAAGCCTGAAGTTTTCTGGGTCTTGAACATAAGAATAAGGTTTTTCATGATCAGTTCATTTTATGCAATACAATCAAACCAGAATTCGGTATGGAGCTCAATGTTTAAATAGTGCTGAATGTTATCCATAGATTCCGCGATCAGTCATAAAACTTTCATGAGCAGACATTCATCACGCCACTTTTTTTCTGTCATGGTACCATCCACATAGAAAGCTTTGCAACATGTAAATTTACTGCGGGCGATGATGGGGATATCATACTTATCTATATGAATGATCAATACGAACAGCTTGTAAGGGGTGCTGGCGTAGGAACTGATCCTGGCTAAGGCCTCGAAACTGTATAGCAAGTGCTCATTTATCCTTTCTTTCGACGATCCGATTTCCAGCTGAAATACTCTTTGATTATTATCTTCGTAAATACTTTGCCCCAGGTAGGTCGGCCCCTGATCTATTGTGGTAAAATGCTGTTTTAAGAGACTGATGATTTGTTCATCCGCGTATGTGGCGATATCAGGCCAGATAGAAGCAACTGTGGCTGCACCGATGATCCAGTAGCGCATCTGAATTAAAAAATATTTCTGGAAAAAAACCATATAATAATTACCAAAAGGATACATCCGAGGATTAAACTGAAAATTAAGGATATTTGAATTTTATCTGGAGTATAGATGACTGTTGAACCATACAATGTGTAGTTATGGGAAAGCAGTGAATCTAACCCCAATTCCCAGATCAGTGTATCACCTACTACCCGGGTAGCATTGGTGGCAAAAAGCGATCCAGGAAGCAGGATTTTCCAGATAAAGAAATCATCTCCCAGATCCAATGAGGTACGAAGGATTTCTTCATGCTTTTCCATATTTATGGCCAATTCTTCCGGCAAAGAGGGGCCTACATGAAAAGGGGCAAGCAATTTTTCTAAATAATCCACACGATCTTTTTGTATCCGTTCCAGGTCTTTTAAAGATGAAAATTTTGCGAAAGAATTTCGTAAATGATTTACCAGTCTGTGGTTCCATAGCGATTGTTCCGGCGACAGTGAATCATGACCGATATCCTTTAGTCCTTTGTACATTAAAACTGTCAGCGCTTCAGGAAGCCAATTCAGGCTGTCCATTTTATCGGTTAGGACCGCATTATAAAGCTGAGGATAATCCTGTTTGATCCTGCGGCCCTCAATAACTACTTTTACCTCATAGGAATCTTTATACCAGCTGGAAATTTTGGACTTGTGAAATTTATAGCCCAGTTGAGACCCTCCGGGTGACTGTAGCACAATAACAGAATCATATACAATGCCTTTTGTAATGCGTCTCCAGTTTGTTTCATTTTCAGTTTGAACGGTTGATATTTCTGTTGCCCAATTCTTCAGATGATAAGGATGAACAAAATCACCATCATATACATCAAGGGAATCTCCCCGGCTTTCAAATTTGAAAAAGGTATGTCCGTCAGGATGAACGTGGATAAAAACCTTATTTTCGACACAGGCTACAAATACCAACGCTAAAAACAATGTAATTTTTCTGCAAGACGCCATAATATCAAAATTACGTACATTAATCTATAGGGAGAGTTGCTTAACATATTCCTTTTATGGTACTTTTATTTGTGTAAATAGGAGATAAAATGCTCAGACCCGCCCTACTTTCCTTTCTATTGTATTCAAATCTTTTCGCAGTTGGTGGCTACAGAACCTCCGTCGTTCGTTCTGAGGATGGTTTTATTGATTATGCAAATCGTGTAATTGTATGCCGCGGTACTGCTGATATTGAAGAAAAACAATCTGGGGATGGCAGTCTGGATGTGATTGGAGTCAACCTCAAATTATCCAAAGCGGAAGCTCGTGCTCATGCTCGTGAAAACCTTGTAGACCTGATTAAACAAGTCAACTTTGATGGTCGTACTGTTGCCGAACTTATGGTTAGCGATCGCCTGATCGAAAGCAGGGTGGAATCCTTAGTCAGCAGTGCATTTCAACAAGGTGAGATAGAATATCTGGAAAAGAATCAGGTCGCCATCGCCCTGGCTGTGAAAATGTCCGGGCTGGCTGAAATTCTCGTAGATGCGGAAGGGTACCTGAAAGAAAGCATGTCCCAGCCGGCTTATCTGATAACCCGTTCTACCGTACCTAAGAGTGAACGGATTTCGGGAATTGTGATCGATGCCAGGAATGTATACCATATTCCGGCCATGGTGCCTAAAATCTTCAATGAAGATTACAATTTGGTGTATGGCCCTCGGCACTATACCCGTTCCCGTTCTGTGAACCGTGGTCCCATTGGGTATGCTCATTCCATGGATGACAGAAATGTAATTCGCCGAGTAGGTAAAACACCACTGATGGTAGAGGTTAAAACTAGTTCCGATGATATTAACCTGATGGTGTCCAACGCTGATGCGGAGCGCATCCGTGACGCGGATAAAAAATTTGGCGTTTTAAGTGATTGTAAAGTTCTTGTTCTTCTCCAATAAATTAATTTTATCGTTCAGCCAGGGGTTGGATGGGAAAAAATCCCTGTAGGTTTCGAAATGGGAATTTTCGAAAAGGCCATTCTTTTTTAGAATGGCCTTTTTTTATAGCATTATTGAAAAAAGAAAAATTTTATTCTGAATTGCATGTGTGATATTCAAACTGCTATTCTGCTTTTAGACGATGGTCGAAAATTTTACGGGCACTCTTTTGGTGCCGAAGGTCAAGCTGTTGGTGAGGTTTGTTTTAATACGGGCATGACGGGTTACCAGGAAATTCTCACAGATCCTTCATATTGCCGACAGATTGTGACTATGACCGTTCCTCACATTGGCAACTACGGTGTGAATCCGGATGACATTGAATCAAAACATATTCAGGTGGCTGGATTTATCGTTAAGGAAGAAACAGATATACCCTCAAACTGGCGGTCAACTCAAACTATCGGGAAGTACCTGAAAGAGCAGAACATTGTTGGGATACAAGGAATAGATACAAGAGCGCTCACAAGGCATATCAGGGATAATGGTGCCATGAATGGTATTATTTCCACAAGTAATTCTGGTTTGGATTCACTTAAAAAAAAGTTGAAGGAAACTCCCAACATGTCGGGTTTGGACTTGGCAAAAGAAGTGACATGTAAAAATGCATACCAATGGTTCAGAAAACCAAATGGGGAGTTTAGAGTAGCGGCCATCGATTTTGGTATCAAACACAATATTCTGAGATTGTTGGAACATCATGGATGTAGCACCACAATATTTCCGGCTACTGTACCATCAACAGAAATAATGGATTTCAACCCGGATGGTGTATTTTTGAGTAATGGTCCCGGCGATCCGGCTGCAGTATCTTATGGTATTGAAACGGTGAAGCAATTGCTGGGCAGGAAACCGATCTTTGGTATTTGTCTGGGGCATCAGATACTTGCTTTGGCTCTGGGTGCGAGTACATTCAAATTAAAATTTGGTCATCGCGGATGCAATCATCCCGTAAAAAATCTGAATACCGATAAAGTTGAAATAACGAGTCAGAATCATGGGTTTGCCGTTGATTTGGATTCACTCCCGGATAATATAATTCCTACTCACGTTAACCTGAACGACAACACTTTAGAAGGGATACGGTGTAAAGATATCCCGGCATTTTCTGTACAGTACCATCCGGAATCCAGTCCCGGACCCCATGACAGTCGCTATTTATTTCAGCAATTTATTGATATGATGAAAAATGCCAAAAAGAATTGATATTGAATCTATTTTGATCATCGGCGCCGGGCCTATCGTTATCGGACAAGCCTGTGAATTTGATTACTCTGGTACCCAAGCTACCCGGTCCTTGAAAGAGGAAGGATACCGAGTCATTTTGGTTAATTCAAATCCAGCCACCATTATGACCGATCCGGATTTGGCTGATGCAACCTATATTGAACCTATCACAGTTGAATATGTTACAGCTATTCTTGAAAAAGAAAAACCGGACGCCATCCTGCCCACTGTGGGTGGACAGACAGCTCTGAATATGGCTATGGATCTGCACAAGCAGGGTGTGCTTGAAAAATATAATGTTCAGCTGATTGGTGCCCAGGTAGGGGCTATTGAAAAAGCGGAGGACCGGGAACAATTCAAGGAAGCCATGGATGCTGTTGGAATAAACACCGCTCAGGGCGGCTTTGTCCATTCCTGGCCGGATGCAGAAGCATTGTTAAATGAGATGCAGTTTCCCATTATAATTCGTCCATCATTTACGCTGGGCGGCACAGGCGGCTCCGTTGCTTATAACCATGAAGAATACCAAAACCTGGTGGAAAATGGATTGAATGCCAGCCCCATTACAGAGGTATTGATCGAAGAATCCCTTTTAGGCTGGAAAGAATTCGAGTTGGAAGTCATTCGGGATAGAGCAGATAATGCTATTATTATATGTTCTATCGAGAATATCGATCCTATGGGAATTCATACCGGTGATTCTGTCACTGTGGCACCGGCATTGACCCTGACGGATAAGGAATTCCAGAAGATGAGAAATTGGGCGATTCAGTGCCTGCGGGTTATTGGAGTGGAAACTGGAGGTTCCAATGTTCAGTTTGCAGTTAATCCTGAAAATGGCCGTATGATCATTATTGAAATGAATCCCCGGGTAAGCCGATCTTCAGCATTGGCAAGTAAGGCCACTGGTTATCCCATTGCAAAAGTAGCAGCAAAACTGGCAGTAGGCTATACACTGGATGAACTGACAAATGATATCACGGGGAAAACACTGGCGGCTTTTGAGCCCACTATTGATTATATTGTTACTAAAATTCCACGATTTGATTTTGAGAAATTCCCATCCGCATCAGGACACTTGGGTGTACAGATGCAAAGCGTGGGCGAAGTGATGTCTATTGGGAGGACATTTCGGGAAAGTCTGCAAAAAGCATTTCGTTCCTTGGAAGTGGGACTGGATGGGTTGGAGCCTAAACCGCCGGCAGAAGGCGACCCGGATGTAAGCCGGGCACGATCATTGGATATGTCTGCCTTACGCTATGGGACTGCTTTTCGTTTACTGAAAGTCCGCCAGGCGTTTTTGGAAGGACAATCCGTCGAAGATATATTCAATGTGACCAAGATCGACCCTTGGTTTTTACAGCAGATTCAGCAGTTAATTATGTTAAATGATGTGGAAACATTGCAAGCAACATCTCTGCGGGAATTAAAACTTAATGGTTTTTCTGATCGGCAAATTGGTCAACTGACCAGCAGAACGGAATCTGATATACGGACAAATCGTAAAAAAGAAAATGTTTTGCCATCCTATAAGGTAGTAGACACTTGCGCGGCGGAATTTGTAGCTAAAACACCCTATTGTTATTCTACTTATGATGAGGAAAATGAGATCAGGCCACTAAAAGGGAAAAAAGCGATAATTCTTGGAGGCGGACCGAACCGAATCGGACAGGGGATTGAATTTGACTACTGTTGCGTCCAGGCAGTGTTTGGGCTACAGGATCTGGGCTACAAAACCATTATGGTGAACTGCAACCCTGAAACTGTGAGCACTGATTTTGATCTGGTGGATCGTTTGTATTTTGAACCTGTGACCTATGAAGATGTTTTGAATATTGTTGAATTTGAAAAACCGGATGGTGTACTTGTTCAGTTCGGCGGTCAGACACCCCTTAAAATCGCCAATGCTTTGGCGGATTCAGGTGTGATCGTCATTGGTACATGCCCGGAAAGTATCGACTTGGCGGAAGACCGGGAAAAGTTTGGGAAAATTCTGGATGAATTAAACATTACCTGCCCCCAATATGGCACGGGCAAAACCATTGATGAAGTAGTTGACGTTGCTGAAAATATTGGTTTTCCCATCCTGGCGAGACCCAGTTATGTCCTTGGCGGTCGGGCAATGGAAATTGTGTATTCAAAAGAACAGCTTATTGATTATATAGCGCGTTCAGCAGATGTCACGGAAGGGCATCCGATACTGATTGATGAATTTTTGGAAGATGCATTTGAATTTGATGTTGATGCTTTATGTGATGGAAAAATGGTACACATCGGTGCCATTATGCAGCACATTGAAGAGGCAGGAATTCATTCAGGAGATTCTGCCTGTGTGCTGCCGCCATACCGGATTACTACTGAGGCCGTAGATGAAATTATCCGAATTACGAGAGCGTTGTCTCTACGGTTAAATGTAATCGGGCTCATCAACCTGCAATTTGCCTATAAGGACGGACAGGTTTATGTTCTGGAAGTGAACCCCCGGGCCAGTCGAACAGTACCTTTTGTCAGCAAAGCAACAAATGTTCCCTTGGCGAGAATCGCTGCCCAACTGGCTGCAGGTGCAAAACTATGCGATTTTAAATTAAAGTCATGGGATAACAATCACCATGTTGCCGTAAAGGAAGCTGTCCTGCCCTTCAATAAATTTCCGGAAGAATCCATTTTTCTAAGTCCTGAAATGAAGTCTACTGGTGAAGTGATGGGGATATCTGAAACGTTTGGTCAGTCATTTCGGCGAGCCTCCATCAGCGCCGGAAATGAAATTCCCAGTTCTGGAACAGTATTTATTTCTGTAAATGATGCGGATAAACTGAATGTGATTCCGATCGCCAGGGACCTTTATGAGATTGGATTTGATATTCTAGCCACATCTGGAACGGCACAGGAATTAAGGCAAAATGGCATTCCGGCTGATTCCATTTTTAAAGTGGGTGAAGGTCGTCCAAATGTCGTGGACGGGATAAAAAATGATGAGATTAACCTGGTAATCAATACACCGTTAGGGCCCCAATCCCGCTATGACGAAGAAGCCATTGGCCGAGCTTGTATCCAAAAAAGTATCATGGCTATTACCACCCTTTCTGGAGCAGAAGCTGCGGTGCGGGCTATTCGTTTGACAAATCAAACCATTCAGGTAAGATCTATCCAGGAATATCATCGCTAAACTTCCTATTTGCTTATTCTGAAATAATTCAATAGTATAGTCGTTTAAATCTCTTCAGATTTATTAAAGACAACTATACTAATTATTATGAGTGAACTGAATCAGCCCGAATCCAGTGCAACAGACGATCTGTCAATTGATAAACTGGAAAAGGTCGTAGAGAGAAATAAAGATCTTTACGATGAGCTAAACAAGCTCACTGAAGTTGAGGC